>NZ_JANADR010000002.1 GCF_024199925.1 Bradyrhizobium sp. CCGUVB1N3
AGCCGATGTCGCTCGCACTCTGGCGATGTTCGGCGCCTTCACCGAAGGCATGGCGTTGTTCGCAAGCTTCGCCATGCTGCTCAACTTCCCGCGCCACAACAAGATGAACGGCATGGGACAAATAATAAGCTGGTCAGTGCGCGACGAGAGTCTCCACTGCGAGGGGATCATTAAGCTGTTCCACGAATGGCACCGCGAAACCGGAGCGGTGACGTGCACCGTTCGCGACGACGTTGTCGACGTCGCCAAGACAATGGTGAAGCTGGAGGAGAACTTCGTCGATCTCGCCTTTGGCCTAGGCAAGATCGAGGGCATGTGCCCTGAGCAGATCCACGCCTACGTCCGCTATGTCGCCGACTGGCGACTGACCCAGCTCCAGATTGCCCCGGTCTTCGGCTTCTTCGAGGCTAAGGAGGGCGGCTTCATCCAAGTCAAGGCGCATCCGCTGCCGTGGCTTGTCGAGAGTCTCAATGGCATCGAGCACGCAAATTTCTTCGAGCAGCGCGCCACGGAGTACTCCAAGGCAGCGAGCCGCGGCAGCTGGGACGGCGAAGACGGGGTGTGGGAGACTTTCGGCCGTATATAGATAATCCGAGCCTAGTACCCGGAATCAGAGCTGAGTGATACGTCGGCCTTTGAGGCGGCGTTGACGGACCTTTTTCTTGGTCCAGACGAAGGGCTCAGCTTTGTGGTTGTATGCGTTGACGTAGGCATCGATGTGGTCCTGAAGCTGCTTGAGGCTTGTGAAGGAGGCGCCGCTGAGCGACTGCCCCTGCAAGATCGAAAACCATACTTCGACCTGATTGAGCCAGGACGCGCTTGTCGGCGTGAAATGAAATTTCACGTTGGGATGGGCCTCGAGCCAGGGCTCGTTCTTCTTGTGGGTGTTGAGATTGTCGAGGATGACGTGAAGCTGGCGGCCCGGATAAGCCTTGGTGACGTTGTTCATGAAGTCGAGAAATTCGACGCGGCGACGGCGTTTCGAATGCGTCGCGATGATCTTTCCGGTAGCGACTTCAAGCGCCGCAAACAGCGTTGTGGTGCCATGCCGCTTGTAGTCGTGGCTCTGGCCCGTCAAGGCGCGGCCATTGGGCAGCTTCAGATAGCCCTGCGCTCGCTCCAAGGCCTGGATTGAGGGCTTCTCGTCCACGCATAGCACAATGGCCTTCGCGGGCGGGGCGACGTAGAGGCCAACAACATCGGCGGCTTTGGCCGTAAAGTTCGGGTCGTTACTCTCGCACCAGGACTTGCGAGCCGCAAGGTCAATCTTGTGGCTGCGCAGGAACCGCCAGACATATTGGACGTCAACATCGCCCAGCGCCTCGGCCAGCAGAGGGCCGATCCAGCGCGCAAACCCTTCCGGGGGCGGTTTGTCCAGCAGCTTCAGAATCCGCTTGTCGGTGGCCTTCGTATAGATTGGCTGCTTGCCCGGCCGCGGCTTGTCTTGCAGACCTTCAAGGCCGTGGTCGGCATAGCGATGCCGCCAAAGGCTGACGATCCGCGGCTGGACTCCAACTTCCTTGGTGATCGACCGGGTGCTGCGACCATCCGCCGCCAACAGAACTATCTGCGCCCGCTTCAAATCGCGCTGCAACGTCGTTGGCGAGCGGCAACTCGCGCCTCAAGCACCTTGCGATCTTTCCTCGAAAGGTAGACTTCTCTTGCTTCGGGTATCATCCTTATCTTGAATCACGACTCACGATCCAAGAAAAGTGGGTACTAGTCTTACTGCGTCACAAACGGTGGTCTGTGGAATGGGCGAACTTGATTGCACAACAAGGACATCTCGACAGCGTTCGGGCCAGCCCTTGTTCGAGTCGCCGTCGCATCGTCGTGATCGAATCTGGAATGTGACGTTGGGGTCGGTAGCGGCAGAACCGCGGGGTCTATAATCTGCGGGAACGCGAGCGAGCGGGATCGGCCGGGCGCGCCGAGCGCTGAGGGGGCAATCGTCTCCCGCTCGGAGATCAGGAATCCGAAGCTGCAATGCACATCGTTGCGTGATGATGAAAGCCGAGCCAGCCGCGTCCCTCGAAGTGGCCGAGCCCGACCTCCTGCTTGGGTTCCTGATAGTCGAGTTCGATGCGCCAGCGCAATTTAGCCGTCTCAACGAGAGTCCGGAATGCAAGCTCTTCATCGGGGCGTTGTCGAAGCAATCGGCCTTGCGGCTCATGGAAGCGGTGATGCCGACGGCCGAAAGGTCTGCGCGATAGCCGTGTGAGGCGCCCTGGGCGGATTCAATCGATCGTCGCAACACCAGACTTGGAGGTTGCGATGGGCATTCGAAAGCGACGATCACTGCGATCTGGACGGGCGCCGTTACCGTCCCCCGGAAGGCCGCCAGTTGCGCCAGATCCGTCACCACCACCTAAGCCGCTGGTCCAAAATCCGGGGTCCACTTCAGCGGCGATTGATTCGCGTGCACCTATCAGCGCGCTCGTGGGAGTAGATCCGGCCCGTCAGCTTTTCGTCAGGTGGATGCGGCATGCTCGACACACTGTTGCTCGTGGAAGAGGCGGTCCGTATCTGCGTGTGGGCTGTCCGCGCACTAGCACGAGCTTCGGCGGCACGCGGTGTGTGTTCCAAGGCGCGCCGCGTGCCGATTTTTCCATCGCTAATCAGACCATCTTCCCGGACTTCACGCGCTCGCAGCCGGCCGCAGAACACGTACAGCGGCAGATAGTAGTAGCCGTGGAAGAAGCGCCCCTCCTGATGCCCGTGCAGCGGGTCGTCGGTGGCGTCGAGATCGAGGATGATCTGCTTCGGCGCTCGCTTGTGCGCCTCCAGGAACAGCGTCACCGGCAGCGCCTCGATCGCCGCCGCTTCATAGGCTATCTTGTGATAGCGCGAAGGTTCGCTTTGGCTCAGCTCCAGCCGGTTCAGCGTCGACTTGCCGGCCACCGTGCGCAGTCCTCGCGCCGGGCTTCAAGCTTGCCCGCCAGCACCGCCATCAGCGGGTCGTGCCGCAGTTCGTCGTGATCGTTGAAATCCTCGTAGCCAATTGGCCAAAGACCCGCTGTCCGATCAATGTCCTGGCCGCATGCTCGATCAAGTCCGGGCGGCGATGATCGCGAAAGCAATCTGCAAGCGCCTCACCAGATCGATCGCCCGATCGGTGGCGCCCAGAATGCCGCGCGGCAATTTGGGTGGAAGCGCGTATTGCCTCACCTATCGATGCCCCCGAGTGCGATCGGTTGCCTCATTTAATTTGCTCCCGGCCAGGATTGAGGAGGAGGCCGGGTGCGGAGATGGCCGGGGTTTCGGAGCGCCCGGCCTCCTCCGCTGGCGCCTGCCACATCATTGGGTTGTTGTGCCCTCGTGCCCCAGCAACGCTTTCTCCGAAGGAACGAACAACAACGTGTTCGCTTGCTCGCTGCGCCAGGATTTAAGCCGACGTTGAAGCGTTCGAAGAAGCTTGTTCGGATAGGCTCCAGGATATTCCACCTGCAACCGGGAGTGTGAATACTGATCGAACATTGACCCCCATCGGCGTCGTCGAGACCCTTTCAGGCCGTTGATTCCATTGATTCGAGATGACGGGACCCCTACGCCGATCATGGTCGAGACCCCACGCCGAAACACAACCCTGCGAGCGTCTTGTCCATCGATGGGCCGATACCTCCTTGCGCAAGACCGGACAGATCGGACGAAGGAAGCCCCAAGCTCAATCGAAGAAAACTAAATGCGTCCGAATCGAGATCGTGCGCGCCAGGCGAACGCTCTCCAGGTCAGGCCTCGATCACGTCTTCGCAGCCGCCTCGATGAAGAACGCGCTCGACGAGATCGACGCGGCCTACACCGCCAGGACCGGAGTCAAGTTTTACGCGCGGCCCGCGATGGACCTACAGTTGCGCTTCACGAGTTTCTTCCAAGGAAACTTCTCGGGATTTGATATCGAAGTTTCCGCTGGCTGACGCTCCCGCAGGAGAAGTCGGCGGGAATGTTTAGTTTCTTATGAAGAGCAAATCGCACTTAATGACGGTGGACGCTTTCCGGAGAGGACCTCTGATAACTTCGCTCTGTTGCTCAATACGGGCACAAGATCTTTCGGTCTCAGACCGGCGAGCTTCAGTACTACTTCCTGCGGGCGCGACTGTCGTGCCTCATTGATCCCGCACTTAGGATCGATCATTCGCGGTCTTTTTCCGGCGCGTTCCAGTTCCAGCTGTCGTAAAGCACTTTCCAGGCGCCGTGTTCGCGCTTCCAGACCACGAGATACTTTGCGGTGTTCTTGCGATCATCGGCTTTGGCATGCGGTGCGAAATGCACCACGCCGAAGTCAGAAGCCATTTCGCCTCCGCTGGCGATCTCGATGTGTGTTGGCTTGAAATCCAGATACATGTTCGGCGCTGCATCGAAGATACTTTCCCAACTGGCGCGGATGGCCGCGTGTCCCTTGGCGGGCGGTTGATCCGGCCACACTAGCGAACCGTCGGTTGCGTAGAACTTCATTACATCATCCATATTCTTTGCGGTTGCCGCTTTGCTCCATTCCGCATCGAGCTCCCTGATCGCCGCTTCTTCTGCGTCATGCTCCTTAGACATCGTGATACTCCCTGGTAGGCTCAGGTTTTGTGAACGGTTCGGGATTGTCGCGCCGGCGGGGCGCTGCGAAGTTCGGCCAGAAGTTGGGCGGCTTCTCTCAAATCCCTGGTGTCGAGCCCTTCGGTGAACCATTCATAGACGGGCGCCAGCACCGCAAACGCTTCAGCCTGATCGCCTCCGCTCGCCAAAAGGCGGGCGAGCGTGGTCGCGGCGCGAAGCTCCCAGGATTTTGCGCGCTGGTCACGGGCGACCATCAAGGACTTGCGCAAGGTCGCCGCGGCTTGTTCGGATTCGCTTCGCAAGATCAATATCCAGCCCCTCAAGCGCAGCACCTCGGCATAGTGCGAGCGCTCCTCGCCGGCTTCAATGCGAATGACACTCTCCTCGATGAGGCTCCAGGCGCCATCGATGTCTCCGGTTAGCGCCAGCGCTTCCGCGCGCAAAGCCCTGAGATACCAGATCCAGATCCGGTGCCCCGTCTGCATCAGCCGCTCGATACCGCGATCCAGCTGCGTCAGGGCCTCGGCCAAACGCCCGGCGCGCAGCCACGCGACGCCGCGGCTGATCTCGGTCATGATTTCGCCAAGCAACGCGATGCCGCGCTCCTTACCGATGCGTTCGGCCTCGTCGGCACGTTGCAGCAGAGCATCGGAATCGCAGAGATAATCGAACAATTGGGCGCCGAGCGTGAGCGCGAAGGCAAGGTCGAACGGATGGCCCCGACGCCGGGCGTTGGCCTCAGTAGCCTGGTTCGCCGCGAGCGCTTGATCGGGATAACCCATCATCCAGAGGAACTGCGCGCGATAAATGCCTTCGCCGGTGAACGGGTCGGTGTTGGTGAGCGCCACCAGGCCCCAATGCCGTTTCGGGTCGTAAAGCCTGTGCACTTCATTGCCAGAGCGGAGCGCCGCTTCGAATTCGCCAAGCCAGTAGTGGCAGGCGGAAGTGGCGCGATGTCCGACGATTTCCAAGCCGTCGTCGCCGAGTTCTACCCCGGCCTTTGATAGTCTGTCAGCCCAGCGGAGGGATTCCGTCAGCTGGTCTATGCACATATAGTGCACCGACAACGCGTTCAGGATCGGCAGATAGGCCGTCGTGCGCTTGAGCGACTGCGCGAGCCTCCATGCTGGTTTGAGAATATCGCTGACCTCAGCCTGACCCCAACCTCGCTGCGCCACGATCGTTGGCCCGAGCGCGGTTCTCAGCGAGATTTCCATACGGTCGCGCGCTTTTGACGGCCGAAGCTTCGATACCGCCAACATGCCAGCCCGCAAATGCGTGATTGCTTCGCGCAAGGCAAATCGCCCGATCGCGGCTTCGCCAGCCCGCAACCACAGTGGTGCGGCGATACGATGGCACTCCGCCGCGGTGTGATGAAGGGCCAGCAATTCCGGAGCGGAGTCGCGCGTCGCCGGCGAGCGTTCCTCGAGGAGTTGGGCAACATCACCGTGCAGCTGCCGACGTCGACTTTTCAGGAGAGATTCATAGGCGGCATCCTGAACAAGGGCGTGGGAGAACGTATACGCCGCGTGGGGGATCTCGCCGTGGCAAGTGGCCAGCCCGGACGAGGTCAAGTGTCGTAGTCCATCGCTCAGCGCCTCCTCGCTCATCAGCTCTAACCCGGCGAGTAGTTCATAACTGAACTCGCGGCCGATGACCGAACCCACCTGGGCGATTTCCTTGCTCACCGCTACTCTATCGAGGCGCGCCATCAGCGAGTCGCGTAGGGTTTCGGGGATCGTGACGTTGGCCGACGATCCGGCATAGGCGTACCGATCGCGGTCGAGGATTAGGTCGCCGGACTCCATGATGGTTTTCGTCAGCTCTTCAACGAACAAGGGAACGCCGTCGGCCTTGGCAACAATCTGAGCAGCAAGGCCAGGCGGCAGCGCCTTCCGCCCCACGACATTCGCGACGAGCGAACTGCTCTGTGCCGGGGTGAACTTCGCCAAACCTACCGCGGTTACGGCAGAGTCATTCGTCCATGACACACGAAATTCAGGGCGCGCCGTGACGACGAACAAAGTCGGAATGTCGGCCAGCACATCGATAAAGCGTCCAAGCAGGTCGAGCGTCGTCGGGTCAGCCCAGTGAGCGTCCTCGAACAGAATAAGGGTGGGTCCCGCGCGCGCCTCAGCCCGGACGATCTCAATCAACACTCGCATAGTCTCTTCCTTGGCGAGCTTGGGGGAAACGAGAATCGGCCCGTAGCGCTCCTGGTAAGGAACCGAAAGCAACGCTGCGACAAAGCGCATGTCTTCCCGGGCAAGGCCCAGTCGATCGACGAGCCGCGCTTCGAGCTGGCCCAATTGGATCTGCGCACCCTTGTTGCGAACCGGAAGAAGCCCCCGTTCGAAAGACGAACGGATAGGATAGAAAGCGCTATTGACGAAGAATGGCGAGCATTGAAACAGCCGAGTTTGGACGGGTTCGTTCTGGAGGCGTTCGCGCAGCGCATTCACCATTCGGCTCTTGCCAATACCGGCTTCCCCGCGCAGCAGGATCGCCCGCCCCGAACGCGCCTCTTTCACCTGCCGCCACATGTCTGTCAATGTCGAGAGCTCTGCATCACGTCCGACAATGGGCGTGAGCCCGCGCTTCGTTGCTGCGTCAAAGCGGCTCTCGGCTCGACTCAAGCCGAGTACGTGATAGACCTTCTTAGAACCGCTGACGCCCTTCAGATCCTTCTCCCCTAGATCCTCATATTCGAACTCCCCGGCCGCCAACCGGCGCACGCTTTCGCTCACCACGACGGAGTTCGGTTTGGCGACCGTCTGAAGGCGGGAAGCTAGGTTCATGGTTTCGCCGAACGCGTTCCGTTCGCCAGAGGCGACGACAATTATGCCTGAAGCGATACCGATGCGAACCTGCAGCCGCCCAACGCCTTTGATATTCAGTCGTGCGATGGCCTCGACGATATCCAACCCGGCGCGGATGGCGCGTTCAGCCTCGGATTCGTGCGCCAGTGGGAATCCGAAAAAAGCGACGACGCCATCGCCCAGCATCCTAAAGACGTAGCCCTCGTAACGATTTACGCAGGTCGTGCAGGCCTCTTCGTAGGCGCGAAGAATGATCTGCTGCCTCTCGGGATCGAACTTGTAGGCAAGCTTGGTGGACTCCACCATGTCGCAGAACAGTACTGTCAACTGGCGGCGCTCACCTGTCGCCGTCCTGGCCTGCGCGGCCGATTCGTTGAGCGCCTTTCCCTCGCTCAGCACACTTAGGATTCGCTTGCGCGGTCCGAACGGGATACCAATCTCCTTGAGATCACTGTCGGTCAGAACCCGAAAAGTCGTCAGGTCAACCTCGTTTTCCTCGAAGACTTCAATGAAACGCTCGAGATCGTGTGACTTGAGCCATTCCGAGAGGGAAGCAGCTCTCATGACGGCGCTCCGCCCTGCTTAGACTGTCTGACCAAGACGCCGTGATTGACGAGCCAGCCTGCGATAGCCATACCGGATTTGAGCGGCATGCGGTTCGACCAGAATTGCGCGATCTGCAGCGGCGTCTTGCCTGGCGGTAGTTTTTGCAGCAGCGGCGCAAGTTCTCGGCCCCCGAGGAACACCAGCGGGCTTCCAAGGCGCGGATGATGTAAGGCCGAGGCGAGGCTGACAAAGTCACCCCGCAGACAGGGCGTGAGGACAAACTCCAGTTCGGGCGACAGCTCGACGGGTGTCGTTGCCAAAGCGCCAGCTTCGAATGCCGGAAGCAGTGGGGGTTCCCTCGTCTCGAACGGGGCCGAGCGTTGTCGCCAGAACGGGCGGTCGCATTGATCCGCGACAGCGCGATAGTGCCCGGCGGCCCAGCGGCGGTGTCGTTCCGATGCATCGCTCAGCTGCGCGCCATAAAAATCTAGAGCGGCGTTGATCATTTCGCGCCGGCCCAGCAGGGTGTTGGCGACAATGGCGCCGGAAAGCGCCGTCTGGATCGCCTTTTGAACACCACTCGATGAAATCGGATCGATCGCAAGCGCCGCGTCCCCTAACTGAATTCGCGTGGGCGCCACACAGTCGCTGCTGAGATAGGGTGTCGCGTCGATGCCGCGCGCGGAGGCAACCAGCTCGGCGTCGCGACAGTCCGCCATCAGACCGGAGCGACCGATGAGCCCCAGAAAGCGCTCCGACAGATTTGAGCCCGGAGCCGACCTGAACCGGTCGGGATCGACAAACACCAGCGTGTTATAGGTTCCGTCGGGCACGGGAACGCCCCAATACCAAACGTCCTCGCCCGCCTCGATCCACGGCGCGGTCCGCACGCTTGCGCCGCGCCAATAGCCATAAACCGCCAGCGTGGACGCACCCATCTTGGTTTGACGGCGCGGTGAAACGCCGCGCCGTCCGCTGGCATTCGCCACGAAGTCGGCAGCTAGATGCATAGAGGTACCGTCGACGTCGACGGTCAGCCGCCATTTCGCGCGGTCCCAAATTTGCTCGAGGACATGCGCGGGTTGATGAACCCGCACCCCGAAGGCCCGCGCGCGCTCCAGCAAGCGCAGATCAAACTCGCCGCGATCGACCAGAAGGCATTCCTCTCTGAGATCCTCACGGAATCTCGGTCCGTCGGCCCATTTTACCCAGACACGCCTCACTCTGGGAAAACCCGCTGCCTCTATCGTCTCATGCATATCGGCCGCCCTGAGCAGCGTCATGACGCCGGGACTCAAGGACTCGCCCAGACGCCTGCGCGGGAATAGCTTGCGTTCGATCAGATTAACCTGATGTCCGAGTTGGGCCATTCGCGCAGCGAATGTGCTACCGGCAGGGCCCGCTCCGATGACGCAGACGTCAGCCATGGGCCGTTCCTGTCAGGCCGAACCTAGCCGCTCCCGGGTCGGACGACAGCCGGAGATAGGCCTCGAGGCAATAATTTAGCCAGGCGCGGATGTAGTCGCAAGCCGGCCGCCCGCGCCGGATGACCTCGTGGTGGCAGCCCCCGCCGCAGAGATAGCGCGCCCAGCAGGATTTGCAGGGCTCCTGCCGGTGGACATGCCTCGTTGCCAGCCAGTCAGCCTGGCGAGAAAGATCCACGCCGTCGTCGAGCGAGCCCATCGCGCCAATCTCGTCTCCGACGAAGCGGTGGCAGGCCGAAAGTTCGCCTTCCGCGGACACACCAAGGTAGCCGGCGCCTGCGCCGCAGGGATAGGGGCGATGCGTTCCGCGGTGGATCTCTCGCATCGCGTTGACCATGTTGGCGAAGGGATAGCGCCGGCCGCAGCGCAAAGCGCGCTCGAACTCCAGCCCGCAATCGATCATTTCACCCAGCATGAGTTCGAGATCCTCGGACTGCATTTCGCCTTCGGCGTTGGGCGCGCTGAGCACAGGGGAAAAGCCGACGCTGTGAAAGCCGGCGGCAATAAACGTGTCGAGCGTCCGGCGCAGGGAGAGGTTTCGGGGCGTCACCGACACCCGCGCGGAAACCTGCATCCTTTGCTGCATCTTCAGCAGCGGCGCGACGCGTTTCATCACCGCGTCATAGCTGCCGCCGCCGCCCTTGAAAGGGCGCAAGGCATCATGGGCTTCCCGCGGGCCATCGATACTGATGGTGACCGCAAAACCATGCTCCTCGAAGAAGCGACCGTCGTCCTCGCTCAGCAACGTACCGTTGGTAGTGATCGAGAAGGTGATCTTTGCCTTGCGCCTTTCGGCCAGATGCACGGCGTTCTGTGTGGCGGCCCGCAACACTTTGCGATTGACCAACGGCTCCCCGCCGAGAAACGCGAGATTGAGGCGTGCCCCCGGTTGGGCGCTTCCCACCAGCAAGTTCACCGCGCGAAGTGCCTCACCAAGTTCCATGTTCTTGGCGGTCCCGCCGAACTCGCCTTGCTGGGCGTAACAATAGGTGCAGCCGAGATTGCACTTCTGTGCGATGGCGAGCGACAGCGCATGAATCGGCGGCGCGGGAAGCGGCGCATCGTCAATCAACGGCGGCTCGCCCACGCCGATGCTGGACAAAACCTCGCTCACACAGTCGGCGGCGATCGCGGCGCCGAGGCGGGCGAACAGGTCAGGCGCGACGTCGAACAGCCGGCTGCCGTTGACCACGAACAGATGATGGCCAGCCTCGCTTTCAAGCAGATGGATGTCGGGCGAGCGCGGCGCGCCGGCCGCTATGAAACGCGTTCCGACGGCTGAGGGCATTGCAAACGCGTCCATGCCCATGGGGATCACTTTTTTTTCGGGAGCTCAGCGTCGGCGTGCTCGGATTCCTCGTCGGGCTTGTAGTCCCTTCCACCCACCTGGAATTTGAGGATGCGCTCCCATTCCCTGAACAGATCGTCGTACATGATGAGCCGCGAGTCCTGGTAATCGTCCGGAAGGTAGTCGCCGATGCGTTCCTTCTGCAGCCAATTGTCGCCGCGGCTCGTCCCGTCCGGCCCGATGGTGACATTGACATAGTCGGGTCGGCTGGAGGCCCAGTAGTAGCAGGAGCATTCGCGAAAATCGTTCTGCCAGGGCGAGCACAAGCCCTGGGTCAATTCGCCCGCCTCCGCCAGCTTTTCCGAGATGACGGCTGAATCCGATTCAAAGAAGTTGCGGACCTCCAATTCTTGCTTCAGCCACTTCTTGTTTTGATCCTCCGGATTTTTGTGGTTCATCGGATCATGTTTGGGATCGTTGGATACTTTCGAACCTTTGGGACCTTTCGCGTCTTTGGATTGGTTCTGATTTTTGAGTTCTTCCGGCAAACCAGTGCGTGGACCCCACGGGTCGCCACCACTAAAAATGCAGGCGACTTTGTAACCCGGTTTGTCACCCGCTTCGTTCAGGACACGCGCAAGACTGTTCGACCATTCCATGCAAATCACGCCATGCGGGTTCTCCTCGGTGGTTTCGACGATGGAGTCGGTTGGGTCGGATGTTTTCGGTCCCCTGATTTCGGCGACCACCTCGTATTCCCCGATTTTCAGCAACCGACGCCCCAGCAGATGCTGAAACGGAGGATCGGCGTCGACGACCAGGTTGTCGTGCTCGACCAGCGTGATTCCAACAAACAGCCGGCGCCAGACCGCACGAAAATCGAACTCGAGACCCGGACAGCAGTTGCCGATGGCCGTGATCGGGTGTGAACTGATTGGATTGCCAGTCGCCCTGTACAGCAGCTCTGCGCTCTTGTTCACCGGGCGCAACCTGACAAGCTTGTCCGCGTCGATTGTTTGCAGCGGCGGAGGTGGAGGCGTCTCTTGCTTTGGCGGCGAACCAGGCTCCTGCTTGGACGCCTGGCGCGAATCGTCGTTCGATGCCGGGGGCGCCTCCGACGATGAGGCAGGAACTTCCTTCGACGCAGACGGAACTATCTTTCGCGGCCCGATCTTTTCGATCGCATTGATCTGTCGGCGCGTCAAAGCGAGATAATTACTGTCGGCGCCACACATGAGCGCCGGCATCTTGCGCCGTCCGTCGTCAGTCAGATCGGCGACCTCTTCGGGCTGCCGAAGCAGCTTTGCGAACCAGGCGGCGCTCCCGCTCGTCACTGCCGCGAAGACACGTTGATGCAATGCCATGATGGCGCGCGTGTCCGCCGCCGGGGGCGAAAACACCGGCCGCAGCGGGCGTTGATTGCCGAACGCCTCTTCGGCCGGCATGGTATCGAGGTCGATGCCATCGCGACCTCTGAACGGATTGCCGTTCATGACGGCGACGTTCATGAAGCGGACGGCTTCGAACGCCCGCCGCACGATCTCCAAAGCGCGGTCACGCGAATCGCCTTCGATCTCGATGCCTTCGCGCGCCTGTTCGAGATCGTCGAGAAGATTGCGAACAAACAACGTGTCGGGCGCATAATGCGGCGGCGCGACGCCGATGCGTGCCTTTGCACAGAGAGTGCAGCCGGATATCGTGAGTTTCGCACGCACGAACCCGTCGCAGGCATCGTCGAGGTAGCCTCGGCTGATCGCGATATCGCGATTGAGCCAGGGCGGCGCGGGAGGTATGATAGCGAACAGGGCGGGCGGCACTGTCTCGATATCGTGCTCGTATTCCTTGTCGCGTTCGTGCTCCCAACGCACCCAAGACTTGGGCTTCGCGTCTTTGCCCCGGTCTTTGTAGACGCGCTCGGCCACCAACTTTTCTTCCTCCAGGTTCTCAATTGGCTTGTCGGAGCCATAGATCCGTCCGGCAGCAGGCGTGAAGCGCAAGCGGATGTGAGGGTAGTTGCTGTTGGGCTTTATGTAGCGCACCTCGCCGAAGTCGATCGAAGCGCCAGCGAGAAAGTTATTGCACTTGCCCTCAAGCTTGTGAGGCGCATGGTCTGAAAACCAGTCGGCCTCTGCCTTGACAACATCGTCGTTGTTGTAGGTGCGTCGAAACACCTTGCGATTTTCAACCTCGACGCACCATTCGAGCTTGGCATCCCCTAACATGTTCTGCTTGAGGTGCTCAAAACTGCCGTCGTCGAACTCGGCCCACAGCTCGAAGAACGGCGCCACCGGACGGACCTTGCCGTTCTCCTTGAAAATGATCGTTTTTGGCGTTCTCTTCCCCGTGATCTCGCCGTCCGCCGAGATCTGGAACGTCGGCTCGGGTATGATGCGGCGATATCCGAACAGGTCATCCTCGCCCTTCGGCGTTTCAAGCGTGTAGTTGTCAACCGGTTCCGGGTGCGAGCCAAAGCGCGCAAAGGCCAACGGCGGCAGGATCGCAATTCGCTTGATCGGCATCGCACCAACTCCCCAACTTATCGAAGCCCATCAAAAACGCTTTTGGCCCATAGAAGAGCGTCCTCGTCGGCTTCCTTCAATGCCGCGAGGTAGTTTCTCGCTGCGGGTCTGGTCTCCATGGCGCATACATGTTTCTTGTCGCTGAGCAGCTTCTCGCAGAGCTCCAGCGATGTTGCGATCGCCTCCCTGTGAATCCGCCAGGTATCGCGCTCGTTGGGCGGAAGCGTCAGGCGGAAAGGCATCTGGAACGGGGGCCCGGCGCGCGGACTTTTCGGATCTTGCAGATCACTCGGATCTTGATCGTCTTTCAACGGCGACTTGACGAGAACTTCTGAAATCGCCTTTATGTTGTACATCTCGCCGAACGCGCGGTGGATGATTTGTCCGCGCAGATGCGCCGTTGCCGGCGGCGGATGCCGTCTGGTCAGCATGAGCGCATGCATCAGCCAGGTCAGCAGCATGCGATATCGAATATTGAAAAGCCCCGCCCACCGGCGCGACCGCCTGCTTTCGATCTGGATCCTGCTTGCAGTTGTGCCCTGCGCCGAAGGGCGATTTTCCGAATAGTCGCTCGACGGGTTGTGCGGAACATTCCAGCTGAACTCACTCTCATCCTCGTATTTGCAAAGCTCCTCGTAAATCGCGTGGAAGCGCCCGTAATGACTGTCTTCAGGTTCTATCTTATGAACACTGGGGCGGACCGCTCGCAGAATCGGGGCGCCTCCCATCAATTCTTCGATCGCAACGAGGCCTTCACCCTGCTCGGAAAGCTCTGCGAGAGCGAGAATGGCCTGCTCTCGGGTGGTGGCTTTGCTGATGAAGAGGGTGGCCCGTTCGGAGCCTGTTTGCGCTGCGACCTCTGGAGTTGTCGTCTTCGGTGCAGGTTCGCCGCGGTAGCTGCGCCCCCAGTCATCCCAACTCATTTGGCCGAAAGCGGCGTCGACAAAGCAGTGGTTCGGGATCTTCTCGGGATCGCCGAGAATCCCGACGATCTCGTGGTAAAGCTCCCCGACGTGTTTGACTTCGGCCCCAATGTTCTTTCCTTGCTGCCTTACGTGCTTCTCCGCGTCCGCGCGAATTGCAGCGTACTCTGCAGCGCGCTTGGGGTCCTTTTCCAGACCCACGGGCATTTCTGCATAGCAATAGCATGCCAGAGAGCCGCGGGTCAGGCGCTCGAGCTGGAACGGAAAGGACTGGAACGGCGTGTCAAAGGGGTAGTCCTCGCGGTCGATGTTGATGGGGCCGCCAAGCAGCGCGAGAATATTCTGCACCGTCAGCAGATGTCCCATTTCCTCGCGCGCGATCAGCAACAGAGTCTCTCGCCAGCGCCGCGCCTGCTCGACATCGTCGCGCAGCGAATAGGCCGCGTACAAATATTGCACCATGAGGGCATGCTCGATCGATGCCCCCATCTGCAAGAGCACGAGCAGATGTTCGTACCAGGAAAGTTCTCGGCTCTTGTCGATCTGACGCTCTTGACGTGGCTGCACGACAGTCCTCCCCAAGCAAACAGATCCTAGCTCACGTCATCTCCTCGACAATCGACGGCATGCACAACCGCCATATCCCTATCCCACGTCTTCTTGGTCGGTCAGATCGCCGCTCGCATCGTAGCGGTTTCGCCTCTGCAACCTCTTGATCGCTTGCAAAGTTCCGCCGCCCAACTTCCATCGATCATTCCGTCATAGTCGCCGGTCCAGATCAGCATTTCTTGGTACGTCTGCACTTTGCTAGCGCGTTGCGCCAGCGCTCGCTCTCCGAAAAATGCGATGGTGAGTGTGAACAGCGCAACGGCTTTAGCGAGCGAAAGTCGGGCGGAAGAGCGATTGCTGCCGAATTCGAGCGATTCGATTCGCACCGTACACCCCCAATATTCCACGCATATTTGCGTGCGAACGGGACGCTACGTGAATTAGCAGATGCGAAACTCGAAAAGACGAGTCTCTAGTTCCTGGCAAACCAACAGCTATTCGTGTCTTGAGCTAACACTGACCTTTCGCTGTAGGCAATTCTAATTCTGCGCCGGCTTTTTTGGGGGAAGTGTGAGGTAGTTCACATCTCTGTGCATGAATTTATCGGGAAGCGCGACGCGCGTGTTGCCGGCCTCAGATCAAGGATATCGCGGTCCCAACCACCCGCATCCTTGAAGAATACTTCTCCATCCCGTCGGGGCTTATGGGCTTCGCCACGTCGGCGCGGTAACGAAAATCGACGTGTCGCTCGCTGGCAATTGCTAGAGCCAACATTCCCGCATGCGCTTCGGATGGTAAAGCACAGACCGCGCGGGCCACGGACGGGCTCGAACGCGTCAGTCAGCCACAAGACCGTCGTGCCCTGCGAGCCAGGAACCGGTCCGATCAAGATCGGCGGCAGATCCTTATTCCCTGCGCCGGTTATTCATCGGATTTAGCGTTCCCCGCAAGGGTCGTCACGAGCGTCATGGTTGTCCTCGAAACCTCTGAAAGCACGCTGACCAGTTCAACATGCGCTCGGACTCGTTTTTCGCGCAACGCATGTTGCAATCTCTCGTCGGAAACGTTGTCTATCATCCTTTCGGCCTGGACTGCGAGTTCGATCAGCACCCCGATTTGATGCCGAACCTCAAGGCAGCCGGATATGGCGCGCTTCAGCTCCTCCTTCGATAAGCGGTGATAGTCCTCCGGGATATCCTCGTCGGGCGCGAGAGAGAACTGTTCCGCGCGTTGCAACCGAATGACTTGTCCCATAGCGGGTCCCCAGCTCTCTAAATTATGCTGCACGCACGTTCGTCAGAAAACGCGCGACTTGATCTTTCAGACGGCTGCTGTCGTATGACAACGACTGGGCCGCAGACAGCACTTGAGCCGAGGCCGATCCGGTCTCCGACGCCCCTTGCTGGACGTTGACGATGTTGCTGCTGACTTGCATGGTACCCTGGGCCGCCTGCTGAACGTTGCGGGAGATCTCTTGAGTAGCAGCCCCCTGTTCCTCTACGGCAGCGGCGATCGTCGATGAGATCTCTGACAAGCGCTCGATGGTTCCCGAGATGTCCTTGATCGCAGCCACCGAGTCTGCCGTCGCAGCCTGGATGCCCAAAATCTGCTGACCGATTTCACCCGTCGCCTTCGCGGTCTGCTCGGCGAGCGCCTTGACTTCCGAAGCGACGACGGCAAAACCCCTCCCTGCTTCGCCGGCGCGAGCAGCCTCGATCGTCGCGTTGAGCGCGAGAAGATTGGTCTGTCCGGCGATCGTGTTGATGAGCTCGACCACGTCGCCGATCCTCGCGGCGGCCTTCGACAGTTCGCTCACACGGTCAGTTGTGGACCGGGCCTGGCCCACCGCTTCGCCCGCCATACGCGCGGATTCCTGGACTTGGCGGCTGATTTCATTGACCGATGATGACAGCTCCTCCGTTGCGGATGCAACGGATTGGACGTTGGTCGAGGCCTCCTCTGATGCGGCGGCGACGACCCCAGCCATTTCCCCTGCCCGCTCCGCTGTTGCGCTCAGGGTGCCGGCCGACGCCTCCAGTTCTGTCGAAGCACAGGAGACCGTCTCTACGATTTCGCCGACGGCGCTCTCAAATTGATCAGCGAGACGATTCATGTCAGCCTTTCGTCGCTCTGCCATGATCCGATCCTGCTCCGCTTTGGCGTCGGCTTCGGCATGAGCCTTCTGTTCGGCCTGGACTTTAAACGACTCAACGGCGTTCGCGATGTCTCCTATTTCATCCTTCCTTCCGAGCCCGGGCAGTACAAAAGAAAATTTGCCGCCGGCGAGTTCACGCATGGCTGCCGTCAGTGCTTGCAGAGGCCGTGCGATGGTGACAACTGAAAAGACACATGCACCAATGAGTAGGAAAGTGACCGCGGCCCCAATTACTAGGGAATTTCGTTCAGCCGATGACATCTCCTGCCGCGACATCGTCCGAGCCTGTTCGGCCCGCTGTTTGGCAAATTCGACGATCTTGTCTGCGAGTGCGCCCAGCTCGACCGCGAGAGGGCCGGTCTTCTCCTTCGCAAGCCGGCTCTCCTTCTCATCGAGCGCTGAAGCCTTTGGGATGAGGCCAGTTTGATCAGCATTGGCGACCAAGAGTTGTTGATGAAGGTTGATGATCTCAGAGCGAAGGCCTCCGCTCTCTCTCACGCCTTCGACGTATTCTTGTGTTAAAATCTTGATCTTCTCGGCTCGCCCGCGGTTCTCCGGCGATCGCGCAAGCTTCAGAATTTCATTAGCGAACTTCGTGGCGCTATCTTGCCGTTCGTTCAGGTACAGAAGCGCGGACTGAAGCTCTTCCGGCGTCTTCGCCAGCCTCACGTCGCGGCCGGCAATCTGCATACCGCGGGCAGAGGCTTTTGCGTCGATCGCATTTTGGACGATCGTGGACTGCTCGATAACATATTCATCGGCTCTGCGCGTTGAGGTGTTGCCGTTGACTTGGACCCAAATCATCCCACCGACCAGAAGGAGGCTGATAAGTGAGGAGATCGCAAGCTTCGTACCAATCCGTAGATTTTGAATGCTTCGCATCGTGTCTCTCTAACTATTTATCGCTGCGTATCGGCTAGCATCCGAAAAATGCAGATCCTGGATCAGGCCGAGCAAAGAATGCAGTTAAAAGCAGAAAGAAGTTATTAATAGGGGCGATCGTCAAAAAGCGAAAACCCATCCGAACTACGGCGGAGTTGTTCTTTTCTGAGTTTATGTTTCCCGGCGCGCTCCATGTGCGCGATCGTGTCAAGAGCGATGCCCCGTACTTTTACGGGGAGTCGTCAGCTAATTCGAGACGGATCAGGCGTTTCGAAAACGGAGGCTCTGGCTCATCAGGGGGTTGAGTTTAAGCCGCTTGCAATTGATGCTGCACGCCACGGTTGGCAGTGGTGTTGCGCTTGATACGGTTTCGCTCAGCTAGGAGCGCCTCAGTCCTACCGAAGTAAACATCGGCCGGCGGGAGGTTGTTGATGCTCTCGTCATAGTGGACGTGATTGTAGGTTCGACGAAGACCTGTATCTTCCGTTCGAGGTCGCCGGAGAAGGGTAGTAGTTGTCGAGCAGAATGCGGTTCTTGTCCGTGAAGAATACGAATCGGTAAAGAGAAATAAGCAGAATTGGTCTTGATACAGTATTCGCTTTTGCAGGAGAGCGGGGTGTTGGACCACGCTTTCTGGCGTTTTTGGATTTTGCCTTTGGGCGATTCGTGATTCCCTGATGCCGTCGTCGACATTGGGGAATGCGATCATCCACTCGGAGCATGCACGGTTTTTCTGTCACGCCCGCTGGATATCGCCGACGGCAACTCGGCGATCCTGGCCGCTCCGGAGCATTTGGTGCTCCTGCCCAGAACCCATCGTTCAGCGGCAGCGGCAGAATCAAAGCTCCCAACTAATAGCTCCAAACGGCCATCAGCCCGTAGCTCCTGGATGATATAGCGACCGGAAGGATGCCTGCAGATTGCGCAATCAGACTCTCTGTCGAAGGGCATGACTGTATCAGGAAAGAGTATCGATTGGTTAGCTGGTTCAGGCTCGCAAAATATTGATTCATAAGTTAAGTGCGCAACGTGCCATGTCCATACATACGAACGTTTGCTCCCGTCGATCGAGGCGCCGAAAGTGCTTCGGATCACGCATCTCATTCGGCCTTGATCGGCGAGCTGCGCCGGGCGAGACCGCGCCGGTTCCGGAGGGCCTGCCGATGGTGCTTTAGCATTCGAAGATGCTTGAGAGCGACGACTTCGTAACGGCGGAATCGCTCGACTACTGGCGGTTCGAGAAGTTCATGAGGCGCGCCCGGTTGCTGCTCAACACGTTCCAGCAGTTCAGGACGATGTGCGAGATGGCGATCGCCGAAGAGAAGGCGGCGCGAGCCGCCGCGGCCACGGGCTTTACCGCCACAGCATGATCAGCAGGGCGACGAAAGCGAGCAGTCCCAGGATGCCAGTCAGCAGCGGGTAGAACCGGGAGGGTAGGTCGACGGGCTGCGGCTTCGGCGGCGATATGCGAAGCTCCTTTGCGGCTTGGCGGCGCGACTCGCGGCGGCTCCGCTTCCCGGCCCCCCGCCTCAGATGAGCGGCATCACCTCGGAACGGCCGCGTACTTGTCCCAGATGAGCCGCAGGCCGGATTCGAGGGGCCGCTTGATGTCGAACATCTCGGCGCCATTTTGAAAGTGGAAGACCCTTCGGACACGGTAGGTCGACGGATTTTGGGCGGCCACTTCGTACTGGGTGCGGGACAGCCAGAACTGCGTCCGCGCGTGCCCATTGGTGGTCTTGATCTCGAGCCTTCGACTGCTCGCGCCGCTGCGCTATCTCCAGATCCGTCATCCGGAAAAACGCAAATACGACATCATCATTCCGGCTGTCGTTGGCGTCGCCGGTTGGGCTATCTACATGGTGATTGATCCGAGGCCGGCACTCTTTGGCGATGCGGGTCTGCTGCGCTTTGCGCGCGACCTGCTCATCATGGCGGTGCCGTCCATGATCGGCGCGCTGGCTGCCGTTTCGATGGGAGCTCCCGGCCCGAACCTTGATCGCCGGCCGATCGGCGCCGCCGGCGCGAAGCTGAGTGCCGAACAACGGCTCGCCGTCGCCGAGCGCCTCGACGATTTGCTTCAGCTCGTCCGCGAAAGTGCTCACACCGACGATCCGCGATCCGGATCGAATTCCGCTTCGATCAGCTCGGGCAGGGCGGCGGCATCGTCGCGCAATTTGCGCGCCGCGCGCGAGCGCACACCGCGGAATTCGGCGCGCAGGACATGCAGGATGTCACGCTGTGGCAGCGCGAACCTCGCGGCGATCTCGGGCAACGCGCCGTCGACGATCGATACGGCGCGGCCGGCGATTTTTGCCAACTCGGCACGCGCCGCTTCCTCCTCCGCGCGCCGCCGGTTCTCACGCTCCAGCGCCTCGAGGCGCCCGCGCTTGAACGCCTCCTCGAGCGCCGCCGAGGAGCTCGCCGGCGCGGCAACTGCCGCGGCTGGCGCGATTTGCTCGGCCGCCTGCGCCGCCGACGCGTCCAGCCTGGTCGCGAGGCCATTGCCGGTACGCTGGACTAGATCGAGCCGCTGCCGCAGCTGCTCGTCGGCAACCGCTATGCGGATCTTGGCCCTCGGCCCTTGTCCGTCGAGCGCATCACCGTCGATCTTGCCATCGGAGATCCATTGCGAAATGCTGCCAAGCCAGTCTGCTGGCGATCCTCGATCCACAGCCAATCGCTTCGTGCGGGGCGTGCGCGAAGGCGAGCAGCTGCGGCGTCATGTAGTACGGATACGGTTCAGCAACTGTTAACTATCCGCCGCACGCAAGCCGCCTTCTTGGAACTTCGGCATTGTGCTCGCATTGCGCCCCAACAACCCTAAGGGGACGACGCAGTGCAACATCCAATCCGAGACTTATGCCAGCCGAGCGCGCTCCTCGCGAGCCTCGCTTTCTGCGCCGCTTGGTTTGTGACAGCGAGTTTCAATGATGATCTCGCCAGGCTCGTCCTTGCAATGGCGGTTTCGAGCTGGGTAGCTATCGGTTCGGGCATTATTGGTTTTGTATTGCTGCAGGTTCAACAGCAGCAGTCGCGATAGCTTCCAGCGGCTACACTCGCCGTTCGCGCGCTGGCGAATGCGGGCGCGCACCGCGATGCGGTGCTTGCCGCCCGCCTCTGATGTAGGCCTTCCAGTGCGCAAAGCGCTGAACGTGTTCGACGTTTTAGCGTCGAAGGATGCGCCAGCAGTGTTGTTAAACCATCGGTCCTCGCCGTAGCAACCACTGTCAAAACGCCATTCGAAGTTGCCCCTCATATTGTCTCAGATGAGAACATTTACCGAAGCGAATTACCGTTTCTACCCGGATCCGGCTTGCCGCGCGCCCGAGCAAGCTGCTCGCGGAGCGCGCCTTCCATAGCGCTGTAGCGAGCGAGCGGGTTGAGGCGACGGCCGACGCTGAGGCTGAGGCTGAGGCTGAGGCTGAGGCTGAGGCTGAGGCTGAGGCTGAGGCTGAGGCTGAGGCTGAGGCTGAGGCTGAGGCTGAGGCTGTCAATCGGCCCTTTAATTGCGGGTTGTTGTCAAGATGCCATTCTTTCTCTTCAGTGGCAGGCCGGTAGCGATTGCTCCGTTGGAGCTGGTCGGGTTCCGAGCCGATCATTAATCGGTCGGGGCTCGGGCCTGCGCCAGAACCCGGCAGGCGCCGGCTCTCGATCACGCCTGCCGGCGATACCGTCCTCAAGCTTTCCACGAGATCGTCGATGTGGGTGTAGAGCGTGGCGGAAGGCGCCGATGAAATGCAAACCGTCGCTCGCAGCAACGAGTGCCGGCCGCTTAAACTCTAACCCCTGAGGAGCCAGCCCCTCCTTTCCCGAGCCGCCTAATTAGCCTCAAATCATTTGACGACGGAGAACGGTTACGCCGCTTGTGCGGCGCCAGCAACCGGTCGGCTCTCTGTTGAGATGTTTCGTTGTCGTGCAACACCTCGAGGCTGCAGACGCGAGCGATCGCCACGGCGCGGCGCGAGATTCGCTGATGATTCATGGATTTTGCTTTTAGCTCTGATACCGGTAGCGGACTGGCTGCCGGGGTTCAGAAACCGCAATCGCGAACAGCCAATGTGCTCTTGGGGGGCGTGCCCCTTGGACATGGGCGCACCGTCTCACCGAACGGGGCTGTTAGAGCGCTGGCCCATTGATGGCCACTGATGCCATCTTGCTCGGGTTTCCTTGGGTTTCTGAGGCCCAACCCTAAGGTTGCATACAACCCAAGCGTTTGCAACAGTCATTTTCTACTCGAAGCGCGACGAAACCGCGCGCGCTCGTAAACGGTTCAAGGCTCGACGCTGACGGAAGACACGTTGGTCGATGAGGAATAGTTCGTGATCCCTTGGGTTTTCGTGCCCACGGTTGCGCTCGGCCTTACAAACCCGAATTGCTCAAGCTCCTCCCGAAAGCGCGGACAACGAACCTGCAAACCGTGCTGCCGTGGCTCTACTGCACCTACCATCAAAAGCCCGACACGGACATAGACGCAAAAGACGGCGAACAACCGTCAGTCCAACGCGGCGGGCGTGATCAGACCCGCAGGTTTTCAGCGCTGTTCTTGCCACGCTTGGGGTCGACTTTGACTTCATAAGAAATCTTTTGGCCTTCTGCCAACCCAGAGAGTCTAGCGCGTTCTACGGCGCTAATGTGGACAAAAATGTCGTTTCCGCCGTCGTCTGGAGCGATAAATCCGTACCCCTTTTGATCATTGAACCACTTCACAGTACCTGTTGCCATACGATCACGTCCTTTGCCGCTGCGCCCAGTCCGAGCGCGGGTGGGTAATGGTGCCGAGAAACAGAGCAATTGGCGTGCCGGACCGAAAATGCTGATCCCACAGTGATGGTGAGCATCGGGTCGACGTCAATGGACGCAAAGCTGACAACCGTGCGCGACTGCTAACATTCTCAGGCTAGCTCGATCAGTGTCGATTACTCGAAGGCATCACACGGCGGGATCGGTAAACGTCCGGTTCGCCTCACTGGGCTCCCATCACCCGCCGCTCCGGATCAGATCGGTACGTCTTCGAGACCAGCACAGAACGCCGAGTTCTCGATGAATGACATCGAATGTGAATCGGCGATTGCCGCGAGGTTCTGCAACGGCATGATGCGAGCGCCGTGTGCGGCAGTTGAATGTGCTCGACCCGATTAGCTCGCATATAACCGGGTTGTCTTAGGCTGGTCGCGCAGAAGGTTGACGCCGGTGTCGTCGTATTCATCCGTGTCAGGTCGATGACACAATATCCGCAACTCGACGCTGAGCCGCGGGGCTCGCACCAGCGAGACTGCACCTTTCTGTCGCCATTAAAGCTTTCACTGCGCAACTTTTTCAGGTGGCACACTCATTGCTAGTTAGGTCCCAGATCCCTGCTGGAATGAACGCGTTTGCGGCCGCCGGCGGACACCAGCCCAGCGCCGCACTGGTCATTAGGCGGCGGGGATGGCTGCGCGGCGTCGCCAGCTCAGCAGGAGGAGAATCATGGGTTTCTATCAGACGGAGCCGTTTAACACGGCAAAAGCCAGCTTCATCCACGGACCCGACGGATTCGGGCTATTTCTGGTCGAGGTTGAGGGTGATGCGCCGAACTTCACGACAGGAATTGCCCTAGTGCGCGATCCGCATTGGGTCGGCGGCCTGAAGATCGACGTGATGGGCTGGACGGGACCGCTCGGTGAAGGGTCCACGCCCTTTGCGGTCAAGGGCAGCTTCCCCGGCCATTATGTGCCGCAAATCGTCGTGTCCGGTAGCAATGGCACGCGCCTGATTCCGGTGAAGGCGATCCCGGCGGAAGAATCTGACGACTACGTGCGGCAGTTGGCCGGATGACCACAGCCGATCACCCGATCAATCCCCTTAAATAGGAAAGGATAGCTCTATGCCGGATACGACAACCAAAGACCACGTCGGATTGTTTCACGCCTGCTATCAGATTGGCGAAAGCCGCCCCGGAGGCAGAATCTTCAAGCTGGATCTGGTTGTCGACACGCCGAACAGGCGGATCCAAGGCTTCGGCAGCATCACCCAAGCTGTTAATCCGCCGCTCGATGTCACCACCTCCCTGCAAGGCAATTACAGCCAGCTGCCGACGCTCCCGCCGGCTCCGGCACTACTTCTAGTACTCCTTACTGGCTACCCGCCAATCCACTGGCCGACGCATGGCGGGCTTGGACCGCAGATTCTGCCCAACGTCGATCTGCGCATGACCCTGGTCCCGAACTGGCAATCGGGAATCGCCTCCTACCGCTATCGCAGCGGCCACGGCGATTGGCAGGAGATCGAGGCCGCGCCGGTCAAGCTGGTGTCTCCAGCCATCGCATGAACGATGGGCGGCGGCGATCAAGGTGAGAACGACGACTCGCGGCTGCCGTCACAGAAGAAGGTGCCGAGAGGTCGACGACGGCCCGATCCGCTCGTACCCTATTGGGACGCCGAGATCAGCCCGATCCTGAAGGCTGCGCCGACGGCATCCCGACCTTACCCCCAACATCCGACGCACGCTGGAGCGCCGCATCAATGCCTGGCGGGCGTTCAACGGCCCCGAACAGGACGTGATCGTCCGCCAGGAGCACGAACCCGGTCGGCTGGGTCTGTCGGACTTTACCGACACAAGCGCGCTCGGCATTAGCTTCGCGAGTAAGGCGCTCAATCACCGGCTCTATCACTTCCGGCTGGGGTTCTCCGGCTTCGAGTATGCCCATGTCGGGCTCGGCGGCGAAAGCTTCGTTGCCCTGGCCGAGGGCTTGCAGAACGCTCCGTGGGCGCTCGGCTGTCAATCGGCATTGGACTGGGACCCCGCCCGGATCGGCATCCAAAAGGACCCCCTCGTATTGCCTCAGGAAGGAATGTTACCCGGGATGAAGGTCTGCGAGCTCCGCAGACCGATCTCGAAGCTGCGGCGAACTCGGTGGAGGGGCTGTGGACGGGGCGGAGTGATCATTACACGCAGCGCCGTCCACAGCCCCGGCCCGTATTTCCTCCAGCGGCATGGATACGATGATCGTTTCCGCCACCTTCCGCCGGAAGGACCGAAGCCGGCGTTGAACGATTGAATGCTGCTTGTCGCTAAACGAAGGATCGATGGTGATGAGCCTGCGTACGATGGCCAGCGCAGTGAGCTGCGGTTCGACAGCGAGCCAATTCTCGATCGTCGAGAAATGGGGATCGAGCTTCGAGGGCATGCGAATGCGCTTTTTGTATCGTCGTTTCGGCCGACGATGTGTGGCGCGTACCTCGGTGGCCGTTACCACGGTGCCGAGCGATTGGGCAAAAATCAGCGGATCAGCCGGCGATACGCCGACCGTCGTCACAAGACCGCGCTTGCCGATGCGTTCGCCGAGCTCTTCCTGCGCCGCACGGATGTCGGCAAGCAGTTGCACGGGATCCAGAGTGCGGTATGCCGCGCGCAGACGGCGCTTGATCGCCGATGCGAGTTTCGGGTGTGCCAGCGCACGTTCGTACGGCGTAGCCGGCGGATGATAGCGTTTGATGACCTTCGCGCCCTCGCGGCGCTTCTCCTTGAGCTTGAATGACGGCTGGAAGAAGTTCACAAGCAGGCGCGCCGCCGCGTAGAGACGCGCCATCACACGGGCCGTCGCGACCCCATCGAACCGCCCGTAGCCGACGAGCCGCCGCACCACCGCGCCGTTCTTCTGCTCCACGAAAGCCTGATCGTTCTTCTTGTAGGCGCGGGACCGCGTTACCTCGATCTGCTGTGCTCGGCACCATGGAACAACGACGTCGTTCATGAACGCGCTGTCGTTATCGAAGTCGGCACCCCGGATCACCCACGGGAACAGACTTTGTGCTCGCGTCATCGCTTCGACGACGAGGCTACCATCGCGGGTCACCAGGGGCAGACATTCCGTCCATCCCGTGGCGATATCCACCATGGTCAGAGTCTGGATGAACGAGCCGGCCACGCTGGTTCCACCATGCGCGACCATGTCGATCTCACAAAAACCAGGCGGCGGGTTGGCCCAGCCGTTGAAGGTTCTGATCGGCACCTCGCGTCGAATCGCCGAGTAGAATCCAACCCGCCGCCGACGTCCCCCAGCAGCCACAACTTTGACGTCGATTAACATTCGATCGATCGTCGCCGCACTCATCGTTACCAGTAGCGCGCGCTCTTCGCTTGTCGGCCTCAGCCGACCATGCCGCTCGAGTGCAGGCAACAGCGCTGGGATCATCGATACGAGGCGTTTGCTGCAGACGCGATCCGAGGCTTCCCACAACGCGACCAGCGCGTCGCGCACACTGGCGTATCTGCGCCGCCGACTTCTCGCTGGTTCGGTTGCGCCGGTGACTTCCTCTTTCGATGGCGGTCCGGTTGGATCCCTTGCAAGCGACAGTGCTCGCACCGCGTGCTTGCGATGCCAACCCGTCGTTGCCGTCAACTCATCAAGGATGCGTCCCTTCTCAACTCGCCCTGCCGTACGGTAACGCTTCGCCACCGCCGCCAAAACCTCGCGCCGTGCGCCCATGCTGATCCCGCTTGCCATTGGCGCCACCGACCTGATTCGGTGACGCTGCCCCAGTCATCGGCGCGGAATCCTCCGGTAACATTCTCGGTGAGGCAATGCGGCAAGAGCTTTGTTGGCCCTGATTGTCGCGGAGCGTCAATCAGAGACGGTTTTGAGTGTCGCGTGCGATGGCGGCCGTCCGGGACCGCGTTTTCGTTCGAGCGCCGTCCGCCTACGATAGCTCTCGACGTTCATCTCGACGATGGTGGCGTGGTGAACGAGGCGATCGATGGCGGCGAGGGTCATGGCGAGGTCACCGAACACTACAGAGTGCCCCTATTCTTGACCGGGTCGTATCTCACGTCACGATCACCGACCCGCATCATTTTCTGTTCGGGCACCGGCTTGAAGTGCTGAAGGAGCGGTCGGGACGTGGTCCCGCCTACGTTGTTGTCGCGCTGCCGGACGGACGACGGCGGGGAGTTCGGATCGCGTCGACGGACCTTGCCGAGACGTCGATCACTTCCTGCCCGAACGCGGCCGATCTGCCGCGCATCAGTGTGCGTACGCTGATCCCATTGATGCAACATTTGAGCGCGAGTCTGGGCCTTCTCAACGAGAAGGTGATTCGCGATGACCCACCGACCGCTTCCAGGTCACGTTGCGTATCGACCCCTGCCGACGTTGGCAAATCCCTCCGGCCATCCGACAGCCGACATTCCGCGCCTTTGGCCGAATCTGTCGACCGCGACGCAAACGCAGATTGCTCAAACAATCGCCGCGCTGATGCGGCGAATGCAAGCGATCCCCGGCACGCCCGGAAGGGGACTGGGTCGTGCTGATCAGATCGAACATCGCTGACGAGCGGCTCACGACCGCACACCGAGCCAAGTTGGCCTACGTCTACGTGCGGCAGTCATCCGTGAACCAGGTGCGCCAACATCAGGAGAGCACCGAGCTGCAGTACCGCCTTGTCGATCGTGCCATCGGTCTGGGCTGGCCGCCTGAGCGCGTCCAGGTGATTGACGAGGATCTGGGCAAATCCGGCGCTGGCGGCGTGGATCGCCATGGTTTCCAGAAGCTCATCGCCGAGATCGGCCTTGGCAACGCAGGTCTTGTGGTGAGTCTCGACGCTTCTCGCTTGGCCCGCAACAACCGGGAGTGCTCGGTATTCGGTGTGCTCATTGCGGATGGCGAGCGGCTTTACGATCCACGCGCCTACCACGACCGCTTGCTGTTGGGCTTGTCCGGCATCATGAGCGAGGCGGAGTTGCATCAACTTCGGATGCGCCTTCACCAAGGGGAGCGCCAGAAGGCGGCGCGGGGCGAACTGCGGCTACCTCTGCCAGCCGGGCTCGCCTACGATCGAGCAGGCATGATTATTCTCAATCCCGATGAGGAGGTGCAGGCTCGTCTGCATCTCGTGTTCGCCAAGTTCCGGGAACTGCAAAGCGCTCGCCGTGTGATGCGTTACTTGGACAGGAACGGATTGTTCTTGCCGGCTCGACCGCTGCTTGGACCGTCTCCACACGAGATCGTCTGGCGTGCGCCAGATAGTACACGCGTCCTTAATATCCTTCAGAATCCGGCCTATGCTGGCGCTTATGTTTATGGCCGCCGGCAAAAGGATCCGAGCCGATGCCGGCCGGGATCGCTGACGGGAACGGTCAAGGTGGCGATCGCGGATTGGGCGGTATGCCTCCACGCCGCTCACCCAGGCTATATCGGCTGGGAGGAGTTCATGGCCAACCAGGGGCGACTGGCGGATAACATCTGCCGCTTTGAGGCAGGACACTCGGGTGTACCGCGCAAGGGGGCAGCCCTGTTGCAGGGAATTGGGATTTGCGGTCGTTGTGGACGGCGCATGAGCATGCGCTACACGGGCCCGAATGCCGACTATCCGGTCTATTGCTGCCGCTCGGATCGGGACCAGCAAGGCAGTGCGATGTGCCAGGAAGTCCGGGCCTTGGCGGTTGACGCGCTGGTCGAGCGGATGGTCCTCGATGCTCTGGTGCCGGATCAGATTGAGATCGCAATCGCAGCCGCGGGCCAACTGGAGCAGGAGAGCCGTCAGCTCGAGCGCCAGTGGGCGCTTCGCGTGGAGCGCGCCCGCTACGACGCCGAGCGCGCTCGGCGTCAGTATGACGCCGTAGAGCCCGAGAACCGTCTTGTGGCGCGCTCACTCGAGCGGGCTTGGGAGGAGAGGCTGCGCGTCGTCGAGGCGGTCGAGCAGGAGCATGCGCGTTGGCGCGCGCAAGAGCCGCTTCTGATTGGCCCAGTGGAACGCGCAGGGCTACAAGCGCTCGCCGAGAACCTGCCGCGGATTTGGAACGCGGCGACCACGTCGGCAGCTGATCGCAAGCGCATTCTTCGATTTGTCATCCGCCAAGTCGTTCTTGATCAGAAGCGAGCCCAAGGTCAGGTGTGGCTCAAGATCGTCTGGCAGACCGGCGCAATCAGCGAGCATCACGTGCAACGCCGCGTTCACACCTACCGCGATTACATCGACATTGCTCGATTGCGTCAACGGATCGTCGAGTTGAACGCTGAACACAAAATGGATGGCGAGATCGCGGCAATACTCAATCAGGAAGGCTTCGTCGCGGCTCGAGGCTGCGACTTCAAAGGCGAGAATGTCTGGCTATTACGTACCCGCTGGGGCATTCCCACCGTTAAAATCAACGGCGTGGACAAGAATCCGATGCGCTGGCCCGACGGCAGCTTCTCGATTCAGGGCGCAGCGGCTGAGCTTGGGGTGACCCCGCAGACGGTGTTCGATTATCTCGCGCGGGGATTGCTGGCAGGTCGGCAGCTAACCAAAGGCCAGCCATGGCAGATCGAGCTCTCAGACGACCAAATCAGTCAGCTTCGTAATCGGGTACGACGCACCAAGCGTTCGAAGAAGGAGGCATCATGAAGTCATTGGCTCGCCGAAGACGCTCGGCCATTCGCCAAAGGCGAGATTGGTGGTCAAAATGACGGAGGCGCGCTCATAAAGCCGGCTGACGAGGTGGAAGAGAAGCTGGCCCCCCGACTGAGCGAAGGGAAGATATCCAAGTTCGTCCAGAACGATGAAGTCCATCCGGGTCAGATGCTCAGCAAGCCGCCCCTGCCGTCCGCTGCGGGTCTCGGCCTCGAGCCGGTTGATGAGGTCGACGACATTATAAAATCGTCCCCGGGCTCCGGATCGGATGCAGCTCCTGGCGATTGCGATGGCAAGATGGGTCTTGTCGGTCCCGGTACCGCCCACCAGCACGACGTTGCGTTGCTGGGCGACGAAGCCGCCGCCGGCGAGATCATTGACGAGCGTCTGATTGATTGGCGTGCCGTCGAACTGGAAGTCGGCGATGTCCTTGGCAAGCGGCAGCTTGGCGATGGTGAGCTGGTATTTGATCGATCGGGCCTGCTTCTCGTTGATCTCGGCGGTGAGCAGATCTCCGACAATGCGCTGGGGTTCATGCTGGCGTTTGACAGCAGTCGCCATGATCTCGTCGAAGGCAGCCTTCATACCGTAGAGCTTGAGCTCGCCCATGAGGTCGAAGATTTGGGTCCGTTCCATTAGATGGTCCTCCTGAGGTTGTCGTAGCGGGCACAATCGGCGATCGGCGCATGGCGGAGCGTCAGTGCGGCCGGCGTCATGATGTTGGCCGGGGGGACGGGGTCTCGCCGTCGGGCCAGGATGTTGAGCACGACATCGGCAGAATGGACGCCGTGACCGAGTGCTTCGGCACAGGCGGCTTCCACGGCGGGCAGACCGCCAGTCAGCACGGCGTTGAGGATGTCGACCATCTGCCGCGGCGTCATGCTCTGGCCATGGCGGACCAGCGCCTCGGCTTGGCCGCGAAGTTGTCCCGCGTATTCCCCGAGCGGCGCGATCGGGGACGCATCGTGTCGAGAAGGGTTCTTCTGCCGAACCCTTCGCCCTGGCGATGTGGTCATGGACAATCTCGGCAGCCACAAAAGCAAGCTCGTGCGCCAGCTCCTTCGTTCCGCCGGCGCCAAACTGTTCTTCCTGAAAAAATGCTAGCCCGACCTGAACCCGTCGAACGGGTCCTGCCAAGCTCAAACATCTGCTCCGAAAGGCCGCCGCCCGAACCATCGATTCGGTCTGCGCCACCATCGGCGAAGTGTCGCGCTCTAGTTGAAACGATAGGACGCCTGTAGAAAGCCGCCGAACCGTTCGGTGTTAAATCTCCCCGGACCAGGCGGCGAAACCACGCCTAGCCCCCCACAGCCGTTGCAGGATTCGGTCACGCTCGTCGTCCACATCGCCCAATAGCGTCCGCCCAGACCAATACTGAGGTCTTTGGTCGCAAAATAGGACAAGGTGAATTCGGCTTGCAAACCGCGTGTCTCCCCCGTGGTGGGAAACAGAGTGAGATGATCTCTCGCGCGATGATCGTCCAGGCCCTCAAGGCGACCATAGGGTATAAGGGCGAGATCGCCTCCAATCTTGAAACGATCCCAGAACCGCAACTCGCCCGCAATGCCCGCGCGAAACGAATGCCAGGTATCGGATTCGCTTGTGCCTACGAAGTTGGCCGCGGCGGATGGAAAGCAGATGCCCGATGCCGGCGCCACGAGTTGGGTGCATCCTTCGGTCCCGATGTAGTAATGGTAGTAACTGTACCCAATGAAAGGCCCGAGCTTGTAGTCCGGCCCGTGCATGACGTCGAAACCGATGTCCGCGGTCGCGTAGGAAAGCGACGATTTTCCAACGGATGAGTGGGTTACCTCGAAGGCTGTGGGGGCCGACGCATAACCATAAGAGAGACTCCAGTCCTCGTCGAAATGATCGCCGCTGACAATCGAACCAGCGCCGGCAAATCCCTTCAAGAACATGTTGTAGGGTGAATCGATACGCGCAAAGAACTCGCCCGTGTGTGCGGTCAGATTCTGGTAGTGCAGCTGGGACATGAGGCCTGCTCCAACCTGTGGAAAGGCGGACTGGAAACTGCCAGAGCTGTACCAATAGCGGGCGCCGCCCTCGAATTGCCAACCCGCTGGCATCAACTGAGCTTTGGTCGGCCCGGCGAATTCATGGGCTGCCGGTCTCTCGGGCCACGACGCCAGGGGATCTCTACCCCAGCGGTAGTTCAGCCCGAGCTTTACAAGGTGCATGTCCTGGCCGATGTGCGACGTGGCGCCAGCCGGAACGCTTGCCACCGTTCCACTCGTAGGGCCGGTTGGCGATATCTTGATGGTCTCAGGAGTCGCAACTTGACTGTTGAAGCGCTGATAGTCGTATCCTATGTTGACCGACCAGGCGGGCGTGAGCGTGTGTTCAAAACCTGCACCCACTGTCCAGCCCCACGGGCTCACGCGGCCAATCGAAGGCTCACCCTGGATGAGAGTGTCTTCAGTGAAGGTCCCCTGGCTTTCGTTGTACACGTTGTTCGGAGCGACAGAGACATCGCTGCGCATCCAAGCGGCGCCGGCTTTGCCGTAGATCAGCGTTCGTCCCTCGGGCTCGACAACATAGCCGAAGCGCCCCGTGAACGTCGCGAGCCGACGCGGCTTCACCGCACAGTTTGACCCGACTATGTCTGGCGACGCCTGAAGACAGGTGAACGCGCCGTCCGAAGACAGCAGGCTTGCATCTGCGCCGACGCCCACGACCCATGCCGGCGCGACCTGCCAGTCGTAGCCGAATTGCAGACCGCCGAGGAAGCCGGGTGTCGTCACGTTATCGCCAAACACCGAGGGGCCAAACGGATCGGAGAAGCCGGCATTACCAACGATTGCGCCAAGGTGCCCACCAAGGTGGAAGCCTGTCCAACTGAATGGACGCGGCGCCACCTTTGGGGTCTTGACGGCAACATCCGCCGACGAAGCGGCACATGGCGGAGCTGAGATTGCCGTCGACAGAACCAAAAAAGCAACTTTGCGCATCTCATCTCCGAAGGATACGGGCAAGCAATAAGATGCGGGCATAGCAAAAGATGGGCCAGTTGGCAGAAAACTGCAGAGAGCTTCTATTTCCGCCGGAAAGAGGCGGCGCATACACCGCTCTGTGTTCAGAACCAAAACGCGGCTTGTCTCCAAGCAGCCGATTGTTGTGAACGCGACGGGGATGTCCCGATCGGTGTTGAACTGCGTCGGGCCAACGTTTCCGGAAGAACGGAACGCGACCCTCGTGACGTGGGCAATGGGCTTCATCGTTATGCGATCGTGGTGAGCTTGAAGGGGCGCACGCAAAACCGACAGTTGCTTATGCGCCTTCAATCGTCCGAAGTTTGTTGGCTTCGATCATAGCGGCCGCGACCCAGCGCAAGGCCATACGTCTACGCATTCTACTGTGCGGGCATCGATGCGCCTGAAAGCAATCACTTTTGATCGTGCCCCTGAGCGTGGTGCAACTGGCACGGGCACCGCGCTCAGCGAACGCATGCGGTCAACGCGTTGCGCGCGCATCTAGCAGAGTTGGGGATCATCGCCACCGCCGGCCTGGCAAAGGTTGAGGCGCTGGTCGCAATCGTACGGGACGAGACAGATGCTCTCCTGCCCGCAGCAGCGCGCTTCGCGCTGATGGCTATTGCCGATGAGATTGAAGCTTCAGCCGATTGAAACGTCAGCCGACCAGATGGAGAGGCTCGAGCGCGCAATCGTTCTGGAGGCCAAGCACGACGGGGACATGCGTCGGTTGACCACAATCCCTGCGTCGGCGCCATCACTGCGGCGACCATCAAGGCGCTTGTGCCGGATCCCGGCGGGTTCAAGTCGGCTCGCCACTTCGCTGCCTGGCTGGGATTGACGCCGCGGTCTCATTCAAGCGGAGGCGAAGAGCGGTTGGGACGAATATCGAAGATGGGGAAATCCGGAGCTCCGCTGTCTCCTCGTTGTCGGGGCAACGGCCGTCTTGCGGGCGCCGAAGCGTTCGACGCCAGAGATCGGTCACATAGTAGCGGAACGCTGAGAGCGCCCGCCGATTTGTAGGAACCGCGTAGTAGGCGAAGTGGCCGGTGACAACGAACGCGACGGGTCTTCCTTTCGAGCAGGAAGTTCCCCCGGCGTGACTTACCGCAGATGTGGGTGAAGCCCAGAAACATGAAGGTCTCCGGTTTGCCAAGGCCGCGCCCTTTGCGATTGACCGGCCGCACGGCGACCGAATTCAATCAGGCGGGTCTTGTCTGGATGGGGTGTCAACGCGAATGCTTCAAATCACGCGCCTCGACAACCCCGGGTGACAATGCGATATTTGTTCCACTTAGGGAGGACACGATGCCATCGCCACTGTCAGCGCACGAGCAGCCAATCTCGAAGGTACTGTCGACGCCATCGCCGAGGTCGGCGACGAAATCAAACCAGACCGCCTCGCTGTGCTCCGATGCGAGCTTTGCTTTGAGGGCTCGCGCGCTTCATGTGTTCGTCGACATTGACGGTGTCGAGTGCCGCGATTGCCTTCGGCAGCTGCCGCAGACGCATTCCCATGCGGCTGCGTCGTCGCGGTCCTGTGTAATGCGCGCGGTCATTTCCATATCTTCCTGTTGTTGAATGGCCCCGCCTCAGCGTCTTGCGCCTTCTGCTCGCGGATCACGAGACGGCCGTTCTGGGGCATCGCGGTCCGCAGGATGTTGAGGCCCTTGCGGTCTTCATGCTCCCAGCCGGCGCCGATCTTGGTCCAGAAGGCCGCTCTCGCCCTCACCGTCAACCCTTCCGTGCTCTATCAGCTGCTGCCGCGGTTGGTCGAGACGCTCACCCTCCCGCGGGGCGGCGACCGCCATGCTCGTTTCCTCAGAACCCTGGCGCGGGTCGAGTTTCTGGTCCTCGACGACTGAGGACTTGCCCCGATGACTGCTGAGCAGCAACACGACCTGTTGGAGATGATGGAGGATCGCCATGGCCGCGGCTCGACCGTGGTGACAAGCCAGCCCCCGAGCGAGCATTGGCACAAGCTTATCGGCAACCGACTCTATCCTCGATCGCCTCGTGCACAGGCACCCTCGCGACAAGGTATTGCCTCAACCCGCACAATGCTCTCTCAGCTCCCCGAAACACTGCCCAAAGGAAGCTTTTCGCTGGGGCAAACGCTTTGCAGCTCGGAAGGCGCTTTGGGGTGCCAAACTTGGGCGCTGCTCGAGCAGGATGGCGCCGATGAAATGCAAACCGTCGCTCGCAGCAACGCGTGCAGGCCGCCTAAGCTCTGACCCTTGAGGAGCCAGCCCCTCCCTTCGCGAGCCGCCTAATTAGCCTCAAATCATTTGACGACGGAGAACGGTTACGCCGCTTGTGCGGCGCCAGCAACCGGTCGGCTCTCTGCTGAGATGTTTCGTTGTCGTGCAACACCTCGAGGCTGCAGACGCGAGCGATCGCCATGGCGCGGCGCGAGATTCGCTGATGGTTCATGGATTTTGCTTTTAGCTCTGATGCCGGTAGCGGACTGGCTGCCGGGGTTCAGAAACCGTAATCGTGAACGGCCAATGTGCTTTTGGGGTGCCCCTTGGACATGGGCGCACCGCCCCCGCCGAACGGGGCTGTTACAACGCTGGCCCATTGATTGGCCACGGATGCTATCTTGGGTTTCTGAGGCCCAAGCCTAAGGTGGCATACAACCTAGACGTTTGCAACAGCCATTTTCTACTCGAAGCGCGACGAAACCGCGCGCTCTCGTAAACGGTTCAAGGCTCGACGCAGACGGAAGACACGTTGGTCGATGAGGAATCGTTCGTGATCCCTTGGGTTTTCGTGCCCACGGCTGCGCTCGGTCTTACAAACCCGAATTGCTCAAGCTCCTTCCGAAAGCGCGGACAACGAACCTGCAAACCGTGCTCAGTTGGTTGCGCGGCGAGCCGAACCATTGCCAAATGGCAGCAAACCCAAGTCTCGATGAAGAGGACGTCGGCCCCCGAACCGCGAGCGTGAGAACCTCGTCAGCCAACAAACCAGCATTGTCAATCGAATGAAGGCATGTCTCATTCGCCTGGGTATTCGCAATCTTAAGCCGGCGCTGCTGCGTCATGCGTCAAAACGGCTCGAGACGCTGCGCACGCCGGAAGGAGTGCCGCTGCCGCCCAACACTGTCGCCGAGATGCGCCGGGACATGGTCCGTCTTGGCCTCATCAGAGAGCAGATCAGGGAGATCGAGGCGGCTCGATTGCAGCGCTTGCAGGTTTCCGAGAGCGGCGCGCACGCGATGATCAAATTGCTGGAGCGGTCGCGCGTTACGCGAGCCTCACGGGCGCTCCCGATGAGAGCGGCAAGCGAAGACGTGAGAAGGGCCTTCGTGCTGGCAACGCCCGGGTACGGCGTGGGACGATCCAACTGGCCTGGCGCCCTCTCCTTTTCCAAAAGGACAGCGCATTGGCCCAATGGTTCCGTACTCGCGCGGCCGGCGCGCGCGGCTGCACGCGCAAGACCATGATCGTGGCGCTGGCGCGCAAATTGCTCATTGCGTTCCGGCGCCTGACGACGACAGGCGAAATACCTGCAGGGATTGAGCTCTTGACAGGAGCTCGTAAGGCGCGCGGGCTTTACCCTTGCCGATGCACACGACCTCCGGGGCATGTAACGCATGGACCTTTGGACTGCGCCGATCCTGATCCTGGCTGCGCACCTGCTGCGCTAACCGAGCAGCGGGCCGAAGCGAGCTTCCAGCACCGCATCGCCATCAATCTTGCGGCGGATGCCGCGAATGATCCGGCCAAGCCGTGTTCGCAGGCACTTGAGTTGGCGCCGGGCGCGCTTGAACTGGACAGCGTGGGTATTGCGGCCGATCATGATGGCGGCGCGCTTGGCGAGCCCGATGAGCTTGACGATTGCCCGATGCATCAGCCGCGCGTCGGTCGGATGCGCAACGGCCTTGGGCTGCACGCCGCTGCGATCAGTAGACCAGCGGCAACTTGCGATGGAATGCTCCACCCTTGAAAATCCACGACTTTGGCTCGATACTCGATCGAGGTCCCATGGCTATCAGCAATCCGAGGAGGGCGATTATGGCAATCCAGATCGTGATGGACCACAGCGGCGACAGCCGTCATCCTTTCAACCTCGACGACGCACAAGAACTGGCGAAGGCGGAGCAGCGGTTCTACGAACTGACGAATATCGGGTTTACCGCAGCGGTCCGGACCGGTCCAGGTCAGGTTTCGCAGATCCGATCGTTCGACCCGAAGGCGGAAGAAACCGTCTTCTTCCCCAGGCTGGTCGGCGGCTAAGTCGGCGTTCCTGCCATGTTTGGCTTTCGATCGATGCCGCCGGGCGGCCGTTCCCGGGGGCGAGCGATGCGGGCCCTTATCATCAGGCACGGCGCCGAGCGGACGCCGGAGGGCCGGTCGCTGCGCCTCTTGCAGCAATGGTTGTCGCCGGCGCAGCGGGAGCAGTTCGCCCAAAAGGGCTACTTCGAGGTCGTCGGAAATGACAGCGGACAGCGATACAGGATCCACCTCGGGGCCTCGGTGAACGTGTGCGAGATCGACGAAAGAGGCCGCCTGGGGGAGGGATTATGTTTTTCGCCGGCCGGCGCTCTGCCGATCGGAGACGTCATGCTCGCCCAGAAGATTGCGCTCGAAACATGCGAACGTGACGTGCGTGCCGTGGCCAGGCGGTTCACTTCGAGCGGGTTCCATTTCAGGCAAACCCGACCTCTCGGCTGACCGCGCCGACGGCATCTCGTAAGAACGACAGCCCCACACAGCCAAGGAAGCCCCCGGCGAGCCGTAGCCCGCCGGGGCTTCTCCCAGATCGTTGAGATCAGGTACATCCGCCGATCGCCCAACGATCCGACCGGATCGCAATCACGTCACCTGATCGTGTGCCGCATGCGACGGTCGTGCGGCATTGGCGTGATCACAGTGGGCTCGAAAGCGCTTGGCCGCCAACTCGCCCTTGCGGCACTCTGCTCGCCGCCGACGCTGGACCACTACGACATATATGGATCCTTATTCTCAAGTTCCAGCTTCACCAGATATTTTTAGTGGATCGCGGAGGCTGGCTGCAATCGCCGCTGCCGCCGTTTTCGAAAGCAATTTTGAAGACGCTCTGACCTTTGCCATAAGCGTTCAGGTTTCCATTTCTGACTGCAAGAGATTCTTGCTCTCCAGCACCTCTTTCCACCAATTGTCAGCCGGGCTATCCGCGAGCTTTTTCAGAGCTGCTAGTTGTAGACCAGAAAGACCGCGCTTGAGGAAGTCCCGTTCAGACGTGGATCCTCTCACCATCGTTGGCCAATCCCGCGTGATAGGGATACGGCGAAACGGCAGCCGCTCAGAACGCCGTATGGGGGATCAGGCGCTTTGCTACCACAGCGCTAACTCACGGGGCCAGCCGTCGCCTGCGCCGCTACCCGAAGCCGTGCCCACTAGTCTTTGCTTTGCGCTGCAGCTACTAGCGCTCGTCAAAAACTCATCCAGCACGCGCCGTTTGATCGCTGATGTCCATCGACTTGTCGTAGGTCACGTTTTGTCCATCGATTGCCAACACGCCGATCTTGTTCACGAGGTTGAGGCAGACGAAGGCGCGCTTGCCATCGGGTGCGATGACAACAGCCGCAGCCTGCTGCTCCACCGGGACCTCGCCTACGGCTTTGACCGTTGAACCCTGGATGGAGACGACAGAGACCCTCTTGCCGTCTCGGTTGGCAATCAATGCAAGATCGCCCTTCTTTGAGATCGATAGACCGGAGGGCTGCCGCCCGACAGTAACCGTGTCGATCAACTTCGGCGGATCTGCGGTGAGGTCAATCACGTACAACTTGTCATCCGGGACCGTTTTCCAGGAACTCCCCTCCTGGACGTGAACCACGGAATTGGCGACCAGGCCCAGCGTGCCGTCTGGTGTGATCTGCAGGTTCGTGGGCGGGCCCAGTAGAGAGTTTGCCAGCGGCAGGCTTGCGCGAATCCTGGGTTTGGCGGGATTGGAGATGTCCACAACCAGCACGGCATCGGGACCCGGAGCGCCATTCATCTGGCCGTCGGGACCGTAGGTGATCTTGCTGTCAAGGCCGATCAGGATATCGTTGGTTCCGGCCATTGCCGGGCCGCTGGCGACGAGGCCGGCCAGCCACGTGGCGCAAAACGCACTATGTAAATTCATGATGCGCCTCCCATTGCCGTAGCGCGCACTCAACAAACCGGCCAAAAGCATCGCGACAACGGAGCTTGCCGCCGAAGGGCCTTGCGTTGCTAGCGTCGAGCGGCGCGTGGTGTCTAATAGCGCCTTCGAGTTTGATCGCATTTGTGAGCACCCGCTGGGGCCGATGGGTACCTCGGAAGTGTCGTCGTCGGTTTGCGTTGCCAGCGGTACCTTGTCGGCCTTTTAGTTGGAGGGGAGCCATGAGGACAAGTCCGCCAACGATTTATGTGATTGATGACGATGAGCAAATTAGAACATTGCTTCGAGATCTTTGCCATGACGCCGGATTTGAGGCAAAGCTTTTCGGCTCGACAGACAAGTTCTTGGCGGAGCAACTCTCCGATGGTCCCTCATGCCTGGTGCTCGACGTTCGCTTTCCCGGCACATCGCCGACGGGCCTCGATTTGCAGCAAGCGTTGGCCAATTCGGGAGTCTTAGTTCCGATCGTGTTCATCAGCGGCTACTCCGACATCCGGGTTTCGGTGGAGGCGATGAAGCGCGGCGCGGTGGAATTTCTGCCCAAGCCGTTTCGCGAGCAGGAGCTTCTTGACGCGATTCGGCTCGGCTTGGAGCGCGACCGCAGGCGCATGGAGCGCGAGCTCGTCGTGCAAGAAGAACGGCGGCGCTTTGAGAAGCTGACAGTGCGTGAGCGCGACATATTGCTGCTGATAGCGGATGGGCTGGTCGCCAAGCAGATCGCGGCCAGGCTTAATGTCAGCGAGACGACGGTGAAGGTGCGTCGCGCGCGTATGATGCAGAAGCTGCAGCTGCGTTCGCCCGTCGAGGTAGTAAGGCTCGTCGACAACATCAGGCCGGACTTTGCGACGACACGCCAACGCGTGGTCGCGCCGAACGGACCCGCCGTTTCGCGAGGATTTTAAGCTCCTTGTTTTACTCACTTACGCGTTCTCGCATCGCTTGCACGCCTCATTGATCGCGGCGACCAGGTAGGGATGATAGTCTGACGCGTGCAACCGGCGCATCTGCTTGAGCAATCTTGTCGCCGCGAAGTCGCCGCGCGTGGGGCCGTTCGGTCCATTGCTGATGATCTGCGCGTCGCCGTGCAGGTCTGGTCGTACTGCGCCGAGAACCAGTTCATCGACCCGCCTAGTTGATTGCAGTCATGCTTGTTAATCGCGGGAGCTTGTGTGGCTCCGCTCTTGCACTCAATGACGAAATACCGGAGCGCTCCAACTGCCCACAAGTTGTCGGGCCCCCGGCCAATTTCTTTCTTCGGTTGCTGCGACCCGAAACCCAAGAACAAGCCCAAGTCGCGCACTGCCGTCTCGAACCTGCCGCTGTTCTCCTCGCCCCATGCGAACGCTTCAGTCAGCGCGTTGACCCACAGAACGAGTTCGTTCTTCTCGAGAAACTGCTGCTTCATGAAGGAGACTGCCGTTGCAGCCTGCCCGTCCTTTGGGACATCAAGTTTGCGATAACCAACGCCTTTGATCGGATGGACCATCGCCATGTTGGACTGACGGCAGCCAACTGTGTTTCCTGGGCCTTCACCGGGTCCAAGTGCTGAAGGTATTCGGCGCGCTGCTGGAGCAGGTATCCCCGCGCCATCCTATCCTTTGTCTTGTCGACCACGGCCTGCACCTCCTTTTCCGCGACGTCGAAGCGGGCGAGGCGCGCGGCGTCGAAGGCCTTGCGTACCGCCACCACGGACTCGTCCACGTGACTAGGTTCTCCAGCATCAGCGTTAACTACGGCGGAACGGCTGAGTTCGAGCCATTCGTCGCGGGCTTGCAGGCAGTCCTCCATGACATTAGCGATTTCGGCAAGCGGCTTGCCTTTTAGTTGCAAGGCGACCTCGCAACCCAATTCCAACTGAGCCCGCGTCGCCGGCGAGAACAAGGCGCGCATCCTGGCTATGGAGACGGGAGGTCAATCGGGAGCCCATTAGAATGACGACGCAGTGAGGGGGCGTCCACATGGGGTAATCGCGGGAGCGAGCTGCCCTAAAGCCAATCACGAGTTTTGGAGGGCGACTGTTCCCCGATAGGATGGAAATACGGGCTCACGACTGGACGCCGGGCCCAAGCATCGAATGGAGAACAGCCATGGATGAGTATATCGGTCTCGACGTGTCGATGAAAGAGACGGCAGTCTCAATCCGTCGAGCAGGTGAACGGATCTGGCGCGGTAAGTGCGCATCGGATCCCAGTATCATCGCCGAACTCATCCGCAAGCGGGCGTCGGCCGCGAAACGAGTGGTGTTCGAGACCGGACCGCTGTCGGTATGGTTCTATCATTCTCTGCGCACTGAAGGATTGCCGGCGATCTGCATCGATGCGCGCCATGCTAAAGCGGCGCTCGATATGGCGGCGAACAAGACGGACGCGAACGATGCCGATGGTCTGGCGCAGCTGGCGGAAGTCCGTTTCTTCGCGAGGTCCGCGTGAAGGGATTCGATAGCATGCTGACCCGCACGCTTGTGGCGGCGCGCACGCGGCTTGTCCGAATCGCCACCGAGCTTTCCAACCAGATCCGCGGGGTCATGAAAACCTTCGGTCTCGTCGTTCCAGCCGGAAAGGGAAGCAGCTTCGAGAAGAACGTCCAGAGCCTTCTTGCCGATCAAGACGGACTTGCATCGATTGTGCTTCCGCTGTTGGAAGCTTGGCGTGGCATTCGCATCCGCGCGGCCGAACTCGGACGCCAGTTGGTCCACGACGCGCGACAGAGCCAGGCTTGCCCCATCCTTATGTCCATTCCCGGCATCGGTGTGATCACCGCAACTGCCTTTGCCACGGCCATTGAGGAGCCGGACAACTTTAAGAAATCCCGATCTGTCGGCGCATGGATCGGCCTGACGACGCGCCGCTACCAATCCGGAGAAGTCGATTATGACGGTCATATATCCCGGCGTGGCGATCGCCATTTGCGAGGGCTTCTCTACGAAGCGGCGACGGTCATTTTGACGCGCAGCTCAACCGACAGCACTCTGCGCACGTGGGGTCTGCAGCTCCGGGAGAGGCTCGGCTTCAAAAGAGCTGCCCTGGCTGTGGCGCGCAAACTGGCGGTTATAATGCATACGATGCTTAAGACCGGCGAGCTCTTCAATCCGAAGGCCGGAGCCCCCGCATAAATCCCGATAGCGCTCAGCTTGACTTTGGCCAATTTTGAACTCGTTCATGGGGTACGCGGACCCCTGAACATGGGATCGTTCTCGACGATTTCATGAGCGCTCGTGAGCATGAGTTTCATGCGCCCCATATTGCCAAAGGTTGTCCAGCGCCCCTTCACGTTCGACCAGTAGAAGAGCTCGAAGCGATCGGTATCTGGAATGGGGCGCAGCCGTGCGACCGGATTTGAAGTCCGACGGTTGATAACTAAATAACCGCTACGGCTCTTTTCTATGTCGTGATGCGTGAACTGAGCAGCAATCTGGGCAAGCGTTGGGTCGGATTTTGCCATAGCGCTCAATGTGCTCGATCGGTGCCGCGCGGGCCAGAGTGGATCGGTTTGCCGATTCAATTTGTCGCAGCTGGACGAGGTTGCTGCGATTCAACATGCTGATTCTACCGATGGGATGCAACACGCCCGTCTTCTTCCCCGCTCTTGCGATCCGCTGCCGCCGCGTTTTGCGGCCCGGCTTGCAGTCTTCACCGATCTGTTCACGCGTCCTACCTGGCCGAATGTTCTGATGCTGCTCGCCGGCGTTATCCTGGCGCCCAGCCGGCGCACTGTCACGGCGGCGCTGCGCATCCTCGGGCGAGAGCGCGATCCCGATTTCTGTACTTTCCATCGCGTCCTCAACCGGGCGGCGTGGTCGTCGCGGGCCGCGGCAGGCCGCCTGCTGCTCCTGCTGATCAAGGTCTTCGTGGCAGACGGCGAGCCAGTGGTGATCGGGCTCGATGACACCATCGAGCGGCGCTGGGGACCCAAGATCAGCGCCCGCGGCATCTATCGCGACCCGGTGCGCTCCTCCAAGGGGCACTTCGTCAAAGCCAGCGGTCTGCGCTGGCTTTCCGCCATGTTGCTGGTGCGCGTGCCGTGGGCCGATCGCATCATGGCGCTGCCCTTCCTCACACTGCTCGCCCCCTCCAAACGCTTCTATGACGGCAAGTCGCGCTCGCCCAAGACGCCGCTCGATTGGGCCCGCCAGGCTGCTTGGCAAATCCATCGTTGGCTGCCCGATCGATATATCGTACTGGTCGCCGACAGCGCCTTTGCCGCCATCGAGTTCCTTGCCGCTGTCCGCAAGCATGTCTGCATTGTCACCCGCCTGCGCCTCGATGCCAACCTGTTCGAATTTCCCCGACCAAAGCGCAAAGCTCGTGGCCGCCCTCCAATTCGAGGCAAGCCCCACAAAAAACTCTCTGCCATCCTCAAGGATCGCAACGTGTCCTGGACGCGTTATCGGGTCAGTCTCTGGTACGGCCGAACCAATCGCACCGTCGAGATCGCAACCGGCACTGCGCTGTGGTATCGCGGCGGTGTTCCGCCGGTGCCGATCCGCTGGCTGCTCGTCCGCGACCCAACCGGCGAACTCGACCCACAGGCTTTCCTGGCGACCGATCTCAACGCTCATCCCCGCGACATCCTCGCTTGGTTCGTCAGTCGCTGGCAGGTCGAAGTCACCTTCGAGGAAGTTCGCGCTCACCTCGGTGTCGAGACCCAGCGCCAGTGGTCGGACAAAGCCATTCTGCGCTCCACCCCGATTTTGCTCGGCCTCTACTCCATCATCACTCTATGGACCCACGACCTCGCCAAGGCACGAAAGCTGAAGCCCAGAACCGCAGCTTGGTATCCAAAAGCCACCCTGACCTTTAGCGATGCGATCGCCGCCGTTCGACGCCAAATATGGGCTCATCAGATTTCTTTCATGTCCCGGCCGCGCCGTGACAGCATAGAAATTCCGCGCCATATCTGGCACCGGATGGAGAACGCGCTCGCCTACGCCGCATAAATCGGCCAAAGTCGAGCTAAGGCCAAGACACAACTGCTAAGTGAGGTATTTGGCGAGAATGCGAGCCCCGGTCGGGACTTGGCCAGCGATACTTGGTTCACATGTCAATCGCATCTCGGGCAGCCGGAAGACTATTTTCTTCCCTGGCATCGGCTTTATGTCGCCCAGTTTGAGCAAATCATTGCGACCATAACGAACCATCCTGAGTTCACGTTGCCGTATTGGGATTACACTTCGCCAGCGTCTTATGCGATCCCAGAAGCGTTCCAGGCGAAGAACAAAGATGACCCCACGTTTTCGCCTTTGTTCGTTGCAAACCGCAACGTGGCTGGAGGTCAATTGCGCGCCGCCAATGTCAATGATGGCGAGCCTCTCAACAAGAACTTCCCAGGCGTCAGGAATTTTCTTGTTTTGCCGGACATGACGGGGGGCGACTATAGCGTGTTCTGTGGGCAGCTCGATTCCGCTCTACATGGTAACGTGCATGTCTACACGGGCGATGCGTCGAACATGGGCAACGTGCCGACCGCCGCGGGTGATCCGATATTCTGGCTCCATCATTGCAACATCGATAGAATTTGGATGGCGTGGAACGAGCAGGGGCACAAGAATCCAACTCAGACGAATGGCCGAAACTGGTCGGACACAAAATTCGTGTATGTTTCTGGAACTGGAAAGCGAGTCGAGCTCGCGATTGATCAGATATCCAATTCGGCGAAGCTTCCGTACCGGTACGATGAACTGCCCAAGAAAACCCTAGTTGCGGAAAGCTCCAGAGGGCAGGATCGATTGCTACTCCGTTCAGTTCGCCCCGGTACCGCGCCCGGAAACAGAGCCGGTGTAGTTTCGGGGCCGATTGCGCTCGGGCAAACGGCTCAGACAGTCAAACTCGAACCTGCCGAACCCCAAAATCGCCTTATCAATATCGCGCCGAGATTCGAAATCAGGGGCGGGCGACGGTTGGTCCTTGTTCTCAACGGTGTTCAGGCGAGTGCAGATCCTCGTACGACTTACGAAGTCTACCTTGACCTTCCAGCTGGAGCCTCCCCAGCCGCTGCGGATGATCACTACGTCGGGCTTCTGAACTTCTTCGGAGCCTCGAGCGACCAAGGCCACAGCATGCACGGAGGAAAAACTGTGGAGTTTGAGGTTTCCGCTGTCGTGCAAAAGTTGCGTGGCCGGCTGCAGGAAGAGACGTCGGTTACGTTGGTTCCTGTTGGACAGCCTGCCGCCGATGCTGCGCCTGCTATTGCGGGAGGAATCGAGTTGCACGATCGCTGATCGTCAGTACGAGCGCTTCGTGTGCTCGCTCGATTTTCATCCAGCCCGCTTTGAGCGGCGGGATAGCGAATGGCTTCGTTGATTTTGCTGAGTTTTTGTTTGAATCTGATCGCGTTCGTTGCGCTTCGGCTGGATCCGGGTGCGAAACTGGTGCAGTAGCGCCCGCTCATGCAGTTGAGCCAGGCTTGACATCTGTAAGGTCTGCATCGCGGGACTTTCCCCACCATGATCATTAAGCGGATCGACTTTACCCTCTCAAGGCTGAAACAGGGGTTCGATTCCCCGCTAGGGAGCGCCACCCGTATCTACGTACTGTTTCGACCTTTGACTTCATTGGATTTTCTCCAAAACCTGCAAATCGGGTCCCAAAGGGTTGCAGATTTTTGATCACCCCTTGTTCGGTAAGGTCACCATCTTGGCGGCGGCGGCTTGCGCCAGTCGAATCCGGTTCGCCTCCTCAACATAGCGCTGCGCCTCGGCCAGTGTCTTCCATCCATGCCACGCCATCAGCTCGGGGGCCGTGGCTCCGTTCAACGCATGCCGGACGGCAGATGCCTTGCGTAGCCCGTGTGCCGCACAACCCGGCAAATTGGCCTCATTGCAGCGCTCGCGGAACCAGTTGCCGAACCCGTTGGCCGTGAACGGCGCGCCTAGTTCGGTCATCAGGAACGTCATCCGGTCTTTCGGGTGCAATTCAAGCTCGGTGACCAATGAGGGCAACAGCGGAATGTCGAACGGAACGCCGGTCTTCTGCCGGCGCATCGAGAGTAAGCCCGCCTTCACATGCTGCCGCCCCATCCGCACCATGTCGCATTTTGCAACGCCGGTTTGCAGCAACAGTTCCAGCGCGAGCCGTGCCTTGGTGCCGCGCGGGTGCCGGGCCTCATAGGCGGCAATCTCGTCTTCGCTCCACGTATGATGGCCGGTGCTCTTGAGCTTGGCGAGCTTTACCCCTTGCAGCGGATCGGTCTTCATCACCCCACGCGCCAGACAGTCATCGACAAAGCCGCGCAGCGCCTTCTTGAAGCCGCGTTGCACGGCCGGGGTCATCTTGCGGACGATGTTTTCGAGCGCCTGCGCGTGCATCAGCGCCACAGGCTTATCGCCGTGCTCTTTGGCGAATTTCGTCAAGATGCGTCGGCGCGTGTTGCGGGTGGAGTCCGCGATACCATCAGCAAAGCGATCCGACGCGAGATAGTTCTTCACAGCCGCATCGAGCGATCCGGGTTTGGCCTTGGTCACCGGAGCGACGTGGCCGCTGTTCGCCGCAGCTTCACATGAATTCCGGGGACCACGGCAGGCCGGGGAGCGGAATGTTCTTGCCGCCGCGATGGTAGTAGTGGCGCGGGTGGCCGTGGCGATCGATGAAGGATCGGCAATATTTCGGATAGCGCCGTTTCATTGGACCTGATCCCACGGGTTGGGTTCGCCCTCGCCCTCGCCGCTAAGGTCGAGCTTGACGCCTTCGGGCGTGATGGTCGCATGGGCAACAGCGACCCCGGCCTTGCTGGCCTGCTTCATCGCGCGTTGCAATGTCACCTTGCGGCGGCGTCTCGATTCAGATTGCGGCTTCGGCTGCGGCTTGACCGTGCGAACGTCCCACGGCTCATCGAACGCGCGCGGATCAATCTCGGGGCCACCGCGCGCGGCGAACTCGCACATGGCGGCCCATGCATCATTCGATTTATCGTTTGGCACGCTTTCCTCCCTTGCGCCGCATCGGTCTCTCGGGACAAGCGTCCGCTTTCTCGAATTCCAGCCGCACGGAGCCATCGTCCTGCGGAAGCCAGCGCACAATGTCGCCATCGTCAAAGCCGTGCTGCCGCAGGTAGTCCGGCGGCAGGGCGAGGCGCGCGGTGTAGCGGTTGAGCCGCCGGATCGTGATGCGCGCCGGTCCTTCATAAACTGTCATTTTGTGTTTCTCCTCCACTGTTTACTTACTTATTATATAAGTCATACATACTGGATGCCCTAATGTGCAAGGAAGGGTGTCGAGGTCAAGACAAGCATCCTGACCCAATTTGGGGATTTTTCGTCCGGCCCGGTTTCTGGGGCAGGACGGCGCCATTGGCGGGGTGGGGCAATGACCCTGTAACGAATTGGAGAAGCCTCATGGGACGCCACCCGATCGGAGATTCCGCGATAAGCGGCGCCGAGCGCATCGCGCTCTGGCGTAAGCGGCACGCCGAGCCGGCCGCCGCCAAGCCGGCGAGCAGCGACGCGCAGGCCGAGATCGCCCGGCTGCGCGCCGAGATCGCCCGGCTGACGGTTGAGAACGCCGCGCTCAAGGCCGCCGCGCACGGCGCGTCCCGGCCCAAGCCCGCAGCACCGGCCGCCGCCAGCCGAGACGACGTAGCAGCCCGCATGCGCGCCGACTTCGAGGCCGAGAAGCGCGAACGCGCCAAGTGGGGCGGCCGCCCACGCGTGCGCATCGAGAATGACATCAAGCAATTGTTGACCGGCAGAAGCCTCACCAATGAGGTGCGGGATAAAATCGTCGATGCCATGCTGCCGCACGTCGCGCAGCAAGCCAATATCGAGCGCGGCATCTCGCGCCGCACCTTCCGCATGGTGCTTGGTGATCTGCACGGCCCCAAGGGACCGACAGGACTGACCCGGGACGCGTTCGAAGCCTTCAAGAAGCTCGACGTGCCCAAGGATGGCAAGCGCAAGTGGATGAGCATCGTCATTGCCGACGACAAGGTCCAGACGATGGCCGATGTCGAGCGAAAGCGCCAAGAGCGCAGTGACAGGGCACGTGCGGCCGCCGCGAAGCGCAAGGCCAAGTGAACGAGTGTGTACCACGGTACGCGCTCTCGGGAAATCCGAACTAGGCATGTACCACGGTACATACCAGCGCCGCGCGGGGGCCACAGGTTGGGAGGCTTCACGTCAGTTGCATGACGATAACGATCGCGCACGCCCACAGAAGTAGATAGGCGATAACCGTGATGGGATCGAGGGGCCGCGCTGGGGCGTGGCGGGGCTACGCGGCGATCGGTGCAACTTATTTATACGGATAATCAGAATCGGTTTACTAGCGCTAGTAAACCGACAAGACGGAGTTCGAAGCCGCCAAAAAGGAAAATCGCATAAGCCGATCCCGATCAGGTCTGCGCGATCGGCAAGGCGCGCGGCATTTAGTTGTCCCCGCCGCTTGGATTCTTCCCTCCGAGGTCGGCGCGCATCGCCGCAAGCAACTCTCGGAATGCCGCGTCCCTTTCAGAGCGAGGACCGTCATTTGTTTCCACGATTCGTCGGGCGCAGCGCGCCACGTCGGGGGAACCAAAAAGATCGCATCGAGTCTGCCAAAGCGCATAGGCTTTGGCCTTTTCGTCAGAGGGCGCGACGGCAGCATCATGTATCGCTTGCAGCAAGCCGAGGTAGGCTTCGCGCTGCTCCTGATACCATCGATCTTGGATTGAGGCGCGCCGCGTTATCCAATGTGTGACAAGAGAAGCCAACAGCGAGCCAATTCCAAGACCCCCGAGCAGTCCCAAGACGATCTGCATCATTACCTCCGTATGAGCTACGTTTTGCCGCAACTCCCCGGATGGCGACTCAGACACGACTCACTTAGGTTGACAACCGTCATCCCATCAACTTGGAGATACCGATGGCTGATAAAGTCAGCGTGGAGCTAGGTGGTAGGTCGAAATACGAAGTCGCTGAGCATATGGCACGGGAGATACTGTACAACTTGGAGGGCAAATCGAAGGCCACGCGAGAGGAGTATTTGCAGGCAGTCTACATCTCTATTCGCGCTCTGAACGGGCTAGACCCTCCAAAGGAAACAAATAAACTATGGTGAAGCTGACCGACATCGCGGTGGACAAGCCGCAGGGCTACCGGGTCGTGGTCGGCGGGTACTTCGGCGATCGCCGGGTCATCTACGAAATCCCGCGCGAACCGCTCGACGACTATTTTCCCCATCGTCCGCATCTGACTGATTTGGCCCTGTCGGCTCGAAGCTGGGATTTTGGCCAAGTTGAAGAACGATTGGTGAACGTCAGAGTTTGGCCTGTGCTTTGAGCAGCATGGCCACATTGTCAGCGGTGAACTTGAAGCCGCGGCGGTCGGGAATACGCTCTACGGAGATAGGGTATTTAGGCCGTCGCGGATCAATGCCGGTGATCCGGAAGCGCTCGCCGCCAGCGATAAACTCGCGTTCGAAGTCAGCAGCCTCCAGGCCGTATTGTTCGGCCAGCAGGGCGAACATCTCCTTATCCAGATTGAGAGGCTTACCGTCTGGCGCGGGAATGCTGATGCGGAATGCAGGTTCGAACGAGAAGCCAGGCTCCAGTCCGCGCCACCCGGCGCTTTCGATGACCAGTCCGTGATCTGAGGCGATCTGTCTGCAAGCCTCAAGCATACGGGCCTGGATTTGCTCGCAGGTGGTGGATGTCAAACGGGTGATGCGGTTTGGCTTGCTCATCCGGAAACACCTTTGCGCACCTGATAGACTGTGCCGCGCGATATACCGAGATCGCGGGCGATCTTGCTGGGTCCTTGACCCTGTTGCAGGCGAAGCAGGATTTCTGCGCGATCAATCCTCGGTGGGCGCCCCTTGTAGATGCCACGTTTCCTGGCGGCGGCGATGCCTTCAGCCTGCCGTTCGCGCCGCAGGTTGGTTTCGAACTCCGCGAAGACCCCGAGCATGTCGAAGAACGCCTTGCCGGCGGCTGTGGAGGTATCGACGGGCTGCTCGGTGGCCACCAGATGCGCCCCCTTGGCCTTGAGCCGGTCGACTATCACCTGAAGATCTCGCAATGACCTTGCCAATCGGTCGATGCGGGTGATGATGAGGGTTTCGCCAGCTTGAATGAAGTCGAGGATGGTCGTCAGTTGCGGCCGGCCTTCGAGCGATGCGCCACTTTTCTGCTCCTCGCGGATGACCTCGCAGCCAGCGTTCCTGAGGGCGGCGATTTGGGCGGCAAGGTTCTGGTCTGTTGTGGATGTACGAGCATATCCGATACGAGCCATGTCCTATACCACGTAAACTGCTCAATTTGGGTGTGCCAACAGGAAGCCACAGCCTCGACCTGTTCATTGACGATGTTTACGAATATTCACCACAGAGATCCGCCGCCTGCGTCCACTGTGGTCATAACGATATCTTCCATGAGCGGGATGTCCTGTAGAGGATACTTGTGCATCAGCGCGAAGGCTGCGGCTGCCAGTGCTTTTGACATTCGCTCCTTCTTAGCCGATTTGAGAATGATCGCGGTTTGCAGAAATCGTCTCGCCCAAATGTCTCGCCGACCTTCGAGAAAGGCCCAGATCCTTTTTTCAACAGTCCGCGCCGACCGAAATCCTTGGATGATGCTGCGTGTTTCTCCTGTGTCTTCAAACCAGCTGTCGGTGAACGGGACGAGCGCATCCAGTGCGGGCTCGTTGCGGAGCATCCGATCCAGTTGTGCCGCTGTCGCATTCTGGATTTCCTTTTGCGGATCGACGTGATCCAGCAAAGCCTGCAGATCCCTTTCCTGGGGCCGCAATTGGCTCAAGCTGCAAGCCTCCATGACGTCAATGAAGCCTGGCGCTGGTGGATGGCCGTTTTCTATCCCATCCGCCAGAGCCGCCTCCAGCAGCAGCTCGGCAGTCATTCGATCTATTCGGACGCTGTTTGCTTCCTGGCGGGCATAAGAGACGATGTTGGTTGCTTCGCGCTTTGAACGGCAACGAATGACAAAGGCATCTTTGATGCCGTATCCGGTCTTTAACAGGATCATCGCGACAAATGTCTGGGCTTGCAGTTTTCCGACAATCGTCAGGCCTTGCGCTCCGACACCGTCGGCAGTGGTCGCCATGATGTCGCTGACTATCGGCTCCGCCCTGTTTTGATTGGAAACATCGGCAAGACCTTGTCGCCGAGCCAGCTTGCCGATGTCATCAATAGCCGCCCGGGCGGCGCTCGCCGGCAACCAGCCGCGAATGATCGGCAAATAGGATAAAGCTTCAGGCTCCAGCTTCCCGCGCATGACCCTTTCTCGTAGGCCGGCAGCCACGGCCTCTCGCGTCAATGATGCGCCGGACACCAGCCAATAGAGCGCACAGCGCTCCAGAAAGGGATTGTCGAGCCTCAACAGATGATGGACAAACGCGGCTTTGACCTCCTCCGGCATTCCTGCCGACATTTCATCCAGGCCACTGAAGAACTCATACGCGCCGCCGCTTTCAGCTTCAACTTCTGCCGCTAAAACCGCAAGCGCGCCATCAAAATCCGGCATCGGGATCTCGTCGGCGGGATTTTCCCCAACCGGGTCGAGCATCAGTATGTCCGGCACGGGCAGACCGGCACGCTGATACAAGCCAGCGATTTTCAAACGGTGAAGTGGCTCGCCAGTACCGGTAGCAATGTGAGCCTTGATCGCCTTCTCTGCATTTTCCAGGAAAGCCTTTCCATATGGGCTGTCGTTCTCGATGCCCATTCGGGCCTCATCCAGCAACAATCCCAACAAGGTCGCCGCATCCGGGTGATCGTCCATGGACTGCACAACCTCCGCAACGATGGCGTCGCAGGCCATGTCATCGGCCAGGAGATCATGCTTTGCTCTCTCGAAACAGAACTGGAACTGCGCCGACGACAACCCATGTTGGTAGAGAACATTCAGGCATGTTTCAGCAATTTTAACCACTATCGTCTCCAAAAATTATGCCGCCAGCCGATCAAAATCGATCCGACTATTCAAGTCGAGATCGAAGCGGCCATAAGGATTGACGTGACTGTAGATCAGGGGCGTGAGGCCGCGATAGTCTTCCGGCGCCATCCGTGCAGCCCATTTCGGTTCCACCAGCACGGTCTGAAGCATGCGTGTGTTCACATAAACCAGCGACGCTTGCAGCAGATGCAAAGCCAGAGCAGAGATCTCTTGCTCATCGATCCGATTGGTGGCGATCTCGCCGCCCTTGCCGAAGAAGACAAAGCCGTTGGCGCTGTTCCAGTTCTCGACGACATTCAGCCCCTCGTGGATTTCTCGACGGAACGATTCCTGGCGAAGATAGCGGCACAGGAATATCGTCTTTACCGCGCGGCCGAGCTCGCTCAACGCTTTGTAGGTCGGGTGCATTATTTCGGCACGGGCAAACCGGCGCAAAATCGCCTCCGGGTCCGCCGTTCTCATCTGCATGGCGGCCGTATATTTGACCATCTCGTCATATTGCTGCTCGATCTCATCCCAGTTGATCGCGCCGGAAAGGACTGGCAGGAGATTCGGCAGCCTTGTGCGCATTGCCGCATCCAGGATGGCCAGCTTCTGGCGGGCAATCGCCTTCAGGCGTGGGGCGAGTTCAAAGCCGAGAAGGCGGCAAAATGCGAAACCGACGGCGCTCTGACCATGACTGTCGACATATTGCCGCTGGATTTCCATATCGGTGCAATGCCGCAGCACGCCCTCGATCATGGAGGCGACCTCCGAGGATGAGCACCGTTTCAATTGCGAATAGACGCAGGTCGCGCGTTTTTCGACATGCCAGTAGATCATCACACCGTGCCCGCCGTATCGGGCATGCCATTCCGTCATAAGGTTACGGTCCCATGCTCCGAACTTTGTCGAATCGGACGCGCAAGCCGTCCCCGCGTCACCCCAGACAGCGGCATTGCGGATGGCCAGGGTCGCGTTTGCAACCCGTGCGCACGCCTCCCTCAGCGCCGGCGCATGGATGAACCGGCGGTGAACATGCAGCAGCTCGTCGTAGCTGACATCAGGTGTCGCGCCGGCGATCCGCTTGAGCCCGGCATTCGTGCCGAGACCATAAAGGCACAGCAGAAGCCGCCGATCTAGCGCCTCGCGCGACAGGGCAACTCTCGACGCCGACGTTTCGAAGGCCTCCAGCAGACCGGTATCGAGTGCCGCTTCCTTCAGCACGTCGAGCAGTCCCGTCATCGGCCAGCGCTGACCGATCTCGCCCTTGATCGCTTCAAGCCCCTTCGGTTCCGGCAGAGGCTTGAACGGTGTGATCGATATGCGATTTTCGCCGCGCCACAGCAGCCGGACCTTGTCGTTTCGTGGGATCGTTTCATTCAGAAGCAGCAACTCATGCTCAAGCTCCCGGCGGATGCCGGTCGTGAACGCTCGCGCGTCCGGGGTCAGGTTAAGGCCGGAATAATAAGCGTCACGGTGGATTTCGAAGTCCTTGGGAAGATCGTCGTCAGGGTTGCGATAACGGTTCGCGCCGACAACCCAAATCTCCTTGGAGCGGATGCGGTCACGCAATTGGGTGAGGACGCAGAGCTCGTAGCTGATCCGGTTCACACGGCCATCGTCATCGATGACCGAACTGCGCCATCTGGCCGGCATAACCTCGTCGATCGGCACATCTTCCATCGGCACAATCCGGCAGCCGTCATCCACCTTGCTTCTGATCCAATCCAGCGCCGCCAGAACCGGACGCCACACGGTGTTGTTCGACCGGAATTCCAGAACGGAAAGCAGGCTGGGCAGCATGCGCCGGTAATGATTGGCCCAGGACGAGCGCATCACCTGATATATACGCCGGTCGAGAGCCCCTTTTGCCTGGCTTTCCTTGACGATCGCCGCCAGCTTGTCCTTGCCGACGATGGGGAAGATGACATCGCAGACGCGCCCCGCCGGTTCGTCGATCGAGGCAACGGCAATCTCGACCAGCAACTTTTCCTTGCCATAGACCCGCTCGATGTCTTTCGCGATATCGCCCACGACCTTGCGTTTCGAGCGCGTCCCGATCTTGTGGACCGTCTCGATCAGCAGGTCGACCATGGCGTCCGTGAGCTGCGCTTCCCGCGACAAAAGATAAATCGCGTAGAGGCCGATTTGTCTGGCCGGCGCGTGCCGCCGCATCTCCCAGGCCTTTTCGCCGGCGACACGGCGGACGATCTGTTCCACCCATGCCTTGCCGGTCGTCGACAAGATATCTCGTGGCAGATTAAGTTTCTGAATGAAGGCGAGCTTCGCCGCCATGCCGAGGATGTTGTCGAGCGTGGTCTGACCGGCATCACCCCTCATCGTATTGAAGCCGGTCTGGCCGTCCGGATCGGCAATAGACGCTTCCAGCAATGCGACCGTGCCTGCTGAAAGGCGAGGGCTCACCCCTGTCAACCAGCTATCGAGATACTGCTGCCGTTGCGAACGCACCAGGCGTTCCAGTTCCTTGTGCGACGGGCCGTATATGCAACGGTCCCGGCACCACAGAAAAACCTGATCGAGCATGGTGCCAACCGAGTGCCCGGTCGGACACAATTCGCCAGCAATCCATAATGTCAGCTTTTCCCGGTCGGGCCGTTTCAGGCGTCGAAAGCCGAGATGCTGCAAAATCTCGGCACAATGCCGGCGCGCTGTCCGGCCGGAGAAATCGTACTGGTTCACGGCGTCACATTCGACGCCAAGCTGCACGGCCAGCCAGGAAACGCCGTCGGTCGGGATCGAGGCATGGTCCTGTAAAAAGAAGCCGTGCGCAGCGAAGAACTTTAGCTGAACCGCTAATCCCAGTCGCGCCGGGGCCTGCTTGCCGTTCACAAATTCAATATCGGAAAAACTCAGGCTCCAACGCCCGACAAAATCCTCACTCGAAATACTCAAACCCATCAGTCAACTCCATAATTCGGAGCACACTGTCATTCCCAATAAGTTCAGCCGTCAATCACCGCCGCCATGTTCCCACAACGTTCTTCAACTTGGCCAAAATCCAAGTTTCGAGCCGACAGGGCCTGATTGCCTGTTGGGCTGTCTATGGTCTCTTTCGCATCGAGGGATATCAGGGTCTTGCCGTGGGACTAGAAATCTTGCGCGGCATGATAGGCGTACATTGGGAAGGGCTTTATCCTCCGATCAAGCGGGAACGTGCACGGGTTGGCGCGGTCGATTGGCTCGTCGGTCGCCTTGGTCCGGCTGTGGCCGAAACTGCGGCGACTGAAGCCGATTATCCGGCGGTGCTTGCCGCCTATGAAGCGCTTGATGATCTGGATCGCCAGTTCGGCGAGAAATTGATCAACGAGCAGGTTGCCTTGGGCGAGCTTTTCCGGGCGCTGAAACCGCATTACGAGGAAGCCAAACGCGCGGCCGCCGAGGCCGCGGGTCGCATGGCCGACGCGGTCGGTGCTGCCGAGGAGACCTCGGCCGCGCCGGCGGAGGCTGCGCCGCCGGTTGACGGGGCTCAACGGGCGGCACCACCTCTGGCGGTCCTGGGCGGCGTCGATGGCGACTGGGCCGAGTTCACGCTGCGTTTGCCCGATATGCTCCGGCAGGCAGCCGCCGCCATGCGCGTCGCATCGCCGACAAACCCGAAGGCCTATCTGCTCAATCGCGTCGGCTCGTGGATGCGTTTTGACGCGCTCCCGCCCGAGTCGGGTGGCCGCACCGCGGTGTTTCCGCCTGGCGATAGCATCGTTGTTAATGCTGATCGAAATTTGACCCCTCAATCAGTACATCTCGTAGGCTAACATCTTGATTTAGCAAGTGCCGGAAGAGTGACCCCGGCGCCGATCGGCGTCGGACCCTCGCGCCGATTCACATCCCTTAACACCCCGAGCCAGGTTCCCTCGTTCCGGATTGAAGCCTGTGATGAGATCATGCCGCCTATACACCGGCTGCCGCGTGGACCGTAAGCAGGTGTCGCCCACACTCTTCCGAGCATCACTATCCCCATGCTCGTTTTGACAGCGCCTGGACCCATTTCGATGCGTCATCGGCGGTTCGCTTGCGCTCATCTTCTCATCACTCACCTGACGGCGTAGCCCGCCGCCTTTTCCCCAGCGCTCACCACCACGTCTCTTAAACGCAGCAGCCTGGAGTGGTTTGAAGCCTGCCCCTGCAGGCCGGCTCCGGGAGGCCACCTCCCATCTTCAACACAGTTGTGCCGGCAGATACGCACCGGCTACGAGGCACACGGAAATACGGATCGTGGACCCAGCGCTCGCACACCCCCTCATCGGACAGCCCGTAAATGTGCTTGAGCAGCAAAAGCCCGATCATGAAGCGGGTCTCGATCCCGGGCCGGCCGTTCTCGCTGTAGAGCGGAGCGATCTCGCCGTCGATCCAGTCCCAATCGACCTTGCCAGCCAGCAGAACCAGCTCGTGCTTCATGTTGATGATCTGGTCCAGCCGCGCCCGGAACAGGTCATTCGATCCCGTGGTCTTGTGCTTCTTCGGCCGCATCGTCTTCTCCGATGCACATCCAAAAACCAATTTGCAGGGTTTGGAAGCCTCAAGCCCCAAATCCCTGCAATCTCAAACGCCTCCAAAACCCGAAAACAGACTCCCGCTCAATCACTTAGAGCCTTGTTCACGGCCGACCGATCAATGACGCTTCGTTCTCAGCCGGAAGGTGGACACCCAATCCAGTTTTTTGCTTCACCGTATCCCACGCTGTCATACGTGGGCTGCAGCGTAGCCCGCGTCTAAGGTCGTCGCAGCCGGCTGAATATGCGGTCAGCCGCTGAGATACTTTGCGACCAAATCCTTCACGAACACAATCCACAAGCGACCGGCGATCACCCCGATCGCATCCTTGCCGAAGCTTGAGCAAAGTATTTTCGACTCCGCACTCGTACTCAATACGCATCTAAAGCCCATCGATGCGCCGCTGTTGGTTGACTACGCCTATTCCGCCGCCCGAATTGTCAAGCTGAGGCGGCAGGGCCACATGGCCGAGTTGAAGGAGAATTCACGCCTCTCACGATGGCCTTTGCCACGAACCTGTGATTGACGCCGCGAGGTTCTGTTGATCCCGGATTAGGGTTTTGTCTCCAAAGTACCACGGGCGGCTTCCCGCAATTTTCTGAAGGCGTCGCCGCCAACAAGTCCATCCTGCGTAATCGATTTTGCATGCTGAATGGGTGTGATATCCCTCGTCATGGCGTTGCTCTCCTTTGTGGAATCAGCACCCTGAGCCTACCGGCTCAGGGTGGGCAACGCCGACCTTTTCAGAAATTCAGCAGAACCCCGGGGCATCCCCAAGGAGTATATGCAAATGTCCTTTGCGATCATTCGCGGTCGAAGTGGGCGGCGACATGAAGTCGATTTTGGCGAATCACCCGTTCGCGTGGAAATTCATGCGAGCGGGGAGACTGTCGAAAATCGTCGTCGAAGCGGACGCAGAGACGGCGGCGGAGGAGCGCCGACGCTTCGCCATCATCAATATCCCGCGCCACCAATTCAGCCAAGCTACCGGCGAGTCGGCCCGACGCGCAGCCGATAGTCCCCTAAAACGGCGACCTTATTGAGACCTCAGAGCGACGCATCATCCCAGGACGTCTTGGCCGGCATCGTCGAGCGGGTCACGTTCCACAACGCCGAAAACGGCTTCTGCGTGCTGCGCGTCAAGGCGCGTGGCCATCGGGACCTCGTGACGGCCGTCGGCCATGCTGCGACCATCGCCGCGGGCGAGTGGATCACAGCCACAGGCGACTGGATCAATGACCGGACCCACGGTCAGCAGTTCAAGGCACGGTTCCTGCGAACATCGCCGCCGACGTCGGCTGACGGCATTGAGAAGTATCTCGCCTCGGGAATGATCCGTGGTGTCGGACCGGTCTATGCCAAAAAGCTCGTACGCGCCTTCGGCGACAAGGTTTTCGACATCATCGAGTCGACCCCTGCCAGGCTGCGCGAGGTTGGCGGCATCGGCCCGGTCCGCGCCGCCAGTATCTTGGCTGCCTGGGCCGAGCAGAAGGCCGTCCGCGAGATCATGGTGTTCCTACACAGCCACGGCGTCGGAACGGCACGTGCGGTGCGGATCTTCAAGACCTACGGTTCCGATGCGATCCAGGTGATGACCGAGAACCCCTATCGGCTGGCACGCGATATCCGCGGCATCGGCTTCAAGACGGCCGACACCATCGCCATGAAGCTCGGCGTCGAAAAGACAGCGATGATGCGGGTGCGCGCTGGAATCTCCTATGCCCTGACCGAGGCGATGGATGACGGGCATTGTGGGTTACCGACTGACGAACTGATCCCGCTCGCGCAGAAGCTTCTCGAAGTTCCCTCGGGCCTGATCCGTGCCGCGCTCGAACTTGAACTGCGAGAGGGGACCGTGGTCGCAGAGCGGGTTGGTGATGCGCCGTGTGTTTTCCTTACCGCTCTTCATCGGGCCGAACGTACCGTTGCCGATCGCCTGTTGCATCTGGCCAACGGCGTGCCACCGTGGCCAACGATCGATCCCGACAAGGCCTTGCGTTGGGTGGAGAAGCAAATCGGAATGTCCTTCGCGGAAAGCCAGGTCGCCGCGGTTCGCCTCGCCCTGATATCCAAGGTCGTGGTCATGACCGGCGGACCCGGGGTGGGCAAGACCACGATCGTCAAAGGCATCCTGAATATCCTGGCGGCCAAGGGCACCAACCTGCTGCTGTGTGCGCCGACCGGCCGCGCCGCCAAGCGCATGACCGAGGCGACCGGCTTCGAGGCCAAGACCATTCACCGCCTGCTCGAAGTTGACCCCAAGACAGGTGGCTTCAAACGCGGCGAGAACAACCTGCTCGACTGCGACCTCTTGGTCGTCGACGAGGCCTCGATGGTCGACACCATGCTGATGCGGGCGTTGCTGAAGGCAGTTCCGGACGGGGCCGCCATGTTGATCGTCGGCGACAGCGATCAGCTGCCTTCGGTCGGTCCCGGCCAGGTGCTGGCCGACATCATTTTCTCCGGCGCCGTGCCGGTGGTGCGGCTCACCGAGGTTTTCCGGCAGGCCGCTCAGAGCCGGATCATTGTCAGCGCCCATCGCATCAATCAGGGCGCAATCCCCGATCTCAGTCCGCCGGAAGGCGAAAGCGACTTCTACTTCGTCCAGGCTGATGAACCAGAGAAGGTCGTTGCTCGCATCATCGAGCTCGTGAAAACCCGCATCCCCAAGCGATTTGGCCTCAATCCGATTCGTGACATCCAGATCCTGTGTCCGATGAACCGGGGCGGTGTCGGCGCCCGATCTCTGAACGTCGAATTGCAGGCCGCTCTCAACCCTGCCGGCGAGCGCAAGGTCGAACGGTTTGGCTGGACCTTCGCCCCTGGCGACAAGGTTATGCAGATCGAGAACGATTACGATAAGGAGGTCCACAACGGCGATATAGGCACGGTGGTCGACGTCGATTCTGCCGAAGGTGAGCTCACCGCAGAATTCGATGGCCGCATTGTTGCTTATGAATTCGGCGAACTCGACATTCTGGCCCCGGCCTATGCGGCGACGATACACAAGAGCCAGGGATCGGAATACCCCGCCGTCGTGATTCCGATCATGACCCAGCACTACGCGATGCTTCAACGTAACCTGCTCTACACCGGCGTCACCCGCGGCAAGAAGCTGGTCGTTCTGGTTGGACAGAAGAAGGCCATTGCCATCGCGGTACGGAATGTTTCCGGGCGGCGACGGTGGTCCAAGCTCGCCGAGTGGCTGCGCGAGGCTTCATCCGACCATGCGCCGATTGGCACGATCATTTGATCTCGGCGCGCGAGCCGCAACAGAGCCGACCATCGTCAACCTGCCAGCGCGAATTCGAGATGGGTCGGCGATGACGACAACAATCACAGCATAAACGGCTCCCCCACTTATTGCATGAGCATCTAGCGATGCCCGCCTCCCGCATTTTGCGTCCAATCCGCAGAAAACAATGCTCGCTACGTCACAGAATCTCGCATTAGGAGCCGGACTGTGATGCGATCAGAAGACTTCCGTTGGCGAAGAGCACCAAGACCTGCCCGTCGTTCCACGTAAACACCTGAAACTTGATGCCCTCCTGGATCTCGCTTGACATGAGAGTGCCTGCGCAGCCAAACCTGTAAACAACGTCTGCATAGTTCGAGCCCAACTCGACACTTTTGAACTCCAAGTCCGTCACGCGACAATGTCCGGCCGGGAATGAGTGAGCGTTAACGGAGCTGTAACTTGTGTCTAAATCATCAGGAGCGGCCGGATTGACGAGCGCTCTGCTTGCCGGAGCGCTGGCTTTCGCTAATCGGGAACCGCTCGGGCCTGGCCGCACGAAGAGCCACGCGAAGACCGCAACCGCTGTGATCCGCAGGACTGCTCGCCGATTAATAGAGCTGCGTGCCCCAGCGAATATTCGAGATGTCGTCACCGAATCTGGGATGCTGGCAGACTTGATGGTGGATTGCTGGCAGAGGTGCTGATCATTTCCAGATGGTGCACGTGAAGTGGAAGACTTCGGCTGAATGAAAAACAATGGGCTTCCCTCACATTATTATTCCGGAGAGGATGGTCAGGTCGACCCGACGTCAGCACAACGCACTCCGCGTTATCGGTGCGCCGCCCCCTGATTCTGCCGCCAATCGGACAACGAAATCATCACCAGCTCCAGCCAGCTGACGATTGCTTGTAGTGGCGACATCGCTTCGGCTTTTTCTCAGTCTTGATTGTGCTGATGACTGCCAGTGCAGGCCTGAAATTCAGTCCTGCAGAACACGATGTTGATCAACCTACAAGAATTTGCAGGTGGCGGAGATCAATCTCATCCGAGAGAATAAGCAGCTGTTGTAGAGTTGGTGGCAGCAGAAGACTTGCTTAAGGCAGTCGAATCCGCCACAGCGAGGCAAAATGAACTTGAATGCAGACGAGTTAATCCGCCGAGCCGTTGGCGCTGTCGGGTCCGTGCAGTCCTTATCTCCGTAAGCTCGGTTCGGTCAGCGAGGCGCGCGTGGGCTGCTGCTCGCCGACGGAAAAACCGCGGTAAAACACCGGGCTGATCCAAAATCCGGAGATGTGCCCGGAAAGACGGCTCGCAGCAAGGGAGTTCACTGACGCTTTCGGCACGGATATCGGCTAGCGCTCGACGCCCGATCTGGAATCCCGCTCCTGAATAGCCTGCTCACGGAGTGCTGAATGGGACTGCTGGGCATCCTCGTTGGGCTTTCGCTGCTCATCTTCTTTGCGTTTCGTGGCTGGGCCGTCCTGCTGCTCGCGCCGATCGTGGCGCTGGTGGCGGCCGCGTTCGGCGCACAGCCGTTGCTTGCCAACTGGACCCAGAATTTCATGGTGAGCGCCGCCAACTTCCTGGCGCAGGTATCAACATGATCGATCGTAGACGCCATCTTCATCGACAATGAGCGTGCCGACCAAGCCGCAAAACTCCAACAACGTGTGCCAGTCTCGACCGTTTCGAGCGAGGCGGGAAGCTTCGATCGAAAACACCGCGCCGACACGGCCCTCGCAGATTAACGCCAACAACCGCTCAAATCCACGTCTTGCAACGCCGCCGCCAGACTTGCCGAGGTCATCATCAATTACCTCGACTTCGCTCCAGCCGAGTGCACGGGCGCGAGCCTCAAGGCCGTATTGCCTGCGTTGGCTCTCCAGGTTGTGTACAACCTGATCGACCGATGACTGTCGAACGTAAACCACGGCGCTACGCGCCAGGTGATCAGCGGAGATCTTCGTCATGACCCGCCTCCTGACCTGACTGGGCTGGCGCGGCGGGCGCCTTTGCGACGGCTTCGTTAGCAGAAGCGACAGCAACTTTGCGGCCTCGGCTTGCACCACCTGAGGCAGATGCTCCGCTCGCGCCGTCGCGAACAGATCCGGTTGCCACCTCTTTTGCATCGTCTTGGACATGGGCTCCTCCCTCGACGGGAGGCGATTCCTCCCAACGCGAGGCTACGAGGACGTCAAGGAACGTGCGAAGCTCAAGAAGTCGCTCCACCGGGAGAAACGGATCAGCTACAATTTTAGCCGATGCTGCTTCGAGCTCCGTCATCCATGCCGGCAGAAGATGGAGGCGGCCGTTCTCGCGGCGAACCGTGAAGTGGCGATGGCCATCGTGGATTTGTTCGCCGAGCACGACCAAGTCTCGGCCAGCGTCAGGATGGAATGGATATGTTACTCGAACTTCGTTGCCCGGAATCCCTGCATTATGCAGCCCCTTCGGAAGGCGGGGGCGAGACATGGGCGGTACTCTCTTCGCTTCTTCACACGGCCAAATTGAATGGCCTCGACCCCGAGGCCTATCTCGTCGACGTTCTCGAACGCATGGTGAGCGGCGCCACGAAGACCCACCAGCTTCACGAACTTCTGGCCTGGAACTGGAAGGCCGCGCGCGAAGCCGAAAAGCGTGCCGTGGCATGACGAAGCGGAAGCAACGGCGAGTAACGCGTAAGCCGGTCAAGGCGACGATGGCGGACTATGCCATGTCATTCGAGCGGCTCGGGCAATGGATGAGCGAGCGCGCCAGGTCACCGACGCTTCGGCATCCGCGGGCGACGTCGCTCTCCATGCTCGACGGCGCAGTGGCCGCTGTCGTCGCCGGGCCGGTCTCGATGGCCTCCGAGGAATGGGTGTGCCCGCTCCTCGGCGTCGATCTCGACGCCTTCAATCACGACACCGAGGAGTTCTCGGCGATCGCTGCCACGCTGATGCGCCACAACGCGATCAGCGAGACGCTGTCGACGAGACCGGAGAGCTTCGAGCCGCTGTTCGTGCGATCGCCGGACGGCGACGTCGACCCGCAGCCTTGGTGCATGGGCTTCTACGCCGTCATGAAGCTTCGGCTTCTCGTCTGGTCGCGGCTTCTCTCCCCGAACGGAACCGAACACCTTATGCTGCGGCCGATCCTGGTCCATTGCATCGATGACGCCGGTCGGCCCTTGCTGCCCCCGGCCCGGCGCACACTGGGAACACAACCCATCGTCCAAAACGCCTGGCGCGACATTCCAGCAACCGTCGAGGCCCTGCGGCAGTTCTGGATGCCTATACGCTTCAAGCGTGGCGCGTAGGCCGTCCGCGCCAAGTCCGTGGCCCTCTCGTACCGCTTACCGTAGGCCACTGAACTTCTGAGAAGCGCAGCAACGTAAGCGGCAAAGAGACAGTCTCTTTGCCGCTTACGGACCGTCTGAAAGCGCTTGACCTCAAACGGCGGATTAGAGAAGCAGACATCCCAAGCTGTCGCTTCGGGCGAACAGGAGACATTCGCGAATGCAAAAGGCCGCCAATTTAGGCAAAAGACCGCGCGGGCGGTCCCTACTTCTCAGCGGCGATGCTTTTTTGGCTTTAACGACGCAGCCGGCGTCGTCATCTCTGCGCGGACATCGCCCAAGCCATTGGGTGACGCCGATGCCACTGGCGTTTCGACTTCGCGACGCGGCCAGGTAAAGTCGTCGGCGCGACCAGCTGGCGGCGACAAAGGCTCACCTTTAATCATGACCCGCGCGGCAAGCGCGTCGACCGGGGCCGGCGGCGCCTCCGGGCCGCCGAGCAATTGGTCGCTGTTAATGGTGGCGGCGACCAGCGGCACGATCGGCCCGGCCAGCGGACGCGGCGCGGGCTGACCGGGGGCCACATTGGAGTCGGGAGTCGCAGGCTCGGTGGGTAGCGCAATCGGTCCCGAGCGCGCAGCGAGAAGACGGCTGATCTCGCGCTCGACATAGTGGGCGAGTTTGCGCGCGCCGGGCTTGGTGAAATAAACGCCATCAGAGGTGCGCAATTGGCGGATCTGGCCTTCGAGATCCGGGCCCTTCTGCAGGAAGGCCCCCGCCTCGTCGACAAATCCGTCCCAGATATCGACATAGGTGATCCCAGCGCGCCCCGCAGCATCGCGGTAGAGCGCGTCGAGAAACAGCATGTCCGAGGTCCTCTTCTGTCCGAAGATTGCGGGCAGTCCCACCCAGACCACCGGCACGCCCTTCGACTTTGCGACCGCGATCAGCTCGTCGACCTTCTTGGTGTAGAGCTCGACCCAGCGGTTGTCGCGAAACTCATAGATGCCATTCGGCGAACGCGTGCTCTTCTCCAGCGCTACCCGCGGCGCGTCGGTATTCTCTGCATCGTCCGCCGGCAATTCGCTGACGGCGACCTTGTCGTCGGGTTTGGCTGCGGTGTTGCCCGAATTGTCCTTCGACTTCGCATCTGCAGGCTTGTTGTCCGGCCTTCGCTCATTCTTGTCGTTCTTGTCGGCTGGCTTGTCGCTCTTCTCGGCGGCCGGCTCGCGGATCGCCATACGATCGTTGAGGCCTAGCATCACCACGATGACGTCGGGTTTTTCGTTGGCGAGGATGTTCCTTGCAGCTGAGGTCCAATCGGCAGGCGCCCCCTTGGGCTGGTACTGGATCAGGCCGGAGATCGTTTTCACCATCCGGATTACGCCGATGGCGGGCTGCTCGGCGTAAGCGTCCTCAAGGCCGTAAGCGAGCCAGTCGGCCATGGCGTCGCCGAGCACGAGCACGTAGCGTTCGGGCACCATGTCGCGCTTCTCAGGCGGCGGGGCCCTCGAAAAATCCTCGCGCACGGGCGGCGGGGCCCTCCGCCGAGGCTGGGGAGCGGGCTGCTGAAACGGACCAAATGTGTCGTTACCAAACCAGCCGCCACCGATCCCGCCGCCACCGCGTTGTGGCGGCGGCCGCTGCTGAAATCCGCCAAAATTGAAAAACTGCGCCGAGGCGGGCCCGCCAACGCTGAGCACCGCCGCAATTGCCAACGCGATCAGCGGACGGCTTCCGGTCAAGACGCCCATTTTTTTGGGCTTGTCGGACATGCTCTTTAACCGCACTAAGACCCCAACATTGTATCACTAAGGCTCTGTGACGCGTCTCAGATCACCGTGAAGTGCGTCTCGTCAATTCGGTAGCGTCCGCTCAAGTCGCGCATGCACATTTCCGCCGCGGAACGTACGGCTTTTTCGGTGAACGCCCGCCCTTGCTCACTTCACCTGATGATGGCTTGCCGCGCGGGCAGAATTATTGTTCATTCGTGCTCTGATTTGGCTCCGATGCATGGGCTGCCTGGCTAGCGACCACGGAACGTACCATGGCTTTCGGCGCGCCGCCGTATCGACAAACTACTTCACCGTCGCCGGATACCTGCGGCCTGATCGGCTAACGCTCTAGCCAGCCTTCTCTCTTTCGTTGGAGTCAAAGTCTGGTTCGGCGTCGTATCGAACGACGATCCATTTTTCCATTATGACCTTGGTCCCAAGGTCTTTTCCCGTCTCCGCCCTTGTTGCGTTGAGAGCTGCGACCGCTTGCGTTTGATCGACAAACGAACCCTGCAAGGTGGCGTTCGGAAGAGTAAACAGGCTGGTGTGCTCGTGGTCCAGAACCCATGGAGGCCATCCGTGCTCGATAGCTTTATTGATAAGCTTTTCGTGCGCGTCTGGTTTGGTCTCATTCAGATCGTACGAGGCAATAAATCTCGGCATCGTAGTTGCTCCGCTCTGCGGCGCACGCGCGGACTGAAGGCAGCGCGGACGTGACTCGGCGCCGTGGGTGAGTCAAAACCCGGCGCTGTCCCTACCGCGCCCGCGCTGCCAGCGACGTTTGCGGCGATGACTCGACGCTCGCGTAGTGGACCGACCCTGAAGCGCTGTCCCTACCACGCGCCGCAAACTTCGTGGCCAGCCTTCGCCTTTGGACTAGCAAGACTGACTACCTTGGCCGCTGGGGTTGGAGTGGCACGTAATCCACGGAGCCCTACCAAAGAGTATCGCGGAGGAGTGCTGCAAGCACCTACCAGGATTGGTTGGTGCCGCCTGGGGCAAATGCACCATGGCGAAATGAACTAGATTCGATCTTTGATGTGATTGAGCATCACCGCGAGCTGCGCGCGCAAGACGATGCCGCGCGCGGTCACGGCCGCGATGACACTGGTGCCTTGATCGTAAAGGCCGTGCTGCCTGAAAGGTGGACCGCGCGCCGCGCCATCTCCGCTTCGAGCCGGATCAGCTCGGGTGCCGTGTATTTCGCCGGCGCCCACATGCCCGTCGCGAAGTCGATCGACTCGCCTTCCAGCCGCAGCGCATCCGGGCTTTGCAGGACCCGCGCCATCAAGCGCGGAAACGTTTCGGCATCGTCGACATAGCGATGCAAAAGCTTGCCTACATGTCGAGCACGATCTCCGGACGGCGCTGGATCCGCCTCAACGTCTCGGCCCGGTTCTCGTCAAAGACACGCAGCCGTTCGAGCTTGGGATCACGCCCCTCGCGCTCCGCCCGGCGCTGGATGGCCTTGGCCGCGACGCCGATATAGGTGGTCGGCACGACGTCGATCCCGCGCTCGGCATAGGACCGTCCATCGACACGAATCTGGAGGCCGTTCAGGGCGAGATGCTGATTCTGCAAGTCGAGCCAACCGTTTTGCTGATCGAGGAACTCCCGCTTGTCGCCGGCCCCGAGCCGGTAGGCGATCTTATCGGATTTCATGCGCAGCGGCTGCCCGTCTTCACTGATGACCACGACCCGCTTTGGCCCGAATCCGTCCGCGGTGAGAGGCCGCAGCGTCGTCATGAAGTGGACATGCGGATTGTCCGGCTTATTGTGATAGACCCAGTCCGCGACCTGCTCACGCGACAGCACCTGCTCGACCACGAACTGGAATGTTCAAGAGGAGGCAACAATGGCATTTTCCCTTATCGAGAGTATCGCAACGAGGTACCTTGCTTGATTGTCAGTTTAGAACGCTCTCCGCTTAGGCGTTTGTGTGGGACGAACGAAGAGAAAGTTGCGGCTACGCTGGCGGCGGGAGAGCCATGCGCTCACGGCGTAAATTGTGCCGATGACAGCGAAAGCGGTCGACAGCAAAAAGAAGAATAGCATCGCTTGACCCCCTTAATTGTTGAAGGTTGGTCTGGCTGCATGTGTGGACCGACGCGCGCAGCGCCGAATTGTAAGCCCAGAGGCAGGCCAATCTCCATACAACGTGACGTAACGTCAGGTTCAAGCACCGGGCGAGGGAAACGACGTCCTGGCGGTTCGTCTTCACCTGATCCCGGCTTCCTTGGAATCAACGATGGCGCCAACTCTGTCATGGCCAAGCGACCGGGGCAGGCGATAAAGACCATAGCCAGTCGGGCCGCCCTCGTAACAGGTCGCCGACGCATCGCCCTCACCGAAGAAGCGAACCTCTCCTTCCTGGCCTGTTTTCGTGATTGCGACGGCGGACGTCGATTCCGACAAATGTCTGCCACGGCTCGTCCTGCTGTGATGAGGATCGGCTCGGTATGTCCGAGTAACCCTCGGACGCACAGTGTAGGGCGAGCAAACTTCACTGGAAGAGTCGGACGTACGGCCGTGTCACACCGAGCCGCTGGATCGGCCGCTCCTCGTTGAGCTTGGTGAGCAACTCGCCGATCGCCGTGTTGACCTAAGGGCAGTTCTTTCGCGCCAGCGCGCCGAGCGGCAAACGCGGCGACGTCAATCTGCACTATGGCAGCGAACCGGGATCGACGTTTTACAGCCACCTATCGGACCAGTACGGCTATTTCAGCATCCTGCCCATCAGCCCGACGGAAAGCGAAGCGGCCTATGTGCTGGATGGTTTATTCGACCAGGACACGATCCAGCACTTTACCGACACTAGCGGGGCAAGCGAAGGCGCTGCGGGAAGTCGGCCGCATCGAACGATCACTGTTCATGATCGAATGGTATTCCAGTCCGGCCTTGCGCCGGCGATGCCAAGCTGGCCTCAACAAGGGTGAGGCAGCGCAGAAACTCAAGCGTGCGGTGTTCTTCCACGAGCGCGGCGAAATCCGTGGCCGGTCATTCGAAAGCCAGGCATTCCGCGCTTCCGGTCTTAATCTCGTCGTCAGCGCCATCGTGCACTGGAATACTTTTACCTCGACCGCGCTGTCACTCATCTGAAGCGAGAGGGCAGAAACGTTCCCGACACGCTGCTCAAGCACGGCCGCTCAGTTGGGAACATATCAACCTGGCCGGCATCCTACCTGGGATACTGAGCACCAAATGCCCGAAGGCTTCAGATCGCTTCGGCTGCCAGCGCCAATCCAACGAGCGGCTTGATGTTCATGCCCCATTCGGCCTTACCGTAGGATTTTGAGCAGCTCTTGTTCTGACCCCAATTTGGTTCTGACGACAGTTCACCCCGCGAGAACTTGCGGGGTCGCATTGCGTTCATATTCCGAAATCGGAGTTGCCGATCTCTGCGGGGTAGCGCGTTATCGGCCGCCTTGGCGGCCTCTCCATCGGCGGCGGCAGCAGTGCACTACGCTCGATCTGGTCGGCGATGCGACAACTCGTTGCCCAGTCTACCGGCCAGATCCGAAAATGCGCCTTCCGCCGCTTGCACTTGGCACGAGGGGTCAAGATTATCGATACCAGTCGCCACCACCGAGACGCGGACCGCACCTTCCAGCCTCTCATCGAACGTGGCGCCGACGATGATATTGGCATCCTGGTCGGCCTCTTCGCGAATACGGCTAGCGGCTTGATCGACCTCGAATAGTGTTAGGTCGTTGCCGCCAGTGATAGAGATGATGAGGCCACTGGCTCGCTTGATCGAGGGGTCCTCGATCAACGGATTGGAAATCGCTGCTACAGCGGCCTTAAGCACGCGCGATGCGCCGGAAGCCTCGCCCTTGCCCATCATGGCCTTGCCCTTCTCGCGCATGATGGAGAGAATGTCCGCAAAATCGAGGTTGATCAGGCCCTCCTTGACTATAAGGTCGCTGATGCAGGCCACTCCCGAATGGAGCACTTGGTCGGCCAGGGCGAAAGCTTCGGCGAATGTAGTCTTCTCGGTGGTCACCCGAAACAAGTTCTGGTTTGGGATGATCAGCAGGGTGTCCACTGTCTTCAGCAAATCCGCGATGCCGGCTTCGGCAAGGCGCATGCGGCGCTGGCCCTCGAATTGGAATGGCTTTGTGACTACGCCGATCGTGAGAATGCCAAGCTCACGCGCCGTCTTGGCGATAACGGGCGCTGCCCCGGTGCCGGTGCCGCCGCCCATGCCGGCAGTGACGAACACCATGTGTGCGCCGGTCAAATGATCGCGGATCGTGTCGATTGCCTCTTCGGCTGCGGCGCGCCCCACATCGGGCTGCGAGCCTGCGCCCAGTCCTTTAGTCACCTCGGTGCCCATTTGGATGAGGCGCTTGGCCTTCGACATGGTGAGCGCCTGTGCGTCAGTATTGGCGGCGACGAAGTCGACCCCTTGCAGCCCGTCCGCGATCATGTTGTTGACGGCATTGCCGCCGGCACCGCCGACGCCGAACACGATAATGCGCGTCCTCAGCTCGCGAACATCGGTGATGTTGATCATTTCCGCCTCACGATTGCGTAGGGTATGAGAGGACTCGAATTGCTACCTACAAGCCTTGCGATCTGCTGTCCGCGGCTAGATGGCCCAGGGGCTCCGGCTTGTCCGTCGCGGTGGGACGCCAGCTCGCAGAGAGCCTTCTAAGCCGGCCGTCATTCTCCTTGGCAGCCGAAGCCTCAGCAGTTGCCCGCAGCACTTCGGCCATCAGGCGATAAGCACGCTCGCGCTCAAAATCTGCCCGATCACTGGCTGCGGTCGCCTCGAGCCGCATGATCTCTGCCTACAATGTCACGATACTTTCCACTCGTAGGGTTCCTTGGCTGTCGTCCGCCTGTTCGCGGTGGCATATGCGTTTCCAGCGAGGTCAACGCTCATCAAAGCTAGCCATTATCCGAAAGTGAGCGCGGCGATTGGCGCCGCTTGGCAGGGGAACGAGCCGCCACAGGCAGAGTTTCGGTGGGCAGCAAGTGCGACATATGTCAGTCTCTCAGTGGGCATCGGCTGTCTTCCTGGGAACGGACCGGCAATGTGCGCTGATAGCCAAAGGCTAAGCCGCCATGGTTAAGAGAGCGTTAACGCGCCTGCCGACCGATGGCGGGGTTTGAGCGCGGGGCGCCGAGGATGCGTCAAACCAACTGACCTCGGGAGGGGCGCCGCTCAAGACACTCTCCATCGGAATGCCCTTGGCCTGGAGAAACGAGTGGAAGCCCATGACGCCGAGGCCAACGGAGCGTTCGCGCAGGGCGGCGTAGCGGGCACGCTTCATGCCGTCCGGCGCCACCGTGATAAAGTGGGTGAGCACGTTGTCGAGGAAGCGCATGACGTCCTCGATGAAGCCGGGCTCCTTATTCCACTGGTCCCAAGTCTCGAGGTTGAGCGACGACAGGCAGCACACTGCGGTGCGCTCCTCGTCGCGATGATCGATGCCGGTCGGCAGCGTAATCTCGCTGCACAGGTTGGAGGTCGAGACCTTGGTACGCGTACGACCATGACCGCTGAATTGCGCGTTGTGAATTTTGGCGAACAGGTGAGAAATCGCCTGTATGGACGTGCATACAGTCAATTCTGTCAGTCGGCTTGAGATCGTTGATAGGGGCGGTCGACGTCGGTTCAGCGACGAGGCCAAGCTGAAAATCGTCGCCGAGAGCTATTCATTGCCCCGTTTAGGGTCGGCCACGGCCCGCAAATACGGGATCACGCGCTCGCAGTTGGCTGATTGGCGTAACGCAGCCCGGGCCGGGCGTTTTGGTTCGACTTCGGTTGAAGGATTTGTGCCAGCGGTGATCGTGCCGGAGGTTCCGGCGGCGCCCGCGACGCCGATGACGAGCGCGGCCGGCAGTCGTATGGAGATTGTGGCTTCTAACGGTTGTCGGGTGATTGTGGATAGGGGCGTCGATGTTGACGTGCTGATTCGGATCATGCGTGGTCTGGAGACGCTGCGGTGATATCGCTTCCCTCTGGCCAGAACGTGCGTGTGTGGCTAGCGACGGGCTATACCGACATGCGGTGTGGATTCCCGTCTCTTGCGTTGCGGGTACAGGAGGTGCTCCGAATGAGCCCGATGGAGGGCAATCTCTTCGTCTTCCGCGGTCGCAGTGGTTCGCTTTTGAAGTGCATCTGGCACGATGGCCAGGGCGCATGCCTTTTTACAAAAAGATTGGAACGTGGGAAGTTCATCTGGCCTACCGTTGATGGAGGCGCTGTTCCAATATCGCCGGCGCAGCTGAGTTATCTTCTGTCCGGAATAGATTGGCGTCATCCGCAGGAAACATGGCGCCCGACGCGTGTCGGATAGCATTTTGCGATTGCATATTTGTGCTGATCTGATTCGATGGCTTCGTGACATCGAAAACGGACGATCTTCCCTCTGACCTTGCGAGCGCCCTGGCGGCGTTGCGGGTTGAGCGCGAGGCTCTTCGGGCCGAACGAGAAGCGCGTCAGCAAGCCGAGACGAAGGCTGCGAGTGCGCAGGCCGAAGCAGCCAACGCGCTGGCAAAGCTGTCCGGCAACGAAGCGCTGATTGCACATCTTGAGCTGCGCATCGAGACGCTGAAACGCGAGCTTTATGGGCAGCGCTCCGAGCGCGGGGCGCGACTGATCGACCAGCTGGAACTGCAGCTTGAAGATGTTGTTATGTCGGCGACCGAGGACGAGCTCGCCGCGGCCGCTGCAGCGGCGAAGACGCAGAGCGTACGCGCCTTCACGCGCAAGCGGCCGGTGCGCAAGCCCTGGCCGGACGACATCGAGCGCGAGCGCATCGTCATCGATCCTCCAACGGCCTGCCACTGTTGCGGCGGGTCGCGGCTGTCGAAGCTGGGCGAGGATGCAAACAGGACGCTGGAGGAGATCCCGCGCCGGTTCAAGTTGATCGAGACGGTCCGCGAGAAGTTCACTTGCCGCGATTGCGGGCAGGTCAGCCAGGCACCGGCGCCGTTCCATGCCACGCCGCGCGGCTTCATTGGTCCGCAGCTGCTGGCGACAATCCTGTTCGACAAGTACGGCATGCACATCCCGCTCAACCGCCAGAGCTCCCGGTTCAAATGCGAGGGCATCGACATGCCGGTGACCACGCTGGCCGACCAGGTCGGCCACGGGACCTTCGCCCTGGCTCCGATCTCCGAGCTGATAGAGAAGCATGTCTTCGCGGCCGAGCGTCTTCACGGCGACGACACCACCATCCGCATCCTGGCGAAGGGCAAGTGCACAACTGGACGCATCTGGTTTATGTTCGGGATGACAAGCCCTTCGCGGGCACCGCTCCGCCAGCTGCAGTCTATTACGCCTCGAGCGACCGACGGGGTGAACATCCCCAGAAACACCTGGTTGGGTACCAGGGCATCCTTCAGGCTGACTGTTACAGCGGTCTCAATCCGTTGTTCGACGAGCGGCGGAAGGACCGGCCGCTCACGCCCGCCTTCTGCATGGCCCATGCCCGCAGGGGGTTCTTCGAGCTGGCCGACATCGAGAAGAATGCCCGGGACGGCGGAAAGGGCAAGCCGATCTCCCCGATCGCGCTGGAGGCCGTCAAACGGCTCGACGCCTTGTTCGAGATCGAACGTGGGATCAACGGCATGACAGCCGCCGAGCGGCGTGCCGTGCGCCAGGAAAGGAGCAAGCCGTTGTTCGACGAACTGCACGCCTGGCTGCTGCGCGAGCGCGAAACCCTCTCGCGTTCTTCCGAGGTCCTGAAGCCAATGAACTACAGTGCGCCACGAAGGCGAAGGAACGAGGGAGAACATGAAAATGTAACCCAAACTTCGAGTAGCCTTGCTGCGCGAGAGATGGGGGTTGGCCCTCCGGACTCGGATTACAGGATCAGGGTCCAAACCACCACAAGCTGCGTCGGCACAATGGCCGAGGTGGTGAGCGTTGTTGGAAAAAGCGGGCGACATGCCCGTCAGGTAAGCCTCAGGAAGGCGAGTGGAAACGAACCGCCGATGAAGCATCGAAAATTGGATCAGATGTTGTCGAAACCAAGGGCTTGTAGTTCCCTTGGGACCAAATCTGGCAAGGGCCTGTATTTTGGCCAGGTGGCAACCGGTGTAAAGGCGGCGCGATCCTGATGGCAGGCTCTTGCGTGGAACGTGGGAACCTGCGTCGTGATGACAAGGGAGAACCTGAAGGCGGCAGCACCGCTGAGGGGAGAGTACCGATGCACGGCGCAGGGGCGGACGGGTTCGCAGTAGTGATGAAGCCCGGTAATGCGGGTAGAGCGAAGGGACCCGATCATCTGGCCAACGACGACAGCCAACCCGAAAAGGGGAGGAGCTGATGTCCGAGGCAAAGCCGTATGACATTTCCAAACACCTTGTTTGGCAAGCCTGGCAACAGGTCAAAGCAAACCAAGGAGCTGCGGGCGTGGATGGCGTCTCTATCGCGGCGTTCGAAAAGGATCTGAAGAGGAATCTCTACAAGGTCTGGAATCGCATGTCGTCGGGGACGTATTTTCCACCGCCCGTTCGTCTCGTGGAAATCCCCAAATCTGACGGCAAGAGTGTCAGGAAACTCGGCATTCCCGCCGTCGGAGACCGCGTTGCCCAGACGGTCGCAAAGATGGTCATAGAAAAGGAAGTGGAGCCAATCTTCCACCCCGACTCCTACGGCTATCGACCCCGACGGTCTGCGCTCGACGCAGTGGGGAAGGCGCGCGAGCGCTGCTGGAAATTCGATTGGGTCATAGACCTGGACATCAAGTCATTCTTCGATACGATTCCATGGGACCTGATGGAAAAAGCTGTAGCCCACCATGTGGAATTGGGCTGGGCTCGTCTCTACGTCAAGCGGTGGCTGCAAGCTCCCGTGGAACGGAAAGACGGAGCCCGTGACGAGCGAACACGGGGAACCCCTCAGGGCTCCGTTGTCTCGCCCGTGCTCTCCAATCTCTTCATGCATTACTGTTTCGATGCATGGATGCAGCGGACCTTCTCACATCTGTGTTTCGAAAGATTCGCCGATGATGCGATCGTCCATTGCAGGAGTGAGGAGGAGGCCAAAGCCGTATTGGAAGCGATCCGAGAACGTCTTGCCGAATGCGGTCTAGAACTCCACCCGGAGAAAACCCGGATCGTCTACTGCAAGGACAACAATCGGAGCGGAGGATATGAGCAAATCACGTTCGATTTCCTCGGGTATACCTTCCGGCCGCGAAAAGCCCGCAACAGGAGCGGTAAGAAGTTTGTTAGCTTCGTGCCGGCCATCAGCCGCAAGGCAGCCAAGGGAATCCGGCAGACTATCCGCGAATGGCGGATAGCATCGACACGGAATAACCAGGAGCTGAAAGACCTTGCCAAGCTGATCGATCCTGTGGCGAGGGGATGGCTGAACTACTACGGGCGATACTACCGCACGGAGTGCGTCAACGTCCTTCGCCATGTCAACGAGACGCTCACGCGATGGGTGATGCGGAAATATAAGAGGTTCAAACGCCGAAAGACCGCAGCAGTACACTGGCTCGGACGTCTCGCAAAACGAGAGCCGAAGCTGATGTACCTGTGGACGGCCGGCATTCGACCCGCGGCTGGATGATAGAAGCCGGATGAAGCGCGAGTTTCATGTCCGGATTCGTGAGGGCGGAGAGGTGAAATTCTTCTCCGCTACTCGACTGCTCAGCCGCTGGGACGACTTCGCCCGCTTCCTCGACGACGGTAGAATCTGCCTGACGAACAATGCCGCAGAAAGAGCGCTGCGCGGCGTGGCTGTGGGCAGGCGCAACTGGACCTTTGCAGGCAGCGAGCGCGGCGCTCAACGTTGCGCCGTCATGCTGACGATGATCACCACCTGCCGTTTGAACGACGTCGATCCCAAAGCATGGCTCGCCGACGTCCTGGCCCGTATCGCTGATCTGCCCGCCTCGCGTCTGCACGAACTGCTGCCCTGGGAGTGGAAGCGCCTGCTCGAAGCTAAAAAACAGGCCACTGCCGATCAGCGGGCGGCCTGAACCTCACACGCGACGATCATAGAGCGGACTGTTTACGCGCGCACCAGCCGATCACGCGGCCCTCCTCGTGTGCATACCTTGTTTCCACAAGCCACGCCTTTGATGAGATTCATATACTCCAATCACTTTGTAGTTTCAGAGCGATTTCATGGGCATACGTTTCCGTCTGTGCCGAACCCTTTATTCGGCGCCCGTCGCTGACTGGCCAAGAGCCGTTGATAGGCATCGAGCCAGAACTTGGCGGTTCGCCGGGACATTCATCATAGTTATGTGGTCACCTGGAATTGGAACGGCATGAATGGCCTCCGCACTCAAAATTCGGTCCCACCCCCGCAAAGGCGAGCGTGCTTCTGGACCTATAGAATTTTTGCGAGATCGTGCCCGGTGGCGAAGAGGTTCATTGGCATAGAACTGGTATACCTCGATGGGGAGGGACGGAACTTGATACGAGTCCAGTGCCCGTTGGAACTGTATGGCCCTTTCATACGTCAGGATGTCATTGTGCAGATTGCGATCCAAAGGGATCGCTCCAATTTTCTGTGCCTTTTCAAGGAATTGAGAAATTGAACTTCGCCCAGAGAAGCGTTCAAGTAGTTCGAACCTCTCGTCGTCTAGTTCGAGAGATTCCAGGAGCACTTCTTGTACCATTTGGGTGGGCGATACGCTTGATGGATTCGAAGATAGCACAACGTCAATTAGGGCGATGAATGAAACAGCTTCGTCGTGATCCAGTAACCGTTGCGCAATTGCGTAAGCCAAGATTCCTCCTGATGAGTATCCAGCGAGGCGATATGGACCTCGTGGCTGGATCTTTCGGATTGCCAAATTGAGTTGCGAGGCCATCTCTTTAAGAGTTGGAAATTGAACTTCACTAAATGGCGGCCATGGCAAAGCGTAGACATGACATCCTGTGTCCATCTCCTGCACCAAACTAAGGACATAGGAGCAATCGCCCAAACCTGTGGGAACAAAGAACAGCGGCGGCTGCGATCCGGTTTCTCGAGAAACACAAATCACTCCCGAGCTGCTGGGCTGTGGTTCCAAATGAATCTTTGATGCAAGTTCCTTTAGAACGGGGGCTTGGAAGAGGTCGGCGGCGCTGAACTTTAGCCCGAGATCGACTGCGCGACTGAGCAACTGCACCGCCAGGAGCGACTGGCCGCCCAGTTCGAAGAAGTGGTCGTGGCGCCCGACCCGCTCCACACCCAGAAGCTCGGCCCAGATCTGCGCCAGCGCCGTCTCGATCTCGCCTTGCGGCGGCGCATAGCTCCGCCGCGCATAGGCCGCATCCGCAGGCGGCGGCAGCGCCTGGCGGTCCAGCTTGCCGCTCACCGTCAGCGGCAGCGCCTCAAGCCGCACAAACGCGGCCGGCACCATGTAGTCCGGCAGGTGCGCACTCACATGCGCGCGCAAGGCGGCCGCCAGCGCGCCGCCATCTGCCTCGTCCGATCCCGTCTCGGGCCCACACACCACATAGGCCACCAGCCGCTTCTCGCCGGTGCCATCCGGCTGCGCCACCACCACCGCCTCGCGCACCAAGGCGTGCTCGGCAAGCCGCGCCGCGACCTCACCCGGCTCGATCCGGAAGCCGCGGATCTTCACCTGCTCGTCGTTGCGGCCCAAGAACTCCAGATTGCCGTCCGGCAGGTACCGCGCCAGATCCCCGGTCCGGTACAGCCGGTCGCCATCCACAAACGGGCTGGCGATGAACCGCTCCGCCGTCAGCGCCGGCCGGTTCAGATAGCCGCGCGCAACCCCCGCCCCGCCAATGTAAAGCTCACCCACCGCCCCAAACGGAACGGGCGCACCATCACCGTCCAGAAGGTACACCCGCGTGTTCGCAATCGGACGGCCAATCGGGACAATGGCCCCATCAAACTCTGCCGGGCAACTCCAAACCGTCGCGCAGACTGTTGTTTCGGTAGGTCCATAGGCGTTGACAATAGATGTTGCAGGCAGGCGTCGGATGAGTTCAGCCTTCGGCAGCTCTCCAGCAAGAATGAGAACTTGCGACGCAAAATATTCCAGATTCTGGCTTCCCTGAAGCAATGCGGGAGGTAACGTGGCATGGGTGATGGCTTCGTTTCGCAGGTAATCCGACAGCTTGTTACTCGCTTGACGGAGCTCATCCGCAGGCAAATGCAATGCGGCTCCTGCGCCGAATGCCATAACGAGCTCCCAGGCGCTGGCATCAAAACCGAAGGAGGCGAACTGCACTACTCGGCTATTTGAACAAACGCCAAAAAGCCTGATCTGAGCCAGCCCGAGATTGACCAGGCTCCGATGCTCGACCATGACGCCCTTTGGCGTGCCGGTGGAGCCGGAGGTGTAGATCACATAGGCGAGGTGGCGCGCGCTCAGGCCGAGCGTGCGCGGGTCCGGATCGGAGGCCGGCAGGGTCGCCCAGGCCGGCGTTGTTGCCGTGTCGAGATCCACCACGCTCACACCGGCCAGCGCGTCGCAGCCCAGCGCGGCGCGCCCCACAGCATCGGCCAGCAGCAGCGGCGGCGCCGCATCCTCGAGCACCTGGCGCAGCCGCGCCGACGGATAGGCCGGATCCAGCGGCAGATACGCGCCCCCCGCCTTGAGGATCGCCAACAGCCCCACCACCATCGCCGGACTGCGCGCAAGGCAGATCGCCACCGGCTGGTCCGGCTTCACCCCAAATGCGATCAGATGATGCGCCAGGCGGTTGGCCCGCGCATTGAGCTCGCCATAGCTCACGCGCTCCTCCGCACAGACCACCGCCACCGCCTCCGGCGCCTTGGCTACCTGCGCCTCGAACAACTCGTGGATGCACGCCTCCGACGGATAGGCCGCCGCCGTCCGGTTCAGCTCCTCCAGCAGATACGCCCGCTCAGCAGACGGCAGGATGTCCAGCTCCCGCACCGGCGTGTTCGGCGCCCGCTCCAGCGCCTCCGCCAGCTGCTCGAGCGTCCGCTGCATGTAGCCGCAGACCCGATCCGCTGAGACGCCCTCCGCCACCTGCGCCGTCAGCCCGAGCGCCTCGCCAAAGTCCTCCACCGACAAGGTCAGCGGATAGTTGGTGCGCTCCTCCCCGCCCAGCCATTCCACGCCGGATAGCCCATCGTCCGCTCCGGCGCCGGAGATTGCCGCCGGCATGTTGTGGCGGTAGTTCAACAGCGAACTGAACAGCGGCGCCGGCGCCGCAACGCCGCTGCAGCGTTGCGCCAGCGCCAGTGAGGCATGCTCATGTGCCAGCAGCTCGGCCAGCCGCGCATGCGTGGTCCGCACGCTCGCCTCGACCCCGGTGCCATCAAGATCAAGCCGCAGCGGCAGGGTGTTGATGAACAGGCCCATGGTGCGGTCGCCACCGGCGCCGCCATGCATGCGGCCGAACAGCACCGTGCCGAACACCACCTGCTCGCGGCCGCTGCTGCGCGCCACCACCTGGCCCCAGGCCAGATGGCACAGGCTCGCCAGGCTCACCCCAAGCCGCCGCGCCTGCACCCGCAGCCGCGCGTGGAGCGCCGGCGGCAGCAGCCGCTGCGCCTCATGAACCCCGCGACCGTCGCCGCGCACCTCGCGCAAGCCAAACGGCGTCGTCGGCTCGTCAATGTCGGCCAGCATCGTCCGGAAGAACTCTTCGTGCGCCTTGGCATCAACGCCCAGCTGCGCCGCCGCCACCAGGTTGCGGAACGGCTGCGGCGCTGCCAGCTCATGCTCTCGTCCCTCCAGCACGGCCCGGACCTCGGCATGCATCACCTCCAGTGTGGTGTGATCCCCGATCAGATGATGCTGCAGTTGCAAAAGCAGCCAGCGCGCACTGCCGGGCTCGCGCGCAATCACAAACCGCAACAGCGGCGCCCGGCCAAGAGCGATGCGCTGCCGGCGCGGATCAAACCGCTCCCTGAGCTGCGCATGGCCCGGACCACAACGCCCATCCAGCGCGACCTCGCTCACCTCCAGTGGCGTCTTGCGCCACACCACCTGGGCCGGGCGCGACAGCCCCTCCCAGACAAACGACGTCCGCAGGATATCGTGCCGGTCCACCACCCGCTGAACCGCGGCAAGATAGCGCTCCAACAGCCCACGGTCGGCGAACGCCATCTGACTGACCAGCAGGTACGGATCGCCCGTTGCCGCCAACAGATGATGGAACAGGATGCCGTCCTGCAGCGGCGACAAGCCATAAATGTCCTGGATGTTGCCGACCCCACCCGGCACCGTGGCGACGATCCGGTCGATCTCTTCCTGCGTCAGCTCGATCAGCGGCAGCATCTCTGGCGTGATCGCCGTACTCTGCTCGCTGATCAGGTTGGCCGGGACCGCCACCTCCTGATGGCTGCCAAGGCTCGCCGCCAGATCCGCCAGCACCGGCTTGGCGAACAGCGTGCGCACCTCGACCCCCAGCGCCAGCCGCCGCAGCCGCTCCATCAGCTGCACCGCCAGGAGCGAGTGGCCGCCCAGTTCGAAGAAGTGGTCGTGGCGCCCGACCCGCTCCACACCCAGAAGCTCGGCCCAGATCTGCGCCAGCGCCGTCTCGATCTCGCCTTGCGGCGGCGCATAGCTCCGCCGCGCATAGGCCGCATCCGCAGGCGGCGGCAGCGCCTGGCGGTCCAGCTTGCCGCTCACCGTCAGCGGCAGCGCCTCAAGCCGCACAAACGCGGCCGGCACCATGTAGTCCGGCAGGTGCGCACTCACATGCGCGCGCAAGGCGGCCGCCAGCGCGCCGCCATCTGCCTCGTCCGATCCCGTCTCGGGCCCACACACCACATAGGCCACCAGCCGCTTCTCGCCGGTGCCATCCGGCTGCGCCACCACCACCGCCTCGCGCACCAAGGCGTGCTCGGCAAGCCGCGCCGCGACCTCACCCGGCTCGATCCGGAAGCCGCGGATCTTCACCTGCTCGTCGTTGCGGCCCAAGAACTCCAGATTGCCGTCCGGCAGGTACCGCGCCAGATCCCCGGTCCGGTACAGCCGGTCGCCATCCACAAACGGGCTGGCGATGAACCGCTCCGCCGTCAGCTCCGGCCGGTTCAGGTAGCCGCGCGCAACCCCCGCCCCGCCAATGTAAAGCTCACCCACCGCCCCGAACGGAACAGGCGCGCCATGACCGTCCAGAAGATACACCCGCGTGTTCGCAATCGGACGGCCAATCGTCTCAACGACAGCCTCTCCCCGTCGCATGCAAATCCAGGTCGAGTACGTCGTGGTCTCGGAAGGCGCGTACAGATTACATATCTTCTCGATGCGACTGCTCCCGAAGGCCTTCTCTATGAGGCTCGCCTTCAGCCGCTCACCCGCCAGATTGATGATGCTTGCCGAAGCCGGCACTGCGTTCTTGTCGAGCAGAGCGGTGAGCGCCGAAGGCACTGTGTTGATCAGCGTGACATCCAATGACGTTTGCGCCAGCGCCAGCGCATTCTCGACAACATACAGCGTGCCGCCTTGCGACAGCGGAACGAAGCACTCATAGACCGACAGGTCAAAACTGATCGAGGTGGAGAACAGCATGCGGCTGATCTCTGATTCCGCAAACACGGCACTGCTCCACTGCAGCAGGTTCACGGTGCTCGCATGCTCGACCATGACGCCCTTTGGCGTGCCGGTGGAGCCGGAGGTGTAGATCACGTAGGCGAGGTGGCGCGCGCTCAGGCCGAGCGTGCGCGGGTCCGGATCGGAGGCCGGCAGGGTCGCCCAGGCCGGCGTTGTTGCCGTGTCGAGATCCACCACGCTCACACCGGCCAGCGCGTCGCAGCCCAGCGCGGCGCGCCCCACAGCATCGGCCAGCAGCAGCGGCGGCGCCGCATCCTCGAGCACCTGGCGCAGCCGCGCCGACGGATAGGCCGGATCCAGCGGCAGATACGCGCCCCCCGCCTTGAGGATCGCCAACAGCCCCACCACCATCGCCGGACTGCGCGCAAGGCAGATCGCCACCGGCTGGTCCGGCTTCACCCCAAATGCGATCAGATGATGCGCCAGGCGGTTGGCCCGCGCATTGAGCTCGCCATAGCTCACGCGCTCCTCCGCACAGACCACCGCCACCGCCTCCGGCGCCTTGGCTACCTGCGCCTCGAACAACTCGTGGATGCACTTCTCCGACGGATACGCCGCCGCCGTCCGGTTCACCTCCTCCAGCAGATACGCCCGCTCAGCGGCCGGCAGCAGCCCAATCCGCCCGACCTCTTGCTGCGCATCGGCAACCATCACCCGCAGCAGCGCCAGCAGATACCCTCGCTGCCGCTCGATTGTCGCCTGATCAAACAACGCCGTGGCATAACCCAGCGTCCCGGCGATGACTTCGCCATGCTCGCCAAGGTTCAGCTCCAGATCAAACTTGACCTGATCGTAACCATTCCCCACCATCTCCACCATCAGCCCGGGAAGATCGAAGGATCCACCGGCGTTGTTCTCCCAAGCCAGCATCACCTGGAACAACGGCGTGTGATCAAGATGCCGGGGCGGCTGCACGATCTCCACCACCTGCTCAAACGGCAGGTCCTGATACTCCTGCACCGCCAAGACCGTGCGCCGCGTCCGCGCCAACAGCTCCGCCACGCTCGGCTCGCCCGACAGGTCGAGGCGAACCGCCAGGGTGTTGACGAAGAAGCCAATCAGCTCTTCGATCTCACGGCGACCGCGATTGGCGCTCGGCACCCCGATCACGATGTCGTCCTGCCCCGATAGACGCGACAGCACCGCCGCCCACGCCGCCAACACCGTCATGAACAAGGTCGTGCCATGCTGCCGGCTCAGCCCCCTCAAGCCCCGCGTCAGTTCTGCATCGATTACGACAGACACTCTGGTCCCGGCAAACGACTGGTGCGCCGGCCGCGGTCGGTCCGTCGGCAACGCCAGACGTGCCGGAGCGCCCGACAGGGTGTTGCGCCAATACTGCGCCTGGTTCGAGAGCCGTTCGCCCGAGAGCCACCGCCGCTGCCAAGCGGCATAGTCCGGATACTGGATCGCAAGCGGCGGCAGCGGATCGTCCTCTCCAGCCTCAAACGCCCGGTACAGCTGATTGAGCTCACGCGCCAACACGCCCAGCGACCAGCCATCCGAGACAATGTGATGCTGGGTCAGCAGGAAGACGTGCTCCTCGTCCGACAGCCGGATCAGCCGGCCCCGGATCAGCGGGCCGCGTGCCAGAGCGAACGGCGTGCGCGCCTCTTCCCTGCACAGATCCAAAAGCGCCTCGTCTGCATCCGGCATACCCTGCAGATCGTGCTCAACGACCGGCAGCCCCGCATCCGGCGGCAGAATCTCAACCCGGGGCTTGCCCTCCGAGGCGACAAAGATGCTGCGCAGCGCCTCATGACGCGCCAACACACGGTCAAGGCTGCGCTGCCAGGCGCTGCGATCGAGCACGCCGCGCAGCCGCAAGGCCAGCGGCACCTGATAGTTCGTGCTATCCTGATTCAGCTGCGCCAAAAACCACAGCCGCTGCTGCGCAAACGACAGCACCAGCGGCGCTTCGCGCGACCCGCCGACCATCGCCGGCAGGTGTTGCGGACCGGAGCGGTTCAACTCCTCCACGCCGCTCGCCGCCAGATCGGCTAGCACCGGTTTGGCAAACAACGTCCTCAGCGGCAGCTGTACACCCAGCGCCTGCGACAGCCGGCTCAACAGCCGCACCGCCAGCAGCGACTGGCCGCCCAGTTCGAAGAAGTGGTCGTGGCGCCCGACCCGCTCCACACCCAGAAGCTCGGCCCAGATCTGCGCCAGCGCCGTCTCGATCTCGCCTTGCGGCGGCGCGTAGCTCCGCCGCGCATAGGCCGCATCCGCAGGCGGCGGCAGCGCCTGGCGGTCCAGCTTGCCGCTCACCGTCAGCGGCAGCGCCTCAAGCCGCACAAACGCGGCCGGCACCATGTAGTCCGGCAGGTGCGCACTCACATGCGCGCGCAAGGCGGCCGCCAGCGCGCCGCCATCTGCCTCGTCCGATCCCGTCTCGGGCCCACACACCACATAGGCCACCAGCCGCTTCTCGCCGGTGCCATCCGGCTGCGCCACCACCACCGCCTCGCGCACCAAGGCGTGCTCGGCAAGCCGCGCCGCGACCTCACCCGGCTCGATCCGGAAGCCGCGGATCTTCACCTGCTCGTCGTTGCGGCCCAAGAACTCCAGATTGCCGTCCGGCAGGTACCGCGCCAGATCCCCGGTCCGGTACAGCCGGTCGCCATCCACAAACGGGCTGGCGATGAACCGCTCCGCCGTCAGCTCCGGCCGGTTCAGGTAGCCGCGCGCAACCCCCGCCCCGCCAATGTAAAGCTCACCCACCGCCCCGAACGGAACAGGCGCGCCATGACCATCCAGTAGGTAGACTCGAAGATCGGAGATGCGCTTTCCAATCAGACTGCCCGAGGCGGCGGTGTCAGACAGATCAAGAGGCCGATAGGTGACATGCACGGTCGTTTCCGTGATGCCGTACATGTTGATCAGTTGTGGGGCGCGATCTGAATGCCTTGCATACCACGGCTTCAGTATCGATGGCTCCAGAGCCTCCCCACCGAAAATCACATAGCGAAGGCGGTTTCGAACGCTGCTCTGCTCCAGATCCATGAGAGCTTTAAAAGCCGAGGGGGTCTGGTTCAGAACTGTGACGCCGGACTTGCAGATGAGATCATGGAAGTCAGGAGCGGACAGAGTAGTATCGCTCGGCACAAGAATTAAACGGCCGCCATAGCGGAGCGCGCCCCACAACTCCCAAACAGAGAAGTCGAACGAGAAGGAATGGAACAGGCACCATACGTCATGTTCCGTGAAACGATAACAGCTCTCGGTGGCTTCGAACAAGCGCACGATTTGAGCATGCTCGACCATGACGCCCTTTGGCGTGCCGGTGGAGCCGGAGGTGTAGATCACATAGGCGAGGTGGCGCGCGCTCAGGCCGAGCGTGCGCGGGTCCGGATCGGAGGCCGGCAGGGTCGCCCAGGCCGGCGTTGTTGCCGTGTCGAGATCCACCACGCTCACACCGGCCAGCGCGTCGCAGCCCAGCGCGGCGCGCCCCACAGCATCGGCCAGCAGCAGCGGCGGCGCCGCATCCTCGAGCACCTGGCGCAGCCGCGCCGACGGATAGGCCGGATCCAGCGGCAGATACGCGCCCCCCGCCTTGAGGATCGCCAACAGCCCCACCACCATCGCCGGACTGCGCGCAAGGCAGATCGCCACCGGCTGGTCCGGCTTCACCCCAAATGCGATCAGATGATGCGCCAGGCGGTTGGCCCGCGCATTGAGCTCGCCATAGCTCACGCGCTCCTCCGCACAGACCACCGCCACCGCCTCCGGCGCCTTGGCTACCTGCGCCTCGAACAACTCGTGGATGCACGCCTCCGACGGATAGGCCGCCGCCGTCCGGTTCAGCTCCTCCAGCAGATACGCCCGCTCAGCAGACGGCAGGATGTCCAGCTCCCGCACCGGCGTGTTCGGCGCCCGCTCCAGCGCCTCCGCCAGCTGCTCGAGCGTCCGCTGCATGTAGCCGCAGACCCGATCCGCTGAGACGCCCTCCGCCACCTGCGCCGTCAGCCCGAGCGCCTCGCCAAAGTCCTCCACCGACAAGGTCAGCGGATAGTTGGTGCGCTCCTCCCCGCCCAGCCATTCCACGCCGGATAGCCCATCGTCCGCTCCGGCGCCGGAGATTGCCGCCGGCATGTTGTGGCGGTAGTTCAACAGCGAACTGAACAGCGGCGCCGGCGCCGCAACGCCGCTGCAGCGTTGCGCCAGCGCCAGTGAGGCATGCTCATGTGCCAGCAGCTCGGCCAGCCGCGCATGCGTGGTCCGCACGCTCGCCTCGACCCCGGTGCCATCAAGATCAAGCCGCAGCGGCAGGGTGTTGATGAACAGGCCCATGGTGCGGTCGCCACCGGCGCCGCCATGCATGCGGCCGAACAGCACCGTGCCGAACACCACCTGCTCGCGGCCGCTGCTGCGCGCCACCACCTGGCCCCAGGCCAGATGGCACAGGCTCGCCAGGCTCACCCCAAGCCGCCGCGCCTGCACCCGCAGCCGCGCGTGGAGCGCCGGCGGCAGCAGCCGCTGCGCCTCATGAACCCCGCGACCGTCGCCGCGCACCTCGCGCAAGCCAAACGGCGTCGTCGGCTCGTCAATGTCGGCCAGCATCGTCCGGAAGAACTCTTCGTGCGCCTTGGCATCAACGCCCAGCTGCGCCGCCGCCACCAGGTTGCGGAACGGCTGCGGCGCTGCCAGCTCATGCTCTCGTCCCTCCAGCACGGCCCGGACCTCGGCATGCATCACCTCCAGTGTGGTGTGATCCCCGATCAGATGATGCTGCAGTTGCAAAAGCAGCCAGCGCGCACTGCCGGGCTCGCGCGCAATCACAAACCGCAACAGCGGCGCCCGGCCAAGAGCGATGCGCTGCCGGCGCGGATCAAACCGCTCCCTGAGCTGCGCATGGCCCGGACCACAACGCCCATCCAGCGCGACCTCGCTCACCTCCAGTGGCGTCTTGCGCCACACCACCTGGGCCGGGCGCGACAGCCCCTCCCAGACAAACGACGTCCGCAGGATATCGTGCCGGTCCACCACCCGCTGAACCGCGGCAAGATAGCGCTCCAACAGCCCACGGTCGGCGAACGCCATCTGACTGACCAGCAGGTACGGATCGCCCGTTGCCGCCAACAGATGATGGAACAGGATGCCGTCCTGCAGCGGCGACAAGCCATAAATGTCCTGGATGTTGCCGACCCCACCCGGCACCGTGGCGACGATCCGGTCGATCTCTTCCTGCGTCAGCTCGATCAGCGGCAGCATCTCTGGCGTGATCGCCGTACTCTGCTCGCTGATCAGGTTGGCCGGGACCGCCACCTCCTGATGGCTGCCAAGGCTCGCCGCCAGATCCGCCAGCACCGGCTTGGCGAACAGCGTGCGCACCTCGACCCCCAGCGCCAGCCGCCGCAGCCGCTCCATCAGCTGCACCGCCAGGAGCGAGTGGCCGCCCAGTTCGAAGAAGTGGTCGTGGCGCCCGACCCGCTCCACACCCAGAAGCTCGGCCCAGATCTGCCAGCGCGGTCTCGATCTCGACACATGTATCGCGATGTTCGTAGTCCGGCCCCATGGACGAAACCTCCACGTATGCCACTTGCGTGGCAAACCACTGCTTTCAACTGTTCCGTGATTGACCGCCTAGCTCCGCAAAATCCGCTCAGGACCATAGGATCTGCAACAATTAGCGATCTATCTGGTCCCCTGTGACACGCCTGAGCGTTTGGCCGCCGAGTCTGAACACGGAAAGAGGAGCACGACGGACGCGGCGGCATCAGCATGACGCTGATTTGGATCAATCGAACAAGTTTCATCTGAACTCTTGGGCGGGGGCTGAGAGACCGTCATGGTCGTGACGGATCCCCGCGTCTCAGCAATCGGTGTGCCAAAGACGTTCTGCAAACTCTTCCTGAAGAAGCGATGCGCTTCTCGCCTCGCTGGCGGAATACCGCCGCCTTACTGTCGAGCAAGGGACATTGACGTCTTGAGCCGGACACAGCTCAACACAACAACACGGACCGATGGCGACGATCGCCCCTAACGCCGAAGTTGAATGTCTGCTCAAGGATGATGTACCGAGGGGGACTTCATGACCAAGCCCCGGCGAGCGGGTCATTGTCATGCGATTCTGGAGCCAGGATACCGCCCCATCATAGGCTGTGGTTGCGATCCACAAGTGTGTGGTGCCGGTGTCGTTTCAAGATTACGCTATCAGAATCGAAGGCCTGCATGCCGTTCGGTGCAGCAGACAGGGTCGAGGCTTCATTCGACAGAGCCGTTCTCCAGGCCGCTTCGGGATCAGTGATGGTGTCACGATGGAGCTATGGCTGATTCTGGGTGACGCGGCCTGATCAGGCGGCGTGGCTTTCAGTGGTCGGAATGACCTCGATGCCGTCGGTGAACTTTACACCGGCGATGACCTTCGGCAACTGATTTGTTCCTTTCAGTCGGCGCCAGGTCTTCGATGCAGCGTCGATCAACTTGAACACCATCAGCTTGGCGGTTTTCGGCGAGAGCGATCCTTTCGTTCGCTCCGTGCGATGCCGCACCGTGGCGAACACGCTCTCGATCGGATTCGAGGTGCGCAGATGAACCCAATGCTCGGCAGGGAAGTCGAAGAACGCGAGCAGCACCTCACGATCCTTGATCAAGCACTCGACCGCAGGTCCGTATTTGGCACGGTATTTCTCGACGAAGGTGTCGATCGCGGTTTCGGCTTTCGCCCGGCTCGGCGCCAGATAGACGTTCCGCAGATCGTTCTTCATCGCGCGCTGCACGGATTTGGCGACCTTGTCGAGCACGTTGCTGACTTTGTGGCACCAGCACCGCTGGTGGCGCGTGCCAGAAGACCTCGTCGAGAGCCTTCCAGAACCCCAGCGCGCCGTCACCGACCGCCACTTGGGGAGCGATCCGCAGGCCGCGCTGCTTCACATCGATCAAGAGCTCACGCCAGCTCTGGGCGCTCTCGCGGGCGCCCACCTGGAAGCCGACCAATTCCTTGCGGCCCTCCGGCGTCGCGCCGACCAGCACCAGGATACATTCGCTGTGATCCTCCATCCGGGCCTGCAAATAAACCCCATCGGCCCACAGATAGACGTAGCGCCGCGCCGACAGGTCACGTCGCTGCCAACGCTCGTACTCGGCCTGCCAGTCGGCCGTCAGGCGTGCAATCACCGACGGCGACAGGTTCGGCGCGTCCTTGCCGAGCAGCGCCGACAGCGCCTCCTGGAAGTCGCCGGTCGAGATGCCGCGCAGGTAAAGGATCGGCAGCAGGGCATCCAGGCTCTTCGTCCGCCGCGCCCACAGCGGCAGGATCGCCGAGCTGAAGCGGATCCGATCGGCTGAGCTGGCGCCGCGGTCTCTCACCTTGGGCCGGGCGACCTCGATTGCGCCGATCCCCGTGGCAATCTTGCGCGTAGGGCCATGGCCGTGCCGGACCACACGGGCGCGGCCACCCGGCAGCTTCAGCTCCGCCGTCGTCTCCAGAAACGCCTGCAGTTCGATTTCGACCGCCCTGGCGAGCAGATCACGGGCTCCATTGCGCAGGATTTCTGTCAGTGGATCGTCAACCGCCGACCGCTGACGGAAGGGGAGAATCTTAGTAGTCTCGTTCATGGCGTATCGCTCTCCTTGAGGTTCTGGCAGGCTCGACACCCGCCTCGATACGCCGCCTCTCTCAACCCGTCATCACCCAGTTTCGGCCATAGCTCATCACGATGCAGTCGTGACCAAGCCGTGTGATCTGACGATGGAGACCGTAGACCGTAGCCGGTCGGGCCGGCTTCGTAGCAAAAGGCGAGGTCCCGGTGCCTTTTGGCGAGCTTCGTTATCAATCGCTCCACCGCATCAGGCGCACTGTCGATCTCGATGAAGCGCACGTCGCCATCGCGCCCCGCCTCGGCTACGGCTACCGAGATCTTCAGCTTCGACGTATCCAGTCCCACGTAGATTTTGCTATCCTGCCGCACGGCTCGTCCTCCTATGTGAGAGGCTCGGCCCCGGCCCACCCGGCGCAACCCTCGCTCATCGCATACTGCGGACGAGCCACCTCTCGGACAACGAACATACGGTCTGCCAGATCGGAGTGTTCGGCTGCTAAGTGTCGCGGCATGGCCATGCCTTCATCGACCGGGCGCTCTACCTGCCAAAGGAATGGACGGACGACCCCGCTCGCCTGAAGGCAGCGCATGTACCGAGCGATGTGGGCTTTGCGACGAAGCCCAAGATCGCGCGTCAAATGATCACTCGCGCGATCGTCGCAAAGGTGCCGTTCTCGTTCGTGGCGGCGGACAGTGTATGGCACCGGAGAGATCGAAACCCTGCTGCGCAAGGCGGGCAAAGGTTATGTTCTGGGTGTTGCTTCCAATCATGTGTTCCGGTCCTGGGGTAAGCAGCAGCCTGTCGCCGGCACCGCCGCCACGATCGCGCAAAACCTTCCCAAGAAGGCCTGGCGCCGCCTGTCGTCCGGCGGAGGGACCAAAGGTCCGCGCTGGCACGACTGGGCCTATCTCGAATTGGCCGATCTCGAAGTCAGTGAACACAACGACGAGCTTGCCGGGGAATGGACGCGGGGTCTTCTGGTCCGCCGCAATATCGCCGACGGCAGCTTGGCCTTTTTCTCCACATGGTGCCCCAAGGGTACGTCCATACAGAAACTGGTGTCGGTGGAAGGCCATCGCTGGGCCATCGAGGACAGTTTCGAAACTGCTAAGAACGAGCTCGGCCTTGATCACAACGAAACCCGCTCCTGGCATGGCTGGCATCGCCATGTCTCACTCGTCATGCTTGCCTTCGCCATGATGGCCGTCATCCGTCATCGGGCCAACACCGGGCCATCGCTCAAAAAAACGCGACCGCGGCCTCGACCGAAGCCTCGCTTTTGATCCGCTGGTCGATCCAGGAAATCCGCCGCATCGCCATGAAGCTTGCCCAGCGGCGCATCCGGCACGCCCACATCCTCGCATGGTCGTCCTGGCGCAGAGCCCATCAGGCCAACGCGCGCAAAGCCCATCTCAAGAAAAAACGGTTTGCGGTAGGGACGCTCATTGCTGAGCGCCCCCCGCGCGGATCCGGACGAGCCCAATTAAGGCATCCGGCTCTTACCTTGGGTATGTGACGGCGAAGCGCTGTTGTGGCCAGGGATGGAGGATACGGGGTTGAGGGAGCCATTCATCCGCCAACTTCGTCATGCGGTCCCACGTGAAGCGGTCTCGTTGGCTTCGCCGCCGAAGCGTTCGACGCCAGAGATCGGTCACATAGTAGCGGAACGCTGAGAGCGTCCGCCCATTTGTAGGAACCGCGTAGTAGGCGAAGTGGCCGGCGACGACCTGTCTCAGCCATGCACCCTGGACGAGGATCGGTTGGTGCATCCGACGCCGCAGCTTTTCCTTGATGTCCTGAAGCTTCCTCCGCAGACGGTCGCGACGGGTCTTCCTTTCGAGCAGGAAGTTTCCTCGGCGTGATTTACCGCAGATGTGGGTGAAGCCCAGAAACATGAAGGTCTCCGGTTTGCCAAGGCCGCGCCCCTTGCGGTTGACCGCCGCACGGCGACCAAACTCAATCAAGCGGGTCTTGTCTGGGTGGAGTGTCAACGCGAATGCTTCAAACCGTTCACGCATTGCATCAAGGAAACGGCGAGCGTCGTCCTCATGCTCGAAGCCAGCCACGAGATCATCGGCATAGCGCACGATGATCATGTCGCCATGGGCCTCTTGCCGTCGCCAGCGTTCGGCCCAAAGATCGAACGTGTAGTGCAGGTAGACATTGGCGAGCAGCGGCGAAATCACCGATCCTTGCCCCGTGCCCCTGTCGTCCACGGTAACGACCCCGTCTTCGAGAATGCCCGCCTTCAGCCATTTACGGATCAGGCGGATGATGCGCTTGTCGCCGATGCGGTGTTCCAAGAACTGGACCAGCCAGTCTTGGTTCACACTTCCGAAAAAGTTTTGCACGTCGGCGTCAAGTATCCAGTTCACCTTCCGCGTGGTGATCGCTACCGCCAGGGCGTCCAACCCATCATGTGGGCCCCTACCGGGTCGAAACCCGTAGGAGAAACCGACGAAGTCGCCTTCGTAGATGGCGTTGAGCACCATGACGGTCGCGCCTTGGACGATTTTGTCCTCCAAAGCCGCGATCGCCAGCGCTCTCTCCCGGCCGTCCGCCTTCGGAATATACGTCCGACGTGACGGTTGGGGACGATACGCTCCTGTGTGGACCCGTCGGTGCAGATCCGCAAGCCGGGGCTCCAGATCTGTCTCGAAGTCCTGCCATGTCACACCATCCACGCCGGGGGCTGCTTTGCGCTTGAGCGCGTAGAAAGCCATCCGGAGCGTGTCGGTATTGATATGGTGGAGAAGCGCTGTGAACCGCTCCTTCTTCCTCTGCCTTGCGGCTTGCCGTACGCGATCAAGCTCCTGGATCACACGATCCCGGCCCTGTGTCCGGAATGTGCTTTGCTGTCTCGCGTTTCCCTTGGTCCCCGCCCTTCGCTCCATCGCCTCCGCCACCGTACCTCCGGCTTTGTTCGGCGACTTCATTGCTACTATGGCGGAGTCAGACTTCTCCTGATCGTTCATCGGCGGCTACAGCTCCTCGCCTTCCCGCCGCGGACCAGGCCGCTTCCATGAGCATCTGGCCGACCAAGAGACCTCCCGGTTCCCGTACAAGAAGCTTCTGCACATGCCAGGGTCTGCGACCACGCCGAGGCGACTGGGCGCTCGCGATATCGCACCCTTTCGTGTTGCCTTCCGCTCAGTTGACAGCGTCGGCTCTCGGGAAAGCATTCTTTCGCGGCTCCATGGCTGGCCTATGCGCTCCCCTGCTGACGCTTCGCCGACATCCTCGCGGACGCCTGCGCACGGCTCGGGGCCGATGTGGATCGCTATTCCTTCATCGCAGTGGACTTCCACCACCTACTCCTTGCCGGTCTCCCGGCGCACCAACTGTAATGCTTCTGTAATGGGCCTTTGTTCGTCAAGTCCCTCTGAACAAATCTCATCGCCAGGATCATGCTTCTGTCCGTGGTCGGCACGAAGACCGCCACACCATGCCATCAGATCCAGAGCCGACAGGTCAATCTAGGACGCGTGATCTGCCGCAGCATTCACAGCACTACTCACGACCTTGCCAAGCCCTCGTCCCGGCGACGGGACACTCAGGAGAACGTACCGTTTCCGGCTCGTTCCGAATCTTCTCTATCTCCTATGCAGCCGCAGCGGTCTTGCTCCAGCGGAACTCGGTCGCGTCCACCCACATGCGATGCAGCACAACGCCCAACTTGCGAGCAAGGGCCACTTTGGCGCGCTTCATGCCGCGCCGTCGCGCAACCTCGAGTGCCCAGCGCTTCAGGCTCGAGAAGCGTGTCGCACGCGTCAGCTTGATATGCGCCGCTTCAAAGAGCGCGGTGCGCACCATGGCGTCGCCGACCTTGCTGATGACGCCGTCCCGGTCGGTCTCACCCGACTGATATTTTTTCGGCGTGAGCCCGAAGTAGGCGCCGATCGTACTGGATTTTACGAACCGCGCGATGGATCATCTACCGCCGAGCGGTATGTCAGGGCGACCAAAGCACCGACACCAGGTGTGCTCATCAATCGCCGGCAAACTTTGTCGGCCCGCGCGATCTTCAGCATCTCGCGATGCAGCCTGGTGAACTCGTTCCACAATGCCATCCTCGCAGCGAGCATCGCGCCAATCACCGTTTCCAGGGTCACGTGCCCCGCTGTCAATTCCCGAATGCGCGCTTCAAACCGTCCACGGCTCACTTCGCCGACCTTCAGCCCATAGCCACGCAGAATCCCGCGGATGCTGAGTTCGACGTCGAGAAGCTTGCCTTGCAGAAGCTTGCGCCCAATGAGAAGGGCGCGGGTGTTCTTGCAAGGCACCGATTTCGCGTGAACCGGACGGTACCAGCCCATCCGCAGCAACTGAGCGATCCCGCGGGCATCCTTCCGGTCGGTCTTGACGGTCATGGCTGAGAGTGCTGCTTTCACATGCCGTGTCTCGAGCAAAACCGCATCGCGTCCGCCGGCCACAAGCCCGGCATGCAGCCACTGCGACAACGGCCCTGCCTCGAGCCCAATGCGGCTGACAGGTAATTCCAGCTCGTCGACATAGCCAATAAGCACCTCAGGCTCGCTGGCGACCTTGACCTCGCGGACGACCTTTGCCAGTCCCGTCAACAACGCAGATGCTGCTCTCTTTCAAAAGACACGTCGATCCCCGCATAATAGTCCATGGCTGTTCCTCACTTGATGCCTGGAGCCGATCATTCGGACTCCGTTTCAACATCATCATTCTGAGGGACAGCCACCTAACCTGGCTAGCCTCGCGAAGGCCGGCCCATTACGGCATCTAGATGATTGCGCCTGCACACGCCTCCATTCCGATCAGACAACGCGGAACATTGGCCAGCGACTGGTCAAGCTGATTTCTCGACCGCTTCTTGCGTAGCGTGATTGCGCCTGTGGCATCGAAACCAACAACATGGAATGTGTTCTTCCCGAGATCGATTCCGATCGTGACAAGGTTCGTATTCGACATGGCTTGCGCTCCTGCTGCTGCCCCGCCGGGGCTCCACGTTGCCGCTGAGAGCGGGCGTGGTCCATGCCATTAACTCGTAAGGTGCAGCGGCCTTGCCCTTGCCGATGCACTCCACCTCCGGGGCATGGAAGGAACAGAGCTTCCAGCCGCGCTGGCGCTGCGAGCGGATCTGCAAGGCTCGGCCAAGCGGGAGAGCGAACGCGTTCTCCAGTGCTGGCTGGCCCTCGATCTTGCGCTGCTCGAGGAGATGGGCGAGCCGCTGCTCGACGAGTTGAACCGCATCTTCAACCTCCAACCGGGTCCGACGCTCCGCCACGACGTGGCTCACGGGCCGCTGTCGGAGGGGCAGCGCTGCTCCGCCGATGTCATCTACGCCTGTTGGCTGCTCTATCGCGTGTGCTGTCTGCCACTTTTGACCGGTGGGATGAGTTCGTACGTCCCGGCCTTGCGCTCGAGGAGCCGGGGCGGTAGCGCCTCCAAGGGAGCAATTTACGTGAGGCCACGGTTCAGCATCCGGTAACAATTAAGGCGAGGCAATGCGATGGGCCGTTAGCCGAGCCCTTGCAGCACCAGCCGGTTCAGCTTCGCGGCAAACGCCGCCGGGTCTTCCGGCAATTCGCCGTCCAGAATCTGCGCCTGTTCGAGCAGCAGCAGGCTGAGGTCGTCGACCGTTGTTGAGCCGGCCTGGGCCCTGGTGATCGCCGCCACCATCGGATGGCGCAGGTTAATCTCGAGGATCGGCTTGGTGCGCATGCCGCGGTTCTGCTGCGCCAGGATGCGCTCGAGCTCGCGGCTCGGGCCCTCGGTGCTTGCGACGAGGCAGGACGCGGAGCTGGTGAGGCGGGTCGAGGCCTTGACGTCGCTGACGCGCTTGCCGAGCGAGACCTTGATCACGGCGATGGTCGAAGCCTCATCGGCGGCCGGCTCGTCCTTCTTCGCCTCGTCCTTCTCGTCGAGCCGCGGGATCAGGTCGAAATTGAGATCGCCCTGGCCCAGCGACTTCAGCGGCTTGCCGTCGAACGACATCGGCATCGAGGTCCAGAAGGCATCGACGGGATCGGTGAGCAACAGCACCTCGATGCCGCGGGCAGCCGCCGCCTCCAGGCGCGGACTGGACTTCAGCCGCTCGATGCTGTCGCCGACGAGATAATAGATCTCGGTCTGATTCGGCTTGAAGTCGGCGACGACGTCCTTCAGCGAGCGCTTCTCGCCCGAGGTCGTCGTGAAGCACGACAGCGCCAAGAGCTTCTCGCGGCGCTCGAAGTCCTCGTAAATGCCTTCCTTGAGGACGGCGCCGAAGGCCTCCCAGATCTTCGCAAAATTCTCCGCGTCCTTCTCGGCGAGGCTTTCGAGCTCCGAGACAACGCGGGTGGCGACCGCTTTGCGGATCTGCGCAAGCTGCGGGTTGTTTTGCAGCATCTCGCGGGAAATGTTGAGCGGCAGGTCCTCGCTGTCGACGACGCCGCGGATGAAGCGCAGATTGCCCGGCAACAGATCGGCATCGTCGGTGATGAAGACGCGCCGGACATAAAGCTTGACCCGGCCCTTGCGCGACGGCTCGAACAGGTCGAACGGTTTCGTCGACGGCGCAAACAGGAGCACGGCGTAGGAATAGCGGCCTTCAGCGCGATAATGCAGCGTCATCGCGGGATCGTCGAAGGCGGTGGCGATCTGCTGATAGGCCTTCTTGTAGTCGTCAGCCGAGAGTTCCGATTTCGAGCGCTGCCACAGCGCGCTCGCCGAATTGATCTGGCGCGGCTCGCCTTCTGCCGGCACGAGCTCGATGGGGAAGAGGATATTGTCGGAATAGGCGGAGACGATGCGCTGGATCTCGTAGTCTTCCAGATACTTCTTCGCATCCTCCTTCAGATGCAGCACGATCTCCGTGCCACGGCTCACGCGCGCGGCATCTTCGTCGCTCGCCCGCGCAATCTCGAAACCCGAGCCGCCCGACGAAGTCCAGGTCCAGACGTCGCTCTCGCCGGCCCTGCGGCTGATGACGAGGATCCTGTCGGCAACCATGAAGGCGGAATAGAAGCCGACACCGAACTGGCCGATCAGGCCGAGCCCGTCCTTGGCCTCCTTCAGCTTCGCCACGAAAGCCTTGGTGCCCGAGCGGGCAATGGTGCCGAGATGGTCGATCAGCTCCTGCCGCTCCATGCCGATGCCGTTGTCGGCGATCGTGAGCGTCTGGGCCGCCTTGTTCGGAATGATGCGGATCTTGAGCGCGTCGCCCTCACCCAGCAGCGCCGGATTGGCGATCGCCTCGTAGCGGAGCTTGTCGCAGGCGTCCGAGGCGTTGGAGACGAACTCGCGCAGGAAAATATCGGTTTCCGAATAGACCGAGTGCACCATCAGGTGCAGGAGCTCGGAAACCTCGGCCTGGAAGGGCAGCGTGTGCACAGCCGTATCTGTGGTCGTCATGCGTTCACCCGGTTTATCGAAGAGGAAGAAACCCGGATATAGCGCGAGGAGCCAGAGGATCAAGGGGATGTGATGGGGCGGCCCCAATTTCGAGACGCCGCCCACCGCAACTTCCCCGTCTCCTAGGTGTTTTGGAGCACGCCCGAGCTCGGGATTCAGACGCGGTTGCGTTGCACGTGAAGTCGCGGCGCCGAACTTACCTATTCGCAGCCCAGGTCGGAGTTTATTAGCGTGTTCGGTCTGCAGAATCGCAGTACCCGTCCCTTGCTAATCGCGCTCTGAGCGCCCCAACGGGATTCCATCATTGACGTTGCCTGCGCTCACGAGGAAGAGGATGCTGTAGGTGAAGGCCAAATAGTCCAAGGCGCGGCCCCAGGTCGATATCTTGCCAGCGAATGGTTTCGTGCGATCGCCGAGCAAGAGACTGACCACAATGACATTCGGGCCGCCATTCGCGCGCATCTGCATAACGGCCTCCACGATGACGTCGACCACGAGCCTGTCGTTGTCAAAGATTTCATCTCCCAACGTCGGCGCGTACATCACCGGCCGGAAGTAGACGCGTCGACTGATCGGACTCGGCGGATCGTTGAGGTCGCCGTGGAGCACGATCGACGGGCTACGGCCTAAGCGCCCTGGCTGTTCGGGAAAAGCGCTATATGTTCAGGTCGATCCCATCGCTGGAAAGTGGACGGCGCCAGCGTGCTCGATGAGTTCTATCGGCTCAACAAGGATGATCCGAACTACTCGTTAGTAAGCGCGAATTTCCCCGCACCTTTTGCTGTTGAGTACTCTGATGCATGAGGTGTCCACCAAAATAGGTGGACACCTTGTGATGTCAGACGATGATCAGAAACTGCGGGTAAGGCTTGTTGGTCGGAACGGTCGACGCCGTTACGACGCCGCATCGAAGGACCGCCTTGTCGCGGCCTGCCTTGCGCCTGGCGTGTCGGTATCGAGACTTGCGCTCGAACATGGGGTCAATGCGAACCTTCTTCGGAAATGGGTAAAGAAGCGCACGGAGACGCTGTCTGTCCGGCCGTCCTCACCAGCGGCGTTCATCCCGGTTCAGATTGAAGGGACTGCTGATCGGGCACTGTCGGGACAGAGCCGCATGGATGCGGTGGATTTGCCGGCGACTTGTGATGGGGTGCGTGGATCGGCACCGGAAAGGGCTGCGACGTTTTCCTCTCCAGCCAAGGTGAGCGCGTCACTGTCGAACGGCGTGAAGCTGACGCTGGAATGCGGTGATGTGAATGTATTGACGGCGATCATCGGAGCACTGGGACATGTTCAGACTGGGCGCTGACCTGAAAGTCTATCTGCACCGTGAGTCGATCGACTTCCGGGCCGGCATCAACAGCCTTGCGGTTCTGGTCCAGGAAACGATGGCGCTCGATCCGTTTGCTCCGGCGGTTTTTGCGTTCTGCAATCGCCGTCGCGACCGGATGAAGCTCCTGTTCTTCGATCGGTCCGGCTTTGTGCTGATCCTGAAACGGCTGACCGAGGACAAGTTCCGGTGGCCGGGCCGCGAGGCAGCGGTGATCACGCTTACGACCGAGCAATTGCACTGGATCCTCGACGGGATCGATATCGATGCGATGGTCCGCCATCCGGTGCGGCAATATCAGGTTGCTGGTTGAGGGCCTCGAATTGAGCGGTTGACGCGGCGGCATGCTTTCGATTCAAGAATCTGATGAATCGACCCGGCGAACCGGCTGTTGAAGAGTTGATGGCGCGCATTGCTGCGCTGCAGGCAGAGAACCGTCAACTCACCGAACGCGTCGTCAGACTCGAGGAAGAGCTGGCGCTTGCACGACTGCATCGTTTTGCGCCGCGCAGTGAAAAGCACATTGACCGCCTCTTCAATGAAGCCGAACAGGCTGCGGATGAGGACCCCGCCGACAACGAAGATGACGATGTCGTTGCTCTGCCGGACACGGGCTTGCCGGCGACCGAGGGGGCGACGGGAAGGAAGCGCGGCCGCAAGGCCTTGCCAGAGAACCTGCCGCGCGAACGCGTCGAGTATGACCTTCCCGACGACCAGAAGGCTTGTCCTTGCTGCCGTCACCAGATGCATCGCATGGGCGAGACCGTTAGCGAGCAACTTCATATCGAGGTGAAGGCGAAGGTTTTGCAGAATGTGCGGTTCAAATATGCTTGCCGCCATTGTGACCGTACCGACATCAACACGCCGGTCGTGACCGCGCCGATGCCTGCACAACCCTTGCCGGGCAGCATTGCTACGGCCTCGACGCTGGCCTTCGCACTCGTCCATAAATATGTCGATGGCACGCCGCTCTATCGTCTGGCGAAGGCCTTCGAGCGCGCTGGTGTTCCCGTCAGCCGCGGCGCTCTGGGCCACTGGGTGATCGGTTCGAGCGAGAAGCACCTCGTTCGTATCTACGACGCGCTAAAGCTACGGTTGCGGTCGCAGACCGTCATCCATGGCGACGAGACCACCGTTCAGGTGCTGAAAGAAGCGGGCAAGGACCCCACCAGCACCTCGTATATGTGGGCTTATCGCAGCGGCGAGGATAGCGAGCAGCCGATCGTGCTGTTCGATTATCAGCCTGGTCGCGGACAGGAACACCCGCAGGCCTTCCTTGGCGACTATCGTGGCATCCTGATGAGCGATGGCTACGCGGCCTGGCGCACATTGAAAGGCGCCACGCACGTCGGATGCATGGCCCACGCCAGACGGAAGTTTGTCGACGCCCTCAAGGCCAGGAAGAAACCGGGTGGGCCACCGGCCCAAGCCCTCAAGTTCTTCGACCAGCTCTACCGGATTGAAAGACAGGTGCGGGACGAAAAGCCCGGCGACGGCGAAACGCAGGTCGATTACATACGCCGCTTGCGCCAGAAACACAGCCTCCCGGTCCTGGACGCCCTCAAGGCGTGGCTCGATGCAATCGCTCCCAAGGTTGTGCCCGACACCAAGCTTGAGGATGCGGTCTCCTATACGCTCAACCAATGGGAATATCTGACGCGCTACGCCAAGGACGGCAGCATGCCGATCGACAACAACCTTCTGGAACGCGATATCAGGATTTTTGCCTGCGGCAGGAAAAACTGGCTCTTCAGCGCTACCGTGGAGGGAGCCAGGGCCAGTGCCGTCATCTATAGTCTGATGCTGACCTGTCGGGCCTGTCGCATCGAGCCCTTCGCATGGCTGAAGCACGTCCTCGCCCAGTTGCCGACACGCCCCGATGAAGCCGATGTCCAGGATCTTCTGCCCTTCAACTTCAAAAAGTTGCCAGCCTGAGCCGCCACCACCACTGCCGCCGCCGCATTACGCCGCTCTACGACGTGCATCGAAATCCGCGCTTACGCACGACCCGCGTCGGATCGCGCCGATCCGGGAACACCCGGGCCAAATTGTCGGCCAAACCGAGACGCCGCTCGGCCATCGCCAGAAGCATCACGCCCCCATTTGTGTTTCGGCGTGAGGTCTCGACCATGATCGGCGTAGGGGTCCCGTCATCTCAAATCAATGAAATCAACGGCCTGAAAGGGTCTCGACGACCCCGATGGGGGGCAATGTTCGATCAGCATTCACAGATGTCGCGCGCCTTGTGGGGCTGGCAGCGCTGGATCGCGGCGGCCGGACCGAAGGTGCGGCGGCCATCATCGTGCCGAGCGCCTCGATCCCCGCCGCAAGGCAGAACCGATCGAAGCTCGCCCGCACTTCTGCAAACGCTTCGTCCACAGCCTCGGTCGCCGGCCAACCGGCCGGTGTGATATCTCTCGTCATGGCGTTGCTCTCCTTTGTGGAATCAGCACCGCGAGCCTACCGGCTCAAGGTGGGCAACGCCGACCTCTTCAGAAATTCAACAGAACCCGGGACATCCCCGTACGAAGCTACGCTTCGCCGGATACCACTCAATGGGCTGTCCGCAACATTGGCGTTAGCGTGGGCGAATCACCATGCTGTATCTCACCAATGACCTTGAAGCCGTGGCGCTGGTAAAAGGGAATGTTTTCCGGATTTGAGCTTTCGAGATATGCGGCGGCACCCTCCGAATCACATCGTTTAAGAGCGTATTCCATTAGCAACGTGCCAAGCCCGTGTCCGACCCAGTTCGGATCGGCGGCAATGAGAGGCAGATACCAATGTGGCTCAGGTGGATGATGTTCGACCATTCCCAGCCGTAGCTGTGCCATAGCTTCGGTGATCTCCGGACGTAGGGATTGAGTCATAATTGCGTCGAGAGCATCCTCATCTTGCTCCACGCCGGGTGGCAGCCAGAGCGCCGCGGCTCGAATCCCTCCCGTCACGTATGCTGTGCCATGCTCGAATGCTCGTCCACCACAGGCCTTAACGAACTGAGGCATGATCGTAAGATATTGGTCTGGGTCAGGCCAGCTCCATCGAGCCAATGGGTCCGCGGCAAAGCCGAGCACAAGGGTCCAGACGGCGGTCGCCTGCATTTTTGAGGGCGCAGATTTTATGTCCGTCTCCGCTGTCATGATGTCTGTTCCAGGTCTCTATTTGGGCGCCAGAGTTGCAAAGCTAGAACGCACGACAGGTGCTTCTGAACATGCGCAGAAGAGGGCACCAATGGAGGTTTCGTCGGCTGCATCTCGTTTTCGCGTTTCGAGCTCTTCTCTTTCCTCAGACGGTCGCACTAGCGACCCTGCGGGACCGAAGCTCGTCAGCGGGTCATCCTTGAACTGAAATGTTTCTTGGCGGGCACAGGTGCTTCCTGGGTCTAGGAAGGTCATCACACTCCTTCCCAAAGCAGGCTGGCGTTTGTCCACCCCGATAGAGCGCCGGCAGCATGCCCCCCTCGTAGCGAGCCGCACAGGAGCTTTTAGAGTTTGCGATGAGAGGAAATCGCGAGCCCGCTCTCGGTAGGAGCAGCTGCACCTGAATCGTGTTCCCGATGTTGCCGGGCAGTTAGCAAACTCGCACGTCGAGGTCGCAGATGCGCAATGACCTTATGTGATAACACTTGGACTCCGGTAGCTGTTCTGGATGAGGCCGCTCGTTCAAAACGCGTGCCAACTGCGGGCGTCGGTGAGGCTATCCTTTGAATGTTCAAGTCCGGACGTTTTCGGCATGAGTGGAGCTTGATCAGGAATCAGCTATCCTGCCCTTTATCGACGTCGTGCTGCTGATGGCGGAGCCTCGAGGGGCGGCACAATTTGAGAAACGCCTAGCGGCGAAGAAATAGCCGGAGTTCAAACTGGTGAAAGGCGAGAGACTTGCTTTCGACAAAAGCTGATTGGTGATCGCGAGCATAGAGACAAGATTGTCGCATTCCATCCAATCAGAGCTTTCTCTTTGCGCAAAAAACGTCGCGTCTGATGAAGAATTACAAAGTTGGATTATCTCAACGGCCCGCTGCATTCCAGACGCGTGGGCGGCCATCAATTCCGTGCAGCGCGAAGACTATGTCGGTCGCCCGGATGGCGCGGGCGGTCTGACTTCACCGACGCGCAACGCTACATGTCGTCGGCGATGCCAAAACCGACCGTGTGCTGAAGATGATGGCCGAACTTGCGCCCGTCGCGACCTGGCGCGAAAAGCGCGTTCGCATCGAACATGGCGACGTCATCGGCCCCGACGCGTTCGAGAAGGTGGCGCAATTGGGCTTGGTCGTGATCCAGAATCCGATTCACCTTGCGCTTCCGCTGACCGGGGGACAAAAAAATTTTTCTTTGTCAGACCAAGACGCAAAATTCTTCATTGAAATCAAATAGATTGACGAAAATAGAGATTTGAACTACCCTTCCACAAGGCTTACACATTTACACAAAAAGGGATGATTTCCCGATGGAGACGGCAACTCAAGAACAGCAACCACCGGCGAAGGACGGCACGATTGAGCGCTACGAACTGATGGGCGGCAAGTGCTACATCTACAAGCGCAGCAACGACAGCAAGCACTGGCAGGTTGCCGCTTATGTCTCCGGTAGAAATCACAGAGCAAGCACCAAGCTCGAAGGATTCTCCGCTGCAAAGCAATTTGCCGAGGAGTGGTATCTTGAATTGCGCGGCAAGCACATTCGCGGCGAACTGGGCAAGCTGGTCCCCGTCAACGCCGAAAAGACTTTCAAGGACGCCGCAGAACAATTCCTCCGCGAATTTCCGGTTCTCACCGAAGGACAACGCAGCCCTATCTACACCGCAGGCCACCAGAGGCGCCTGCGTAACTACCTCGTCCCCTTTTTTCGGGGACAAACCGCTCTCGCAGGTCACATCTGGCGCGATTGCGGAATACCGCATCGACCGCATCGAGAAATCGAAAGAAAAACGCGGCAAGCCGCCTGCCCGCGGCACCGTTCACCAAGAGATGGTCGCGCTGCGCCAGACCTTGAAAACTGCCATGCGGCACGGCTGGCTGGCCAGCCTGCCCGACATGTCACAGCCCTATCGCAGCAACGGCAAGATTTCCCATCGCGCCTGGTTCTCACCGACTGAATACAAACAGCTTTACCTCGCCGCCGCGAAGCGAGCCGATGACCCCAAGAAAGAACGCTATCGCTATCACGGCCAGGAACTTTATGACTTCATCATCTTCATGGCCAACACGGGCCTGCGACCTGATGAGGCCAAGCGGCTTGAATACCGCGACGTGACCGTGGTCAAGGATCGCGAAACCGACGAGCGCATTCTTGAAATCGAAGTGCGCGGCAAGCGTGGTGTCGGCTACTGCAAGAGCATGCCCAGCGCAGTCATGCCCTTCTTCAGGTTGCGAAAGCGCAACAAGGCCCAGCCGACCGACCGCATCTTTCCTAACGACCAGCATGTGCTGTTCAACAACATCCTTGAGGAGGAAAATCTCAAGTTCGACCGCGAGGGACAGCGCCGCACCGCTTACACCTTGGCGACCAGGCCGACACGGGTTATGAAGACCCTGGCATGCGGGCGTGGCGAAATTGGTAGACGCAACGGACTTAAGCCAAAACTTGAGTGCTCACGGGGAAACCCGCGATGCAGAACTGCTCAAATTCGGGGAAGCCTTTGCTGGTAATCCCGAGCCAAGCCCCTAAATCCTGGGGAAGGTGTAGAGACTAGACGGGCAGCACCTAAAGCGACGACGCCAAGGTGAAGGGATAGTCCAGACCACAAACGCCAGGTTGGCGGCGACGAAAGTCGTAGTTGGTACGAAAACCCGTTGGGCATTGCCCGTGCCGGTTCGAGTCCGGCCGTCCGCACCGTCTATCAACGACAAATATACCCTCTCTGCCACTTTTAATTGCCAGAATCTGAAAGCTACGCTTAGACTCGTCAGTGACCAACAAAGTACGCCCCATGCCTAGCGCCGACCAGCTCAAAGCGCTCATAAAAGCCTTCGCTGCGGGCGACGACGCGCAATTCCACTCCATCGCGATGCAGATTGCGGCGAGCGAGGCTCGCGTCGGACATGGCAAGCTGGCCGAAGAACTCCGCGAACTGATCGACCAGTCGCGCGCTCGCGTCCCAAGCCCCGGGCCGTCGCCGATCCCCCTCGCCAAGCCACGCGGCGAAATCGCGGATCTACTCACCGTCACCTATCCCAAAGTCCATTTGGGAGACCTGGTCCTTACGGCGAAGACCAAGAGCATTTTGCATCGCGTCGTCCGTGAGCACAAAAACGTTCGTGACATTCGCGCCCACGGTCTGGCTCCCCGCAAAAAGTTACTGCTGGTCGGACCGCCAGGCACCGGGAAGACGATGACCGCATCGGCTATCGCGGGTGAACTCGCCCTGCCCCTCTTCGTCGTACGTCTCGACCGACTCATCACCCGATACATGGGCGAGACGGCCGCCAAATTGCGGTTGATCTTCGACGCGATTGCGCAGACGCGTGCGGTTTATCTATTCGACGAGTTCGACAGCATTGGTTCAGAACGGGGTCTCGGCAACGACGTTGGCGAGATACGCCGCGTCGTGAACAGTTTCCTTCAAATGGTCGAGCAAGACACTTCCGATAGCGTGATCATTGCTGCGACGAACCATCCCACTATTTTGGACAAGGCTCTCTTCCGTCGTTTTGACGACATCGTTCAATATTCGCTTCCCACCACAAAGGAAATTCGTACTGCATTTGAAGCCAAGATTGCGGGCGCGAAGACGAGCGGGAAAATCGATTGGGCCAAGCTCGCGACGTTTGCCAAGGGTCTGAGCTACGCGGATGTGACGCGCGCAACGCAAGACGCGCTCAAGCACGCGTTGATTGAAGGGCATGCATTGACGCAGAAAGACCTCTTCTCCGCGATCGATGAGCGCAAGGCGGCCCTGCAGCACGGGAACGTCAACCGCAAGTAAGAGCGACAACGCTTGGCACGGTATCCCCATTTGCTCTTCGTCGACGCCGCGGGAACGGAGCGTTATACCGCTGATCGTGGTCGATCTCCGAAATTTGACACGCCTGACCGTGACCGTGCCCAACATGCAGCGACCGTCATCAACGCGTTGCAGACCGCGCAAAACTCGCGCGGCCCTTTTCCTACCCAGGTCGGAAACGGCTTCTATGAATCACCAGGGCTGACGCTGATTTTTGAAAGCGAGCCGGGCTTTCCGCTTGCCTTCGAGAGCCTCGACCTACGCCGCAGCAAAATTCAGTTGCTGGCGGTTACTCGCGACGAAGAGACGGCTCGTACCTACGCCACGATACACGTCCCCGACGATAAGATTCCAATTCTGCTTTGCAAATTCGAGGAGTACCGCGACGCTGAAGACGGCGATGAGCGCGATAATAGAAAGTTGGTCGAAAGCATCACCAACATCAAGCTGGCGACGCTCTCGGAGCTTTGGACAGATACGCCCCAGCTTTATCCAGCAGCCAACACCGCTATTACGTGGGAAGTCTGGCTTCGCACAGCGATGAAGGGAGAGAACTCGCCGAGCGCGGTCCTCCGCGAGGCCGCGCCCAATTTCCGCTATGAGGTCATCTCAAACGACCTGTCGTTCATCGATCGTACCGTTGTGCTTGTACGAGGCACCCGCGAACAGCTCGCGCTGTCCACCGATGTCCTCGGTGTTATCGCCGAAGTCCGCAAAGCGAAGGTGACCGCGGACTTCTATTCCATGCAGCCGGCCGTCGACCAGCACGCCCTTTCTGCCGCGTTCATCCAGCGGCTTGGCGCCTTGCCGGGTGGCTCACCCGTCGTCGCGCTACTAGATACGGGCGTCAACCGCGCCCACCCGCTGCTTGCGCCGATTGTCGCTGAAACTGACGTTGACGGTTTTAAGCCCGGCTGGGGCGGTCACGACAGCCATCGGCACGGGCATGGCACGCAAATGGCCGGGCTCGCTATCTATGACGACCTCACGCCTCTCTTTGCCGGTAACGGCCCGATAGAGATCACCCACGGTGTCCAATCGCTGAAGCTCTATCACGCTCCCGACCCGCACCGGCCGGAGCTCTACGGCGCGGTAACAATCGAGGGCATATCGCGGCTCGAAATCGACGCCGCTCGCCGGAAGGCATTCTGTATGGCTATTTCCGCAGAGGCTCGCGAGAGAGGCCGGCCCACTTCATGGTCAGCAGCTGTCGACAATCTCGCGTATGGGGCCATTAACGACACGCGTCGGCTTATCATTCTCTCGGCTGGCAACACGCCGCCCGAAGCCCGGAGAGACTATCCTGCCTACAACGAGGCCGCCTCGATCGAGGACCCCGGCCAATCGTGGAACGCCTTGACGGTCGGTGGCTACACCGATCGGATTTTCATCGATGACAATGTCAACTTCGGCTGGAATCCGCTGGCATCGCGCGGCGACCTTGCTCCTTCCAGCAAAACGTCTATGACCTGGCCGCGCTCGACAAAGACCCCGTTCAAGCCCGACATCGTCATGGAGGCCGGCAACATGGGACGCCCCCCAGGCGACGGCGATCCCTTGTTTCTGCCCGAGTTGCAGTTGCTCACAACGAGCAACGAGTTCGCGGCTGGTGAAGCGCCATTTGTGGAGTTTCACGACACTAGCGCCGCCGCGGCGCTGGCGGCCAATCTCGCAGCGCGGGTGATGGCGCGTTATCCTGACTATTCACCCGAAACGATCCGTGGATTGCTCGTCCATAGTGCCAAATGGACCGATGCTATGCGGGCTCGCGCCGTAGACGGACAGGGGCGTCTCGACCGGGAACGCATGCTCCGCACGTTCGGATATGGAGCACCTGATCCCGAGCGCTTATTCTACAGCGCCGGCAACGCGCTGACATTGATTGCGGAGGATAGTCTCCAACCTTTCTTCAAGGATGGGGATGGCTCCATCAAGACTAAGGACATCAAATTCCACGAGTTGCCTTGGCCACGCGACGCACTGCTTGCCTTGCCGTTCGACACGCCGGTCGAAATGCGCGTCACGTTGTCCTACTTCGTCGAGCCTAGCCCCGGAGAGCGCGGCTGGGACCGCAAATACGGATATCCTTTTCCGGGTTATTCGCGCGACCGAGACGCTGGACGATTTCAAGCTTCGCATCAACGCGCACGATCGCGAGGATGACTATGACGAAACCCACGCTGGCGAGACCGGGCGCTGGGAGCTAGGCGTCCGTGGCCCGACCAACGGGTCCATACATTCCAACATCTGGCGCGGCTCTGCCGCTGAACTCGCACAACGAAACCATATCGCTGTGCTTCCCACACTTGGGTGGTGGCGTACTCGCCCTGCTGAAAAACGTGTCGACAAGAAAGCGCGCTATACGTTGATCGTGTCCATCTCCACGCCCGACGAGAACGTGGACATCTACACGCCAGTTGCGATCCAGATTGGCATCGAAAACCTGATCGAAGTTTAACGGCCCGCCTATGGGTGCCCAATAGCCATGCCTGTTATCCGCAAAATTGAAATCGCAAACTTCAGATGCCTGAAGAAGTTCAGTTGGCTTCCCGCGCCCGGAATCAACGGCCTTATTGGTCCCGGCGACATTGGCAAATCGACGATCCTGGATGCAATCGACTATTGCCTGGGTGCCCGTCGCAATCTCCAGCTCGTCGACACCGACTTCCATTGCCTCGATGTTGCCCAGCCGATCACCATTGCCATCACCCTCGGCCAGCTCGACGATACTCTGAAGAGCATCGAGGCCTATGGTCTTTACTTGCGCGGCTTCAACAAGGAGACGGGCGACATAGTTGAAGAGCCCGAAGCCAATCACGAAACAGTATTGACTTTGCAGTTCCAGGCCCTTGCCGATCTGGAGCCCCAATGCACCCTCGTCTCCGCGCGTGGGACAGCACAGGGACAGACCCGAAATCTCAACTGGCAAGACCGGGTCCGGCTCGCACCCACAAGACTGGGCGCCTTCTCGGAACACAACCTCAGTTGGCGCCGGGGTTCGATCCTTAATCGTTTGTCAGAGGAAAGGCCCGACGCATCGGCTGCGCTGGTTACAGCCGCACGCAATGTTCGCATTGCCTTCGGCGAACAGGCCCACGCACAGTTGAGCGACGCCCTTGGTGCTGTATCCGAGGCCGCAAAAAGCCTCGGCATTCCCGTTGGCACCGTCAAGGCGCTGCTGGACTCCCATTCGGTATCTGTGAGCGGCGGGACAATCTCGTTGCACAACGAAGATGGCGTGCCGCTGAAGGAGCTGGGCCTTGGCTCGGCGCGGCTCCTTATCGCGTGCCTTCAACGTAAAGCGGCCGCCACCTCTCCTATCGCCCTGGTCGATGAACTTGAGTACGGCCTTGAACCGCATCGCATCATAAGGCTCGTTGACGCCCTTGGGGCCAAGGAAACCGATCCGCCCCTGCAGGTGTTCATCACAACGCACTCGCCGGTTGCCGTGCGCGAACTATCTGGAAACCAGTTGTTCGTTGTCCGCGAAAGAAATGGCGAACACACTGCGCGTCAGGCCGGTACGTCAGATGATATCCAGGGCACTATTCGCCTGTTCCCGGATGCGCTGCTAGCGACTTCTATCCTGGTCTGCGAAGGGGCGACCGAGGTCGGCTTCATACGCGGCATGGACCAATACCGAGTCAGTACGGGCGAGATCGCAATCGCTGCGCAAGGCGTCACCATCGTTGATGGCGGCGGTACAAATACGTATCGTCGCGCAAAAGTCTTTCGCCAGCTCGGCTATCGAACTGCTGTGCTGCGAGATAGCGATGCCCCGCTGACGCCCGGGGAAGAAACTCTGTTTCGTGCCAAAGGTGGCAAGACTTTCAAATGGCGTGAAGGGCTATCGATAGAGGATGAGTTATTTGACAGCCTGCCGGACACCGGCATCGACGGCATGCTCGAACGAGCCGTTGAATTTAAGGAAGAGTCACTGGTCAACGACCATATCAAGTCAGTGTCCGGGAACGCCAAGAACCTGGAGGACGTCCGGCTTGAGATCCTGACTGACGTCATCTCGCAGGAAACGCGCGCCGCGCTAGCCAAAGCCTCGAAGTGTGGCAAGGGCTGGTTCAAATCCGTTCCCGCCATGGAAAAAACGGCGCGCGAAGTCATAGGACCGGCTTTTGCAAATGCTTCCGGTCCTTTCCGCGAGAAGGTTCTGGCTGTGTTTTCGTGGATCAGAAATGACGGCTAAGGTCGACCTCCTCGCGATCGACCGTGGCCTTGTTGTCTCGCCAGCGGGATGCGGCAAGACGCAGTTAATCGCCGACGCCCTGCACGCGCACACGTTCGCGAAGCCAATTCTTGTCCTCACTCATACCAACTCGGGCGTTGCGGCCCTTCGAGGGCGGCTGGACAAAGCAGGCGTTCCTGCGTCGCAATACCGCCTGTCGACAATCGACGGCTGGGCCATCCGTCTCATCTCCACGTTTCCCGAGCGGTCCGGCCACGACCCGGGCATTGTGACGAGTCAGCGACCGCGGTATCCCACCATTCGGGCGGCCGCGTCCCGGCTCCTAAAGTCAGGCCATATCAGCGACGTCATCGTAGCGAGCTATTCCCGGCTGCTTGTGGATGAATACCAGGACTGCTCGGGGTGGCAGCACGCCATCATCTACTGGGCTGCAAAAATACTGCCGACCTGCGTCGTGGGCGATCCCGTCCAAGCGATATTTGATTTTTCTGCCGACGACCCGATTTGCGACTGGAAGAAGCATGTCTGCGTTCATTTTCCGCAGGCGGGCGAATTGTCAAAGCCATGGCGCTGGCTCAACGCCGAAGCGCCCGAGCTTGGCGAGTGGTTGCTGGCGGCACGCAAGAACCTGCTCGATGGAAAACCCGTTGACCTTCGAACCGCTCCGTCGTCCGTCACCTGGGTAAAGCTGGAAGGCAATGCGGACGACTACGGACGGATGATCAAGGCCGGCAGGGTCAAGCCGCCGGGCGGTTCAGGTTCGGTGCTGATCATTGGCGAAAGTAAGAGCCCGCCCAGCCAACAACGCATCGCCAGTGCGATCCCCGGTGCAATCACCGTAGAGGCGGTCGATTTGCGCGACCTTGTAAGCTTCGCTGAATCGCTTGATCTATCCTCGTCGAAAGCCGTAGCGACCGTTGCGGAATTTGCCGAATCTCTAATGACGAATGTCGGTGCCGCTGACCTCGTGAAGAGAGTTGACAGTCTCATGCGCGGGAAAGCTCGCCGCGAGGCAAGCACCGTTGAGAACGCCGCCATAGCGTTCGTGCGCGATCCCTGCCTGGCTCATGTCCTGAATCTGCTCGTCGAGATCAACAAGGATGCCGGCGTTCGAGTTTACCGGCCAGCTATCCTGAGGGCATGCATCCGCGCCTTAGAACTGGCGTGCGGCCCAGGAAGTATCAGCTTTGGGGATGCGGCCGTTCGTATCCGCGAGCAAGGACGCGTCGTGGGGCGCACGATCAAGGGTCGGTCTGTAGGAAGCACATTGACCCTGAAGGGCTTGGAAGCTGATGTTGTAGTCGTATTGGATGCAGGCACGCATAACGCCAGAAATCTGTATGTCGCCATGACGCGCGGCTCGAAACAGCTCATCATCTGCAGCCGAAACGCGCTGCTCAAACCATCCTGGTAGACTACCCTCGCCGTCCCATTTGTCCGACGTCCCGATCTGGTGGCCGCTACTTCCCGGCCGTGCCGCGCAGGATGCGTCCCACCTACGGACGGGCCACTTTGGCAGCATCAAATGAGGCTATGCGTGGAAACAATGGTCAATGGCTCAAGCACAATCTGAACCGCCCCGGGTTTGCCGGAGGCTCCAACTCCTGAGAGGATGGAGCCATGACAAGCAAGACGACGAACAAGTTTTCGCCTGAGGTCCGCGATCGTGCGGTCCGGATGGTTCTGGATCACGCCGGCGAGCACCCATCGCGCTGGGCGGCGGTGGCATCGATTGCGGCCAAGATCGGCTGCACACCGCAGACGCTGCACGACTGGATCAAGAGGGCCGAAGTTGACAGCGGGAAGCGGGTTGGCGTTCCAACTGAGATGGCCGAGAAGCTGAAGGCCCTGGAGCGGGAGAACCGTGAGCTTCGGCAAGCCAACGAGATCCTGCGCAAGGCGAGCGCCTATTTTGCGATGGCGGAGCTCGACCGCCGGTCCAAGCCATGATCGCCTTCATCTGTAAATGCTGATTGAAAAATGACCCTCATCGGCGTCGTCGGGACCCCTTCAGGCCATTGATTTCATTGAATTGAAATGATGGGACCCCCACGCCGATCATGGTTGAGACCCCACGCCGAAACACAGCGTCCGTTGACGGGGCGATTTCGTGTTGAAGTTCGAAGGCCGCAACCCGAGGAACTTCGTATCCTGGCGGCCATAACGCCTCTGCACGCCGATCACGGTCTGCATCAGACCTTTGACGCCCTTGATCGAATAGTCCTCCAGATAGATGGGGGCCAGCACATGCGACGCCGCAACCAAACAGCCGACACTGCGCAGTCCAAGTGATGGCGGCGTATCGATGACGCAGGCGTCGAACTGATCCGACGCACTAGCGAGGTTCTCTTGCAGAGTCGTTATGGCGGCCGCATTGCTGCAATCGAGATCAGTCAGCGAGCTATCCGCCGGCGCAAGCGTTAGACCTTCGTCTTCACGAGAGACGATCCGTGTCCCCGGCTTGAACAGATCCGCGGCTAACGTTGAACCGGCATAGTGCCTCAACGTATCCGACGCAATGCTCTGCGCATCCACGTCGATCACGAGAACGCGGAGATTTGCCTCCGCCATGAACAAAGCCAAATGCACAGCAAGCGTGGTCTTCCCGACCCCGCCCTTTTGATTGTTGATGACAATGGTCTTCATCTCAGAATCCGGAATGGGTCTGGCGGCGCTGGGTTCATGTCCTCGTCCATCGTTTCGTGGAGGTGTTGGTTTGAACCAACAGCGATTGCGAATCCGATCAACGGAACGATCCCGAAATTCACCCGGCGAATCCCCTGCCAGAAGAGTCAGGTCAGTACATCGCCAACGGAAGGAACAAATTCCGGCAAGCGCGGCTGGGACCGTGCTCGTTGCTGCACCAGTGGCGTCGACTCGGCCGCGAGAGGATCGTCACGCGAATGCGCGGAGACCGCTTGCGGGCTCCGGGAGCGCCGCCCGGCGGCGCGAGTAGAGCCGTCCCCGAAGGGGCTCGCCCAAGTGGACACTTGTGTACGAGCGGACCGACTAGCTTAGGAGTTCTATATGGCCGGCCGATCGCAAGATGGGCATTGCGGCGCGCGCGTCCTGACAACGAAGTCGCTGAAAGGTTTAGTCCAGCTTGGGTCGCGGCAATTTCCGGCGCAATTGAGCCGCGTGCGCGAGCGAGTTGACGGCACGTGCGGCCCTAATATACTAGTGTTCCAATTCTAAGGTGGGGAGGAAGGCCTGGAGCGACGCAAGGCGCGCGATCGCGGCCGCCAAGACGGCCGTCCGAACAGCCCCACGCCCGGCGAGGCCGGCGTTGTTCTGTTGAGGCGCAACACCATCTCGGAGCAAATCCACGCCGTCCTGCGCCGCGATATCGTCTGCGGCCGGCTGTCGCCACGCGCCAGCCTAAGCGAGCAGGATTTGGTTCATCGTTTCGGCGTATCGCGGACGCCAATCCGTGAGGCCATGATCAAGCTGGCCGACGAGGGGCTGGTCGAGATCTTTCCGCAATACGGCTCGTTCGTCGGACCAATCAAACTCGCCGAGGTGTTGGACAGCCAATTCGCGCGCGAAACCCTTGAATGCGCCGCGGTGGAAAAGGCGATTGCGCAAATGGACTCCAGGCAGGCCGACCAGCTGAAAGCCTTTCTGGATCGCCAGCGCGCCCTCCAGCGGAGCGGCGATGATGAGGGTTTTTTCCGCGCTGACGAGGCCATGCATGCCCACATCTTTTCGATCGCCGGTCATCCGACGGCCTGGCAGTTTGTGGCCGGCGCCAAAGCACAGATGGATCGCGTGCGCTATCTTGCCATCACCATCCTGCGCAAGCAGCCATCCGTCGTCGCCCAGCATGCTCTCATCATCGACCGGCTCTGCGCCCGTGATCGCGACGGGGCGGTGGCGGCCATGCGCACGCACATGCGCGGGATTCTGAAAACCATCGAGATCCTAAGGGGTGAGAAGCACGATTATTTCGCCGAGAAAGACGGAAATCCGCAGCCGCGGCGCGAAGCTCACGATCAAGAGGCCCGGAAGCGGCCGCAGTAGGTGGCTAACAACGTACAATAAACATGGCGCAAGACGTCGCGCGCCAATCCAAGAGGGAGAGAGAACGGCCATGACATTTGCACCCACTCGCCGCAGCGTCGTCGCGGGCCTCGCCGGCTCGTTCGCCATCAACGCCCGCGCCTTCGCGGCGTCTCCGCCGCTGCCGTCCTCTCCGGTTTCCCTGAATATCGTCGACGTTGCGGGCAACCTGGCGCTGACGCAGAAGGCGATCGAGGCCTACCGCGCCAAGAATCCCAAGCTCGTCTCGAAGATCACCTTCACCAAGGCCCCGGCTCCGGAGCTGCCCGGCAAGATCAAGGCGCAACAGGACGCCGGTCGGGTCGACATCGACGGCGTGCTGACCGGCATCGATGCGCTCTCGGCGGGAGTCGACCAGAACCTCTGGATTCCGACCGTGACCGACTATGCCGACAAGTTGCCGAAACTCGGCGATATCTATCTGCCGGGCGCGCGCGCCATGCAGGGGCTCGCGGCAAACCAGGGCGTATGCATCGTGTTCTGTCCCGCAGGTCCGGTGATGGAATATATGCCGGAGAAGGTGAAGCAGGTGCCGGGGACGGCCGAGGAACTGCTGGCCTGGGCCAAGGCCAATCCCAACCGCTTCATGTACGCCCGTCCCGCCAATTCTGGTCCCGGCCGCGTCTTCATGATGGGGCTTCCCTACATCCTCGGGGACAAGGACCCGAAGGATCCGAAGGACGGCTGGGACAAGACGTGGTCATACCTCAAAGAGCTTGGACAATACGTCGAATACTATCCCGCCGGTACGGGCCCGGTGATGAAGGAGCTCGGCGAAGGCTCGCGCGACATGATCCCCTCGCAGATGGGCTGGGACATCAACCCGCGTGCGCTCGGCGTTGTGCCGAAAGAAGCGAAGGTGTTCTTCCTGAAGGGCTTCCACTGGATTCTCGACGCCCACTATCTCTGCATCCCCAAGGGCGTCGGCCCCGACAAGCTCGCGGTGCTGCTTGATCTCATCAACTATCTGCTCGGCAAGGATGCGCAGGCAACCACCTATGACACCGGCTATTTCTATCCGGGACCGGCCGTGAAAGACGTCGCGCTGGCGATGGCGCCGCAGGACAGCCAAGACGTCATCAAGGAATTCGGTCGTCCGGAATACGAGGCCGCAATCACCGGCAACCCGCAGGAGCTGCCGCTGACACCCGACAAGCTCGTCTACGCCTTCAGCCGTTGGGATGAGCAGATCGGTGCGCAAAAGAAGAAATGACGCCAGGTGGCTGCCCTTGCAGCCGCCCGATGAGATCAGCCCGGTGCTCCCTGGAGTTTCTTAATACATGTCGATTGCAGGACGTGACTTCCGCGAGCTCCGGCTCGAGGACCTGAATCGCAGCTTTGGCATGCTGAACGCCCTCAAGAGCGTCAGCCTGAGCATCAAACGGGGTGAGTTCATCGCACTCCTCGGCCCCTCAGGATGCGGCAAGTCGACTGCGCTCAACTGCCTCGCCGGCCTGCTCACGCTAACCGGCGGCAGCATCTGGCTCGACCAGACCCGGATCGACCGGCTGAAGCCGGAAGAGCGCGGCTTCGGCATGGTGTTCCAGAACTATGCGCTCTTTCCGCACATGACGGTCCGCCGCAATATTGGTTTCGGTCTCGCCATGCAAGGCAAGCCGAAGGAGGAGATCGCGCGCAAGGTCGAGGAGGCGCTTGCCATCGTTCGGCTCAGCCAGCAGGGCGACAAGCTCCCGGGCCAGCTTTCGGGCGGCCAGCAGCAACGCGTCGCGATCGCGCGCGCCATCGTGATCGAGCCGCCGCTGGTTTTGATGGACGAGCCGCTGTCCAACCTCGATGCCAAGCTTCGACTTGAGATGCGCGCGGAGATCCGCCGCATCCACGACCTGATCGGCTCGGCCACGATCTATGTCACCCATGACCAGGAAGAGGCACTCTCGATGGCCGACCGCATCGTGGTCATGCGCGACGGCACGGTGCGCCAGGTTGGCACGCCGCCGGAGCTCTACGCCCGCCCGGCGCATGCCGATGTCGCGGAGTTCATGGGCTATCGCAACGTGCTGCCCGCGCGCGTGCTCGAGGGCAGCGGCGCCGATGGCATCCACGTATCCGTCGGCGGCGCGGCACTCAAAGGCGTGGCCATCGAACAGTGCCCCGCCGATCAGGCGATCGTCGCCGTTCGGCCTGACGATCTCAGGCCCGCCAGCGACGGGCCGGTCGCCGCGATCGTGGAGAGCGCGCAGTACCACGGGCGCGATTTCTACTGCTCCGGACGCGCCAGCGACGGCACCGAGCTCTATTTCTGCTCGCCGCAGCCGCTACGGAAGGGCGAGAAGGTGCTTTTGGCGGCCGATCCAACCCGTGTATTGATCTACGCGGGGGCATCATGATGACCCACACCGCCGATCGACTGGCGCGCGCCCCGCAGGAGAGCGCTCAAGACCGGACTCCCTGGCGCGTCCGGCTCGCGCTCCATGATATCGACGGTGTCACCCTCCTGGTGGTGCCAGCGGTGCTGTTTGTGCTCGGTCTCTTCGCCTATCCGTTCCTCTACGGTCTGGTGCTGTCGTTCAAGCCGCGCGCCGGAGACTTCCTCGCCAACTACAGAAAGTTCTTCTCTGACCCGTTTCTCTACGACACGATCTACGCGACGTTGCGGCTCGCGCTGCCGGCGACAATCATCAACGTCCTGATTTCGATTCCGGTCGCGCTCCGCGTGCGCAAGATGCACCGCCGCCGGCTGCTGACGACAATCCTCGTCATCCCGATCACGCTCGGTACGGTGCTGATCGCCGAGGGCCTGCTCAACTATCTCGGCCCGCAGGGCTGGCTCAATCGCACGCTGATGCTGTTCGGTGTGATCAGCACGCCGCTGCGGCTGGTGCACAACTACGCCGGCGTGATGCTCTCCCTGATCCTGTCCGGCTTCCCCTTCACCTTTCTGTTGACACTCTCCTATATCACCGGGATCGACACCTCGCTCGAACAAGCCGCCGCCACGCTCGGGGCGACGGCGCGGGCGCGCTTCCGCTATATCGTGCTGCCGCTGCTGGTACAGGGGCTCGCTGTCAACTTCTGCCTGTCTTTCGTTCAGACCTTTTCAGTGTTTCCGTCCGCGGTGCTGCTTGGAGCGCCGGCCGGCGACACAAGGGTGATCTCGATCGCGGCCTATCAGGCGGCGTACGAGCAGTACGACACCTCCATGGCCTCGGCGATCGCAATGATCATGGGCTTCGTGCAACTCGCCGTCGTCCTGCTGGCGCTCGCCGGGCGCAGCCTGTTCTACCGTGGTGCCGCAGGCGGCGGAAAGGGCTAGAGGAACGACAAGACAATGGGCCAGGACAAGACCATCTCCGAACGGCTGTGGGCCGCCGCGATCTGGGCGGGCGTTCTCTTCTTCATCATGAACTTCATGGCGATGATTGCGACCGTCGTGATCAACTCCTTCGGCACACGGTGGCTCGGAACGTGGCTGCCGGCCGGCTATACCACTCGCTGGTATCGCTCGGCGTGGGACGAATTCCAACTCGCTGATGTCTTGGTCACGACGTTCCAGGTGGTCGGCGCTGTCGTGCTGCTATCGGGACTGTTCGGCGTGCCCGCAGCCTATGCCCTGGCCCGCCGCAACTTCCCCGGCAAGCAACTCGTCATCCTGTTGTTCCTGCTCCCCCTGATGATCCCGCCGATCACGTTCGGCATTCCGCTCGCGACCGTGCTCTATCAGCTCGGTGCCGGCGGAACGCTTTCGGGCGTCATCATTGCCAACCTCGTGCCGACCGTGCCCTTCGTCATCCTCGTGATGATCCCCTTTATCGAGCAAGTCGACCCGCGAATCGAAGCCGCAGCCCGTGTGTTCGGCGCCGGGACCGGGCGGCTCTTCGTCTACGTCCTCGTTCCGCTGCTCGCGCCGGGCATCCTGGCCGCGCTGCTGCTGGTGCTGGTACGCACGATTGCAATGTTCGAACTGACGTTCTTTACCGCCGGGCCCGACAGTCAGACGCTGGTTGTCGCGCTATACTACGCCGTCTATGCAGCGGGCGTGAGGGCGGGCCAGTCGATCGACGCGATGGCCGTCATCTACATGATCACCACGCTGGTCTGGCTCCTGATCGCGCTGCGTTTCGTCGATCCCACCCAAATGGTCGCCCGCGCGAAGCAGGAGGCGACGCGGTAGTACAAGGTGCCCACGGCAGTCCAACACCAGCGATTGGGCGGATACATCGAGTGCCGAGACTGGCTCGTCGACGGCGAGTTTCGGCCGCAACACCAGCGCCCGCGCTATCCCGAGGTGTGAATGCTGATCGAAAAATGACCCCCATCGGCGTCGTCGGGCCCCTTTCAGGCCATTGATTTCATTGAATTGAAATGATGGACCCCCACGCCGATCATGGTTGAGACCCCACGCCGAAACACAGTCTACGACCCGTCGGGGCGCATTTCTAATCCTCGAGGCGTAGAAAGCGATTTGAGCGGACAAGACGACAAGATGAACGTGCGCGTAATGATCGTCCCAAGGTAGTGGCCGGTGAAGGCTTACTCAGTGACAGGCATTCCCGGCGGCATCTTTCGCTGGTAAGCGCCGCAGTGCTCGACAAATGGACAGGTCGGGTTTTCTGGCTTTTCAAACCATTGGTAAGAAATGCATCGCCCGCTGTTGAAACTAAGAGGCTCCGTTGGATCGAGATACCTCATTAGGATGCGGCCCTCGACGAAACCGCAGACTTGCTGCTCAAGCGTAGGCTTCAATGTCGAATTGAGTTTATGAAAAACGAGACCGATGAAGGCGTTCAGTTTTTCGGTGGTGTCCGCGAGCCGAGCAAACACATCGTCGACAATGTACGGGCCTCCGTTCAATTTCATGCCCGCATGCATATAATTAACTGCGCTGGTCTTTTGATCCAGCCAGCATTGGCCAGTGGCAAGGTGGGTAAGTTCGTCGCGCCAGTAGAGTAGGCCATTGTACCAATGGGCTGCCCTGAATGCGTCCTTGATCTCCTCGGGAAAGGTGCCGGTCACTTTGTCGATGTTCTGGAAGAGCTTCCTGGTTGAATTGGGAAGTGACCGCGAACCTGCGCCGTATGCAGCGCGGAGGACTTTGACAGTGCAGTCCACCGACGAGTAGAGCTCCAGAACCGACCCTTCGATAACGGCTGAAAGTTCGTGCGAGTTTAGGGCTGGCGTGAAGCCGTTTTTATTTAGTTCATCATGATCAAGATCGAGGCCGGGCCGCAACTTGACTGCGAGGGCTTGCAGCGTGATCGCTTTGCGGAAATGATTTGCGACACCGCTTACGGCGCGGCGGTCACGGTCGGAAAACTTGTAGGTCCCCCCGTAAAAACTGGCAAAGCGGTCGACCTCGCCCCATTGCTCGGGCGCAAAAACGCGGACAGCCGGTAGCGTTTGCGGTTCCATGACCCACAGATGCTTATCACAAAAGGCGTGGCATGTGGACGGGCCCGTCTGCAGGCTCCCCGGGGGACGATATGTGACGATACGGCCTTCAGCCCTGTCGTAATCCGTCAAGCTCGGCTATTCTGCAACTGTACCTGACGCCGTGCATTTTTTTAGGCTGTAGCAAGATCGAGGTGATCAGTTCGGTCACATCGAAGGCCCCCAGCGAGAGCAATAGGATTGGCAGTCGTAAACCGAGGTGCCGTGCTAAATTTCACAATCACGACTTGGCTATAACCGATGCGGCCACACGCTTCATGTTGTCCGGAAAGTTGCTGATATACCATTTATAATGTGAAAGACTGTAGCCTTCTTTGGCCCAGCGCTCCGCGTCCCAGATGAGAAGCTCCGACACGCCGAAGACGAATTCCAGCGTGTTGGTGAAGAAAGGCGCGAGGGTAAACATGTCTTCCGTTGACATGTTGACCGGGCTCCCGTGAACGAAGAAGTTGCGCGCCCGAACGCCATGCGCAATAGCGTCCGGCATACCCGGCAGCCGTGACGCAATGCTCTCCGGCACGGTCGCCCACCGCTGGAGAACCTTGTTACGAAGATTGAGGCCTCGCACAAGTCCAAGATTATTGGAGCTATGGCTGATTCTGGGTGACGCGGCCTGATCGGCGGCGTGGCTTTCAGCGGTCGGAATGACCTCGATGCCGTCGGTGAACTTTACACCGGCGATGACCTTCGGCAACTGATTTGTTCCTTTCAGTCGGCGCCAGGTCTTCGATGCAGCGTCGATCAACTTGAACACCATCAGCTTGGCGGTTTTCGGCGAGAGCGATCCTTTCGTTCGCTCCGTGCGATGCCGCACCGTGGCGAACACGCTCTCGATCGGATTCGAGGTGCGCAGATGAACCCAATGCTCGGCAGGGAAGTCGAAGAATGTGAGCAGCGCCTCACGATCCTTGATCAAGCACTCGACCGCAGGTCCGTATTTGGCACGGTATTTCTCGACGAAGGTGTCGATTGTGAATGCTGATCGAAAAATGACCCCCATCGGCGTCGTCGGGACCCCTTCAGGCCATTGATTTCATTGAATTGAAACGATGGGACCCCCATGCCGATCATGGTTGAGACCCCACGCCGAAACACACACAAGACTAAGATGCATTAGTCAGACACATCTAGATCAGACGGCGCGGCGGATGTAACCGGCCTGATGATCGTAATGAGAACCCCGACGCAAGTGCGCCGGGGTGCTCATGCGACCGCGCCTAGAGCAACGCGCATCACCGGCTGAGCTGTTCAAAGCTCCCATCCTCAAAGAGCAGTTTCCTAGGAGAAAACTTGATCTTTAAGTTTTCGAGGGTGGCGTTCCGCAGCCGCTGATGCGAGTCCATGAACTGATTGAATTTGAGTTTGCCGTTCCAACCCAGCGTCGCTCCAGCGCTCACTCGATCATTAATAGCCAAAAGAGATGAATGAATTTCGTTATCTAACAAGTCGGTGAAAGTTAGCGTGCCGTCGAACGCTCTGATGTCTTTCTTACCGATATTTTCTATCGTCAATGAAAATGTAATGTCGTCCTCGAAGTCACTTTTCATAGGGTCTGAGCTCTTAAACCCCTTGCGCGTCAAAGCGACCTTAAATGGTGATGGAAGCGGAACGGGCGCTGATGAACTGTTCGACGCAACCAGACTCGATCCGGCTATCCTGCTTGAAGCCGACAGAGGTATGGAAGGGGCGGCCGGCTTCTTATCTAATGCATTGGCGAATGCTTCCTTGGGGAGCATGAGACGGCTCAGGCGCCACGTCCCGTCCCATTTGAACAGAAGTAAGAATGGGTCTTGACTGGTCTTTTCGTTCCGTAGTTGGACCTTGAAGGTAAGCGGGCCGCCGTCGAAGAATGCGTATTCAATAATGGATAGATCGACCCTGTCACCACTGCTTCTGTCGCCGGTGTTGCTCCCTTTTGTTTGTCTTTTTTGGCCGACAAGAGCAGCCATTCCCTGCGGCGTTATGTACCCGTCGATCATCTGATTTACGATGGCAGGTGCTAGAGCGACTGCTAAGCCGGAGGCTAGAGAGTTCCCACTGTGTGAGAGTTTCTGCAAAACCATCGCGTTAAGATCAGCTCGCAGACCTGCGCGAAGCTGATCCCAATCAACGCGGGTTTCGAGTGCACGCGCGTCGCCGTCTTTCATTGCGGTCAACAATCCGTAGGCCGCGTAATAAGGCCAGGCGATCCAAAACAGCACGAAAGTGAATAGGCAGAGAGCAATTCTACCCTTCGTGCCGATCAGCCGAGCTATGGCCGAAACTGGGTGATGACGGGTTGAGAGAGGCGGCGTATCGAGGCGGGTGTCGAGCCTGCCAGAACCTCAAGGAGAGCGATACGCCATGAACGAGACTACCAAGATTCTCCCCTTCCGTCAGCGGTCGGCGGTTGACGATCCACTGACAGAAATCCTGCGCAATGGAGCCCGTGATCTGCTCGCCAGGGCGGTCGAAATCGAACTGCAGGCGTTTCTGGAGACGACGGCGGAGCTGAAGCTGCCGGGTGGCCGCGCCCGTGTGGTCCGGCACGGCCATGGCCCTACGCGCAAGATTGCCACGGGGATCGGCGCAATCGAGGTCGCCCGGCCCAAGGTGAGAGACCGCGGCGCCAGCTCAGCCGATCGGATCCGCTTCAGCTCGGCGATCCTGCCGCTGTGGGCGCGGCGGACGAAGAGCCTGGATGCCCTGCTGCCGATCCTTTACCTGCGCGGCATCTCGACCGGCGACTTCCAGGAGGCGCTGTCGGCGCTGCTCGGCAAGGACGCGCCGAACCTGTCGCCGTCGGTGATTGCACGCCTGACGGCCGACTGGCAGGCCGAGTACGAGCGTTGGCAGCGACGTGACCTGTCGGCGCGGCGCTACGTCTATCTGTGGGCCGATGGGGTTTATTTGCAGGCCCGGATGGAGGATCACAGCGAATGTATCCTGGTGCTGGTCGGCGCGACGCCGGAGGGCCGCAAGGAATTGGTCGGCTTCCAGGTCGGCGCCCGCGAGAGCGCCCAGAGTTGGCGTGAGCTCTTGATCGATGTGAAGCAGCGCGGCCTGCGGATCGCTCCCCAAGTGGCGGTCGGTGACGGCGCGCTGGGGTTCTGGAAGGCCCTCGACGAGGTCTTCCCTGGCACGCGCCACCAGCGGTGCTGGTGCCACAAAGTCAGCAACGTGCTCGACAAGGTCGCCAAATCCGTGCAGCGCGCGATGAAGAACGATCTGCGGAACGTCTATCTGGCGCCGAGCCGGGCGAAAGCCGAAACCGCGATCGACACCTTCGTCGAGAAATACCGTGCCAAATACGGACCTGCGGTCGAGTGCTTGATCAAGGATCGTGAGGTGCTGCTCGCGTTCTTCGACTTCCCTGCCGAGCATTGGGTTCATCTGCGCACCTCGAATCCGATCGAGAGCGTGTTCGCCACGGTGCGGCATCGCACGGAGCGAACGAAAGGATCGCTCTCGCCGAAAACCGCCAAGCTGATGGTGTTCAAGTTGATCGACGCTGCATCGAAGACCTGGCGCCGACTGAAAGGAACAAATCAGTTGCCGAAGGTCATCGCCGGTGTAAAGTTTACTGACGGCATCGAGGTCATTCCGACCGCTGAAAGCCACGCCGCCTGATCAGGCCGCGTCACCCAGAATCAGCCATAGCTCCGATCAGCCTAATGGTCGTCTCTTCGTCGAACCGGCTTGGCGTAGAAGTAGTCATGGCTGCAAAATGCCTCCGCCTCCCCGATTGACAGGCTCCTGTTTGGCCGTGGGTGATTGTTGTCGTTACCTCAAGACCACCAGTGGCTGCATGATGCCGATCATCCCGAACAAGCGGTAGGTCGGGTGTCTACCATTAAGAGGTACCTAAGCGGGTCGCCTTCTTTCTCTTCGAAGATCATCGAAGTAGACAGAAACGTAACATCAGACGATTTGTAGCAATGGCTGTGCTCCCGTTTCGGCGCATCCGCGCGTTTCCAATCTGGCTGATGATCCTCGGCGGATATGCAGTTCTTGCGTTTTTGGCGTGGCAACGCGCACCGCAAACGCTGACACACTCAGCTGCACCACCACTCCAAGCCGCACCGTATCAGGCGATCAGGTGACGTGATTGCGATCCGGTCGGATCGTTGGGCGATCGGCGGATGCACCTGATCCCAACGATCCGGGGCTTCCTTGCCTGTGTGGGGCTGTCGTTCTTACGAGATGCCGTCGGCGCGGTCAGCCGAGAGGTCGGGTTTGCCTGAAATGGAAACCGCTCGAAGTGAACCGCCTGGCCACGGCACGCACGTCACGTTCGCATGTTTCGAGCGCGATCTTCTGGGCGAGCATGACGTCTCCGATCGGCAGAGCGCCGGCCGGCGAAAAACATAATCCCTCCCCCAGGCGGCCTCTTTCGTCGATCTCGCACACGTTCACCGAGGCCCCGAGGTGGATCCTGTATCGCTGTCCGCTGTCATTTCCGACGACCTCGAAGTAGCCCTTTTGGGCGAACTGCTCCCGCTGCGCCGGCGACAACCATTGCTGCAAGAGGCGCAGCGACCGGCCCTCCGGCGTCCGCTCGGCGCCGTGCCTGATGATAAGGGCCCGCATCGCTCGCCCCCGGGAACGGCCGCCCGGCGGCATCGATCGAAAGCCAAACATGGCAGGAACGCCGACTTAGCCGCCGACCAGCCTGGGGAAGAAGACGGTTTCTTCCGCCTTCGGGTCGAACGATCGGATCTGCGAAACCTGACCTGGACCGGTCCGGACCGCTGCGGTAAACCCGATATTCGTCAGTTCGTAGAACCGCTGCTCCGCCTTCGCCAGTTCTTGTGCGTCGTCGAGGTTGAAAGGATGACGGCTGTCGCCGCTGTGGTCCATCACGATCTGGATTGCCATAATCGCCCTCCTCGGATTGCTGATAGCCATGGGACCTCGATCGAGTATCGAGCCAAAGTCGTGGATTTTCAAGGGTGGAGCATTCCATCGCAAGTTGCCGCTGGTCTACTGATCGCAGCGGCGCGCAGCCCAAGGCCGTTGCGCATCCGACCGACGCGCGGCAGATGCATCGGGCAATCGTCAAGCTCATTGGGCTCGCCAAGCGCGCCGCCATCACGATCGGCCGTATACCCACGCTGACCAGTTCAAGCGCGCCCGGCGCCAACTCAAGTTCCTGCGAACACGGCTTGGCCGGATCATTCGCGGCATCCGCCTCAAGATTGATGGCGATGCGGTGCTGGAAGCTCGCTTCGGCCCGCTGCTCGGTTACACAATGTACTTTCTGCACCGGCTCCTGAAGCAGCTTGGACTGTTGCATCGGTATCACCGAGAGCCAGGGAATTGGACGACGTTGCTTATTGCTGCGCGCGTGCGAGCGGCTCTTCCATCATGCTGTTCGGCGAACACCCACACCTGCCAAACTCAGAGAGCCTGGGCAACTCTCCGAGCAGATGGCCGGCGGACGTCATCAGCCGCCGGCCATCCTACGCTGCCTTGGGCCTGGGGGCTGGATAAGGCAGCGATCCACTGAGTGATCGCAAGCTTGCCCATCGCCGATTAACAACCCGCGAACCAATTTCGGCAAGCTCCAGGCTTGATCGAACCCTAGAAATCGGTGGTCTTGCATTATTGAGCAAGCCCCCCGTTAGTCGGCGTTCAGCGTCGCAGCGGATTCTATGGCTTTTGCTTATTCGCTGTTTCTCGCGCGGCCAAGCTAAGCTCCAATACTCTGAGCTGCTCGATCAGCAGGTCCACGATCTCTTCGTATTCAGCTGGCTTTAGTGAATCAACGCCGCGTAATGCCATTTGGTTCTGCAGGATCGTCGCCATCATGGCTTTGACGTTCATGGGGCCTCGTCTGGAAATAAGATCGCGTCCAATTCAATTTGAAGTAGATGCCAAACATCACCGATGTGCAACGCCCGTAGAATTACGGGCAGCCTGTAGTGCCGCGAGATGTTCGCAGCGCACAAATAGGATGTCCTCGTCGGCCACCTTTCCCACCACTGCTTGGTTTCTGCTTTCACAGTGCGCCACCCCTGATCTGCGCCAGCTACGAGTTGAACCGCCACGGGTTTGCCGGAGGCTCCAACTCCTGAGAGGATGGAGCCATGACAAGCAAGACGACGAACAAGTTTTCACCCGAGGTCCGGGCTCGTGCGGTTCGGATGGTTCTGGATCATGCGAGCGAGCACCCGTCGCGGTGGGCGGCCGTGACCTCGATTGCGGCCAAGATCGGCTGCACACCGCAGACGCTGCACGACTGGGTCAAGAGGGACGAAGTCGATAGCGGACACCGGGCCGGCGTTCCGACCGACATGGCCGAGAAGCTGAAGGCGCTGGAGCGGGAGAACCGTGAGCTTCGGCAGGCGAATGAGATCCTGCGCAAGGCGAGCGCGTATTTTGCGATGGCGGAGCTCGACCGCCGGTCCAAGCCATGATCGCCTTCATCGACGATCATCGTGGGGCGCATGGGGTCGAGCCGATCTGCAAGGTCTTGCCGATCGCCCCTTCGACCTACCACGCCCATGTGGCCAGGCGGCGCGATCCTGCCAGGCTGTCGGCGCGCGCCAGGCAGGACGCTACCCTGAAGATCGAGGTTCGGCGGGTGTTCGATGAGAACTTCCGGGTCTATGGCGTGCGCAAGGTCTGGCGGCAGCTCGAGCGGGAAGGCTTCGATGTTGCCCGCTGCACGGTGGCGCGACTGATGCGGGACATGGGTTTGCAAGGAGTCATCCGCGGCAAACCCGTCAAGACCACGATCAGCGACAAGGCCGCGCCATGCCCGCTGGATCACGTCAACCGCCAGTTCAGGGCGCCAAGGCCGAACGTTCTTTGGCTCTCCGACTTCACCTATGTCGCGACCTGGACCGGCTTCGTCTACGTCGCCTTCGTCATCGATGCCTACGCCCGCAGGATCGTGGGGTGGCGGGTCTCGCGCACGGCGCATGCGGGCTTCGTGCTCGATGCGCTGGAACAGGCCCTGCACGATCGCCGGCCGGTCCATCGCGGCGGGCTCGTGCACCACAGCGACAGGGGCAGCCAATACGTCTCGATCAAATACACCGAGCGTCTGGCTGAAGCTGGTATCGAACCTTCTGTCGGCAGCGTCGGGGACTCCTATGACAACGCTCTCGCCGAAACCATCAACGGCCTCTACAAGGCCGAGGTGATCCATCGGCGCGGGCCATGGCGCAGCTTCGAGTCCGTCGAGTTCGCGACGCTGGAATGGGTGGACTGGTTCAACAACCGAAGGCTCCTCGAGCCCATCGGCAACATCCCGCCGGCCGAAGCCGAGCAACGCTACTACGCCATGCTGGAACAACCCGCCATGGCGGCATAACTTAAACCAAATTGCCTCCGGCAAACCCGGGGCGGTTCAAGTCGGCAAAATGATCCGCACTTGCGAGCGCTTCGGGCCTCTTAGGCGGCGTCTCCGCTACGCCCAAGGTAGCAAGTCGCAAGCACACAACTCTGCTTGAAAGCGGAATGTTGCTCTGGAATTATCCATCAACCTGATGGTCGCGTTAGCGCGGTCCAGGTTTTGATTCTTTGGGGTATTTCGATGCAGGAAGTTACGTACAAGCCAATCTGGACCGTGCGCATTGCCTCATCGAGAATGTTACCGAAGGATTCCACGCCGATGACTGGGGCCGCGCCACCGAATCAGGTCGGTGGCGCCAATGGCGAGCGGGATCAGCATGGGCGCACGGCGCGAGGTGTTGGCGGCGGTGGCGAAGCGCTACCGTACGGCAGGGCGAGTTGAGAAGGGACGCATCCTTGATGAGTTGACGGCAACGACGGGTTGGCATCGCAAGCACGCGATGCGAGCATTGTCGGCAGCCGGAAGGAACAGGACCGGATTGCGATTGAGCGAGGAGGCGACCGTCGCAACCGAGCCTGCGAGCAGTCGGTGGCGCAAGTACGCCAGTGTGCGCGACGCGCTGATCGCGCTGTGGGAAGCCTCCGATCGCGTCTGCGGCAAGCGCCTCGTATCGATGATCCCAGCGCTGTTGCCCGCACTCGAGCGGCATGGTCGGCTGAAGCCGACGAGCGAAGAGCGTGCGCTGCTGGCAACGATGAGCGCGGCGACAATCGATCGGATGTTGATTGACGCTAAAGTTGCGGCTGCTGGTGGTCGCCGGCGCCGGGGCGGGTTCAGGTGGATGCACTGAATAAACAGCTTGCACAGGCTCGCGCAGACATTGCTGCTGAACAAGCCACCTTGCGGAAAGAGGTCGAAGAAGCTCGCCAAACTATCGTCGAAACGAGGGAGAGCTATGGCTGATTCTGGGTGACGCGGCCTGATCAGGCGGCGTGGCTTTCAGTGGTCGGAATGACCTCGATGCCGTCGGTGAACTTTACACCGGCGATGACCTTCGGCAACTGATTTGTTCCTTTCAGTCGGCGCCAGGTCTTCGATGCAGCGTCGATCAACTTGAACACCATCAGCTTGGCGGTTTTCGGCGAGAGCGATCCTTTCGTTCGCTCCGTGCGATGCCGCACCGTGGCGAACACGCTCTCGATCGGATTCGAGGTGCGCAGATGAACCCAATGCTCGGCAGGGAAGTCGAAGAACGCGAGCAGCACCTCACGATCCTTGATCAAGCACTCGACCGCAGGTCCGTATTTGGCACGGTATTTCTCGACGAAGGTGTCGATCGCGGTTTCGGCTTTCGCCCGGCTCGGCGCCAGATAGACGTTCCGCAGATCGTTCTTCATCGCGCGCTGCACGGATTTGGCGACCTTGTCGAGCACGTTGCTGACTTTGTGGCACCAGCACCGCTGGTGGCGCGTGCCAGAAGACCTCGTCGAGAGCCTTCCAGAACCCCAGCGCGCCGTCACCGACCGCCACTTGGGGAGCGATCCGCAGGCCGCGCTGCTTCACATCGATCAAGAGCTCACGCCAGCTCTGGGCGCTCTCGCGGGCGCCCACCTGGAAGCCGACCAATTCCTTGCGGCCCTCCGGCGTCGCGCCGACCAGCACCAGGATACATTCGCTGTGATCCTCCATCCGGGCCTGCAAATAAACCCCATCGGCCCACAGATAGACGTAGCGCCGCGCCGACAGGTCACGTCGCTGCCAACGCTCGTACTCGGCCTGCCAGTCGGCCGTCAGGCGTGCAATCACCGACGGCGACAGGTTCGGCGCGTCCTTGCCGAGCAGCGCCGACAGCGCCTCCTGGAAGTCGCCGGTCGAGATGCCGCGCAGGTAAAGGATCGGCAGCAGGGCATCCAGGCTCTTCGTCCGCCGCGCCCACAGCGGCAGGATCGCCGAGCTGAAGCGGATCCGATCGGCTGAGCTGGCGCCGCGGTCTCTCACCTTGGGCCGGGCGACCTCGATTGCGCCGATCCCCGTGGCAATCTTGCGCGTAGGGCCATGGCCGTGCCGGACCACACGGGCGCGGCCACCCGGCAGCTTCAGCTCCGCCGTCGTCTCCAGAAACGCCTGCAGTTCGATTTCGACCGCCCTGGCGAGCAGATCACGGGCTCCATTGCGCAGGATTTCTGTCAGTGGATCGTCAACCGCCGACCGCTGACGGAAAGGGAGAATCTTGGTAGTCTCGTTCATGGCGTATCGCTCTCCTTGAGGTTCTGGCAGGCTCGACACCCGCCTCGATACGCCGCCTCTCTCAACCCGTCATCACCCAGTTTCGGCCATAGCTCAACGAGGGAGACTGCCCTGCTTATCTGTGAATGCTGATCGAACATTGCCCCCCCATCGGCGTCGTCGAGACCCTTTCAGGCCGTTGATTTCATTGATTTGAGATGACGGGACCCCTACGCCGATCATGGTCGAGACCTCACGGCGAAACACAGGGTCTCCTTTATCAGTGTGAAGGGTGTGGGTCGGGCATCCCGCGTGACCGGGAGGCAGAGAAGTTCGCGCTCCACCGGGAAATCAGGCGCAAGCTACTGATTAAATTGACTTTTCCTGTGCCGCCGAGACGTTTCTGGCGACGGGCGATCTACTCGCGATGGGCCCTTGCAATTCTCCGTTTTTGGAGTATATTCACTCCTAATTCGGAGGATGTCATGCAAGCCCAGCTCGCCTACCCAAAGGCCGGTTACGAGCCTTCGCCGCTGATCAACTTGAACGATCAGACGGAGCGGGAGCGTTTGAGCCCGTCCGCCATCAAAGCCTTCTTCAACATCATGGAGAAGTGGGCGATCAAGGACGCGGACGCTCGCGATCTGTTGGGCGGCGTTTCGAACGGCGTGTTCTACGAGATGAAGAAAAACCCGGACCGGGTTCTTGATACGGATCGGCTCGCACGGATCTCGCTGCTCATCGGCATCTTCAAGAGCCTCAATATCCTCTACCCAGAAGATCTGGCCGATGCCTGGGTGACGCTGCCGAACAATAACCGTCTCTTCAGTGGCGGAACGCCCTTGTCGTACATGATCCAGGGCGGACTGGCCGCGATGTGGACTGTTAGACGGTTGGTCGACTCACGGCGGGGTGGACATTGACGGTCTCCCCGCCGGTTTCGCTCGTCCGTCAATTCGACACGCATCGACTGATCCCGTCGAAATACAGCGACAACAACGACAGCGTGCTCACGCGCATTGCCGTCGACGATGCGCACCTCAAGGATATTTTCGATCTCGATCACGCGACGAACGATCGCCTCTTGGCCGAGAATGATCGCTTGCCGGGCATCGGGCTTGGCGAGCTTGTCTTCGGTGTTCCTTACTACCGCATCATCAATGCGGCCTTCTGTCATGCTCATCCTCATGGCAGCCGTTTCAACGGCCCCGACCGAGGTGCCTGGTATGGTGGCTTCGAGATCGAAACATCGATCGCGGAAGTCGGCTTTCACAAGCGGGTCGAGCTTGCCGAGGTCTCTTGGACGAAGCCTGTGTTAGTGACCTACGACGATTATCTGGCCGATTTCACCGGCAGTTTTCACGATCTGCGGGGAGCCGCCGCGTTCGCCGCTTGCCTCGATCCCGAAAGCTACATCGAGTCTCAGCGCCTATCGCAGCAGCTGCTTAGCGAAAACTCCCTGGGACTCGTATACCCGAGCGTTCGCCATGAAGGCGGCACCTGCATTGCGTGCTTCCGCCCCGCAGTTGTGGGCAATGTCCGGAAAGATCGAACTCTCCGCTTCACGTTTGAAGTTGGCGCAGATCCGAAGGTCGAGCCCGCCTAATCCATCTCTCGGAAGCCGCAGATCGTCGAGATTGTGAATGCTGATCGAACATTGACCCCCATCGGCGTCGTCGAGACCCTTTCAGGCCGTTGATTTCATTGATTTGAGATGACGGGTCCCCTACGCCGATCATGGTCGAGACCCCATATGTGGACGGCCCTCTCCTCGCAAGGGTCTTTTTGCATTGTTTTGATCAGATCGCTTGCGTCCATATGTCCGTGTGTGGATGCCCCCGGGAAGGCAAGAAGTTTTTATCGACGAACTTGAGAACATGCGATCAGGTGCGGTCGTGTGTCCGGCCTCATAAGTTGCGGCATTCGCACGCCGCGGGCCTGTATGGCGATACGCGGATTAGGTCCAAATCGGCCTGGCGAGCTCAAAGCTCCTGGACATATTCTGGTTATCCAAATCCCGTCTCTAAGACCGTGTTCCCTTACCCGTCCTTCTGCCCTTCTCACATTCCGACGCTATCGGCGGATGGCGCGTCTCAAGCCACCGCTGCTGCCGGATCGCGGTAATTCTCTTTTTTGGTCATTAGGGCCCAGACTATCCGCGCCATCTTATTGGCCAGCGCAGTTGCAACCAGAATGCGCGGTTTGCATACCAGCATCCGGGTAAGCCACGGACCCTTTGGCACGCCCGTTCGTCCAGCCCAATTAACGACCGATGTTGCGCCAAGGATCAAGAGGCGGCGGATATCGCGCTGGCCCATCTTTGATGTTTTTCCGAGCTTCGGCTTGCCGCCAGTAGATTTTTGCCGAGGTACGATCCCAAGCCACGCGGCAAAGTCACGGCCACTCCTGAAGACCTCCATCGGTGGTGCGAAAGCCTGAATCGCCATGGCGGTGATCACTCCAATTCCCGGTATGGTCATTAGTCGCGTGACATCTTCATCCTGCTTGGCACGCTCGCGGATGATCTTTTCCAACGCTTTGATCTTGTCGTCGTACATCGTAATTTGATCCAAATACAGCCGGCTCAAGTCTCGCACCTGTTCAGGTAAGCCGAACTTTGGATCCTCAATAACCTGCTCGAGCCGATGCACATGAACTGTGCCTTGGGGCGCAATCACACCATATTCGGCTAGGTGGCCTCTTAACGCATTGATCATCTGCGTCCGCTGGCCGACGAGAATATCTCGCGTTCGGAACACCATGCTCTGAGCCTGCTGAGCTTCAGTTTTCACGGCGACGAAATGCATCGTTGGGCGCGAGGCGGCTTCAACGATCGCCTCAGCATCGGCAGCATCGTTCTTCTGTCTTTTGACAAACGGCTTCACATAGATGGGCGGAATGAGCCTCACCTCATGTCCAAGCTTAGCAATCTCACCGCCCCAGTAGTGCGAGGTAGCGCAACTTTCCATCGCCACCAGACACTTCGGCTGGCTGTCCAGAAAACCTAAAACTCGCTCGCGCGATAGTTTCTTGCGGAAGATCACCGAACCATCGGCGCCTGCCCCGTGCAGCTGGAAAGTGCGCTTTGCCAGATCAATCCCAATGATGGTAACATTTTCCATGGATGTCTTCTTCCTTGATGATTGCGAATATCCTCATTGGCACATTGCGATGCCGGCGGGAGGGGGCATCCACATGGGGTAATCGCGGAGCGGCTTACCCTGGAAATCAATCATGATCTTGGAGGGTGGCTGTTCCCCGATAGGATGGAAGATACGGGCTCACGACTGGACGGGCCCAAGCATCGAATGGAGAACAGCCATGGACGAATATATCGGTCTCGACGTGTCGATGAAAGAGACTGCGGTGTCGATCCGACGTGGAGGCGACCGGATCTGGCGCGGTAAGTGTGTCTCTGATCCAAAGATCATTGCCGAGCTCATTCGCAAGCGTGCACCGACAGTAAAACGGGTGGTGTTCGAGACCGGCCCGCTATCGGTGTGGTTCTATCATGCGCTGTGCGCCGAGGGCGTGCCCGCGATCTGCATCGATGCTCGCCATGCCAAAGCAGCCCTCGACATGGCTGCGAATAAAACCGACGCGAACGACGCCGATGGATTGGCGCAGCTTGCGGAAGTAGGTTTCTTTCGTGAGGTGCGGGTGAAAGGGTTCGACAGCATGCTAACCCGCACACTCGTGGCGGCGCGCACTCGGCTGGTCAGAATTACCACCGAACTTTCGAACCAGATCCGTGGATTCATGAAAACATTCGGGCTTCTTATTCCAGCCGGAAAGGGAAGCACGTTCGAGAAGAATGTCCGCAGCCTTCTTGTCGATCAGGACGGGCTTGCTCCTATTGTGTTGCCCATGCTGGAAGCTTGGCGAAGCATACGCATCAAGGTCGCCGAACTCGGGCATCAAATCATCACGGCTGCTCGTCAAAGCCAAGCCTGCCGCATCCTCATGTCGATCCCCGGCGTCGGCACGATCACCGCGACATCTTTCGTCACCGCCATTGAAGAGCCTGAAAACTTCAAGAAGTCTCGCTCTGTTGGCGCCTGGCTTGGTTTAACGACCCGACGCTACCAATCGGGAGAGGTTGATTATGATGGCCATATATCCCGACGCGGCGACCATCATCTGCGCGGGCTTCTGTACGAGGCGGCGACAGTCATCCTGACTCGCAGCGCGGCCAACAGCAGCTTGCGCACATGGGGCCTCAAGCTTCGGGAGAGGATCGGCTTCAAACGAGCCGCCGTTGCCGTAGCACGCAAACTGGCGGTGATAATGCATTCGATGCTCAAAACTGGTGAGTTCTTTGATCGGAACGCAGGAGCCGAAATATGATATCTTGCGGATAGCGTTCAAAATCTGAGCGCCCGAGACGTCCCTGCCGGGACGTGGGCCCGAGCCATTCCGTTGATGGGGTTGCACCGCTGATTCAGCAAAGTGCGTCGTCCACTGTGAAGGCTCCTCCCGCGAAGCTCCATCATGCGGCGGCTTATGTCGACCGCGAAGACAACCCTGCACCCGGTACAGGCGTCTTAGAAGCAAAGATACTTGACACCACCTCCGCGATTACATGAACGCTGGCCAAGATGGTTTCCGCGACGCGAGTTCCAAACACGCCGGCGACCTTTGCGGGGTCAGTGGGGTCCACGGAGTATCTCGTGTCTAGGATCGATCGATCACACCATCTGCTTGTCACCTTGCAAGTTCCGGCATCGGCTCAGCACGGTTGCAGTTAAGTTGCTCCCCGTGCCTGGCTGATCTCTATGCCGCGCCCGCCGGAGCGACGCGCGCGGATGTCATGGCGTAGTTTTCGCCCGTGACCATCAGTTTCCAAGCGATACGGGCCATCTTATTGGCTAACGCTACGGCGGCCAGCTTCGGCGGCTTGCGCTTGAGAAGGTCGAGGAGCCAGGGCGAGGCGCGTCCTCCGCAGCGAACAGCATGCCTGATCACGGCGGTGGCCCCCGACACCAGCACGGCGCGCAAAGCTTCATCGCCGGCCCGGGTGATGGCGCCGAGCCTGACCTTGCCGGCCGTAGAATGATCCTTCGGCGTCAATCCGATCCAGGCCGCAAACTGGCGCCCTGACCGGAATAGCTCAGGCGCCGGGGTCTTCATCATCAACAGCGCCGCGCCGATCGGACCGACGCCAGGGATCTTGGCGAGACGTCGGCTGCATTCATCAGCCTTGTGCCAAGCCATGAGCTTGGCGGCGACTTCGGCGATTTGCGCCTGCAACTGAGCATATTCTTCAGCCTGGGCCGCGAACAGCTCGCGAGCCAGGTCGGGCACGCTCTCATCCGCTTGAATGTGTTCGAACAGCGGATCGAGGTGCACCATCCCTTTGGCGGCGGTAAAGCCAAACTCGGCGGCATAGCCGCGGATGGCATTCGACAATTGCGTGCGATTGCGGATGAGCCGATCGCGCAGGCTGACCAGCATCAGGGCCGCCTGTTGCTCGGCAGTTTTTACCGGCACAAAACGCATCGTTGGCCGGCTCATCGCCTCGCAAAGCGCCTCGGCGTCAGCCGTATCGTTCTTGCTGCGCTTTACATACGGTTTGACCAGTTGAGCCGCGATCAGCTTCACCTCATGGCCGAACGACCGCAAAAGCCGCGCCCAATGGTGGGAGGCGCTGCAGGCTTCGATCCCGATCACCGTCGGCGCAAGCTTCTCGAAGAACTCAACCATCTCCTTGCGCCGCAACTTCTTGCGCAAAACCACCTTCTCGGCGGCGTTCACCCCGTGAAGTTGGAAAAAACGCTTCGACGTATCCATGCCGATTCGGCTAATCTGTTCCACGGACGGTCTCCTTTGTCTGAGATCTGCAACGACCTCATTCTGGCACAATCGATGCCGTCGGGGGCCGTCCACCCCAACACGCCGAAACACACGTCATTGCCGTGATATCGATCGCAGCGGCCATCGCGGCGATCCTGGTGCTGATCATGGATCGCGCGTTGCAATGAAAAAAGAGGCCGCCCGAAATGAGGGGCGGCCTTCAGCGTTCACTTGCAAACGAGTTTACCGTGCTTGTCCGGCACAGGCGCCCGGAACGCGCCCCGGCCGTATGTGCAATCGGGCTGAATGATTCCAGCGTCGATTTGCTGCCGCCGCATTTCGCAAGTCGCGGGCGAGTTGCCGGCCTGGATGCAACGGGCGAAACCGCCTGCGGGCGCCGCTTGCGCAGAGCCGGCAGCCGCCAGCGCCAATGTAGCAATCGCGATGCGCTTCATTTTGGATCGGGCCTCCTGCCCCCGAGGGAAATGGCCCTTCGCGCGGGGGACAAATGCGAAGGGCCGCCTTATCGCCGTGGCACGAGGGTAAGGCGCTAAGGCGCCTCGACGAAATCCAATCGGCCACGATGCCGTGGGGAGCGCGCGCGCCCAAAAGGATGTGCGGCCGGCGTTTCGGGGGTAGGCGCAGTTTTACCGCGTAGATGACCCGGCGCTCACCGAAGTAGCCGCCAACCCTTGCGCTGTAGCGCTGCGCGTGATCGGGAGCGGAGTTCGCGTGGATCTGGTCGTGACGGACCACCTCATGCCCGGCATGAGCGGTAGCGGACTGGCAGCGGAAGTCCGCGACAGTCGGCCTGACACCCCGGTCTTGGTGATTTCGGGTTATGCTGAGGTCGATGGCATCGCCTCCGACCTGCCTCGGCTAACGAAACCTTTTCGGAAGGACGAGCTAGCCGCGAGCCTTCAGGCTCTGACGCCGCCGCGGGTGTGAGGCTTTTGCGACGAATGCTTAGCGTCAGCCATCCCAGTGAGCTTCTGGCAATCCACACACCTGTCGATGCTTACCGGCCTATCGGTGTGAGGCGGTGTGTTTAGAGCCAGCTCAACTCTGCGTAGCTGCAGCGGTTTCGTCTCGCTAGTGATGGCTGAAACTCTGGAACTCGCGGGCGCTGTGGTCGTTGTTTGGCCACGACAGCAGTAGCGAGTAGGAGAGCCCGTGAACCGACGCCAGCTTGTTCGAGGGGCGGCGGTGCTGCCGACGTTGTTGCTCGCTTCGCGAGCCGGTTTCGCTGCCGATGGCGCGTTCGAGCCGTCGGCGGTCAGGAATCTGGCCCGTATGTTGGCGGGCAAGCCGTATGACGCGCCGGACGAGAAGCTGCCGGGCGGCTTGAAGGACCTCGACTACGATCAGTACCGTTCGATCCGCTTCCTGCCCGATCGCGCGCTCTGGCGCGGCAAGAATCTTCCGTTCGAAGCGCAGTTCTTCCATCGCGGCTTCTTCTACAAGAACCGGGTGAATATCTTCGAGGTCGCGGACGGCAAGGCCACCGAGATCAAATACCGCAAGGAGGACTTTTCCTTCGGCGAGAAGGTCCCGGCGTTCGAGGAAAGCGACCTCGGCTTCGCCGGCTTTCGGATACACGCGCCCATTAACCGGGCCGACTATTATGATGAGGTCTGCGTGTTCCTGGGCGCGAGCTACTTCCGCGCCGTCGCCAAGGGGCAGACCTACGGGCTTTCGGCCCGCGGACTTTCGATCGATACCGGCGAACCCCAGGGCGAGGAATTTCCGCTGTTCAAGGCCTTTTGGCTCGAGCGGCCGGCGCCCGGCGCGACCTCGCTGGTGATCCACGCTCTGCTCGACAGCAAGAGCTGCGCGGCGAGCTATCGATTCACCGTGCGGCCGGGGGACACGACGGTGTTCGACGTCGAGATGTCGGTCTACCCGCGCGTCGAAATGAAGCGGGCCGGGCTCGCGCCGATGACCAGCATGTTCTTCTACGGTCCGAACGACCGCAACGACATCGACGACTTCCGCCCCTCCGTGCACGATTCCGACGGGCTGGCGATCTTCAACGGCAAGGGCGAGAGCCTCTGGCGGCCGCTCAGCAATCCCCGCGACCTCCAGATCAGCACCTTTCAGGATCTCAACCCGCGCGGCTTCGGCCTGATGCAGCGAGAGAGAAACTTCTTCGCCTATCAGGACATCGAATCCAGCTTCGAGAAGCGTCCCAGCCTCTGGATGGAGCCGATCGGGGACTGGGGCGAGGGCGGAGTCATGCTGTTCGAGATCCCGACCAAGGAGGAGGTCCACGACAACATCGCCGCGTTCTGGCGACCGAAAAACCCGCTGCAGGCCAAGGGTGAACACAACTACACATATCGGCTGCATTGGGGGCCGGATAGCCCGAAGCCGCACTCGCTTGCACGCTTCACGCGCACGGGCGTCGGCGCGAGGGGCGAAGACGCCCGCCTGTTCGTCCTTGATCTGGTCGGCGACAACCTGAAAGGCATCGATCCCGCTGGCGTCAAAGGCGTGGTGACGGCGGAGAAGTCGGACGTGAAGAACATCGTCACGCAGCCCAACCCCCACACCGGGGGCTGGCGGCTGAGCTTCCAGTGCCAAGTCAAGGGCGAGCCGATTGAGCTGCGCGCGTTTCTGACCGAAGGCGACAAGCCGTTGTCGGAAGTCTGGGTCTATCGATGGACACCTTGAAACCGGCACCGCGATCGATCGTCGGCGATATCGGAAGCCAACGCCTGCTGCCGCGCGAGTCCCCGCTTGCCATGGCTCCGGGCGACCTCGGAAGAGATCGGATAGCCGACCGTGTTCCCGCCCCGACAACCAGCACGATGGCTTGGCGGCGCGGCCTCATTCTCCTCTCGACGGCAGCGCTCACCGGGGCGGGCGGGTATGAGATGTATCGCGTTCTGCAGGTCGGCGGCGTCACTGTGCTGGAAGCATTGGTGCTGGCGCTTTTCCTCGTCCTGCTCGCCTGGGTCGCCTTTTCTTTCGCCTCTGCGGTGGTGGGCTTCTTCGTGCTGCTGGCCCATCGTCCCGACGAGGATGCTTTCGCGCCTGGCGTGGAGCTGCCCGCGATCGCAAGCCGGACGGCCATGCTGCTTCCCACCTACAACGAAGACCCGCACCGATTGACGGCCCGGCTTCGGGCGATCATCGAATCCGTGGAGGCGACCTTGCACGGAGAGCTGTTCGACTGGTTTGTTCTGAGCGACAGCACCGATCCGGACATCTGGGTCGCCGAGGAAAAGGCGCTGCTCGCGTTGCGTCAGGCCCTCGGAACGCCGCGGCTGTACTATCGCCACCGGGCCGACAACACGGCGCGCAAGGCCGGCAACATCTCGGAGTGGATCACCCGGTTCGGCGCCGTCTACGACTTCATGATCGTGCTCGATGCCGACAGCCTCATGAGCGGGAAGACCATCGTGCGATTGGTCCATGCCATCGAGACCAATCCGACCGCGGGGCTGGTCCAGACGCTTCCCATGATCGTCAACGCGCGAAGCCTGTTCAGCCGAGTCCAGCAATTCGCCGGCCGACTATACGGTCCGCTGATCGCTGCGGGGGTCGCCTGGTGGCACGGCTCCGAAGGCAATTACTGGGGACACAACGCCATCATCCGCGTGAGAGCGTTCGCCGAAGCGGCCGCCCTGCCGCAGCTGCGGGGGCGGAAGCCGTTCGGTGGGCACATCCTGAGCCACGATTTCGTCGAAGCCGCACTGATGCGGCGGGCGGGGTGGGGAATCTACATGCTGCCGAGACTCGGCGGAAGCTATGAAGAGGTGCCGCCTTCGCTGCTCGATTTCGCCGCGCGCGACCGGCGCTGGTGCCAGGGCAATCTTCAGCATCTGGCCGTGGTCCCCGCGCGAGGCCTCCACTGGGTGTCGCGCCTGCATTTCATGGTGGGCATCGGGGCCTACCTCACGGCGCCGCTGTGGCTGCTGTTCCTGCTGCTCGGAATGCTGATCTCCCTCCAGGCCCGCTTCGTGCGTCCGGAGTATTTCCCAAAGGGCTTCTCGTTGTTTCCGACCTGGCCGGCTCAGGATCCCGTGCTCGCCATCTGGGTGTTCGTCGCCACTATGGGTCTGTTGCTGTTGCCGAAGCTGCTCAGCCTGGTTCTCGTCTGGACGCGGCGATCGGCGCGCGGCCAGTTCGGCGGCGCGTTGCGTACCTCGGCCGGAGTTTTGGCCGAGATTGTCGTGTCGGCGCTGATGGCGCCGGTGATGATGATCTTCCAGTCGATCGCGGTCGTGGAGATCTTGGCCGGCCGCGATGCGGGCTGGCAGACGCAAAGACGCGACGACGGCACGGTGAAGCGCCGCGAGCTCTATCGGAAATACGGCGTTCCGACCTTGTGCGGCGTTGTGATGGCCGCAAGCGCGTACGCCGTTTCGCTGCCCCTTCTGCTTTGGATGTCGCCGGTCATTGTGGGGCTGCTGTTCGCCGTTCCCATCGGCGCGCTGACGGCCAGCCCTGCGTCCGGCAAATTGTTCGCCACGCCGGAAGATCGAGACCTGCCTCCGGTCCTGCGTCGCGCGAACGAATTGAGCGCGTCGGCGGCTGGTGGTATCAAACCAGCCTTGACGGAGCTGCGCGAAGACGCTGCGCTCCTGGCATTCCACGTCGCGCAGCTGCCGCCTCCCAGCGTAGCGCGCCCCGACACGATCGACCCGAATCTGGCAGTCGGCCGTGCCAAGATCGATGCGAGTGATGACTTCGAGCAGGCAGCTGCGCATCTGTCTACGCGGGAGATCTTTTCGATCCTGAACGACGGCGCTGTGCTGTCTGCGATGCTACGAAAACGATAAAGACGCACCGAGGACCTGGAGACCCGACCTGGGCTCGAACCAGGATACAAAGTAGTCCCCTACTTTTGCGTTGAATTCCGTTTCGCCACCGGGTCGGTCGGACCGTTGGAGGCCGGCGCCGGAACATCAATACCCATTTGGTGATGCCACCTTGGGGGCGAACTGGCATCGGTTATCGCCGAGAGGCGAGGGCCGCTCCCGCCGTCCGCGTCTGATCGGCCGGGCCGTTCTGCAGCGTCGCTCGTCTTTCGGCGACCGCATGGTCGAACAATTCGAGGCCAGAGCGAACGCGACCATGTCCTCCTGTTCGATAGTCCCATCGTCATAGCACTTGAGGGTTTCGCCGATAATCGCGTCGACTTCCCGTTGCGATGTAAGCAGGTCCTGTTCGGACCCAGCGTTCCGTACGTCCGAGACCGCCGCGAGGATGCGGTTGCGATGGCTGGTGTTGTCGTCCCGCTCGTCCCGGTTCAGGTAGCGACGCAGCCAAGCGGCGGCCGAACCGACGCCGGAAAGAAGAAGCAGGGCGAACCAGAAGTAATCGCTGTACTTGTCCAGAAACGTCCGCTCGGTCCCGTTGATGACCGCCGCGGCGCCCCGGTGCACGGACGGCTCCGCCTCCTTCTCCGTGTCCGGCTTGGTGATGTGCGCGGCGCCGGCGACGCGTTGCGTGATGGTGTCGCGGACGGCGAAAAGCTGCCGATAGAAGGCTGCCGCTTTGGCTTCCGATAGCTCTTTTCTGCCCAGAATGAGATGGGTGACGCTGATGGTGTCGACCTTGTCCTCGGGCCAAGCCGGCTTGGCGTTGAAGACGCTACCGGGAATCTCCTCGGCTTCGTAGCGGGGGTGCCGCAGGGCGATGGCCTCGAGGGGACCGACGGCGAGATACGCGTCCAGCGTGGTGTCGTGCGCGAGCTTTTCGAGTTCCTCCGTCCCGAATTGAGCCGTGGCGACCTTGTCGGGCTGGACGCCCGAGCCCTCCAGGATTGACCGCAGGAGCGCGACGTTGGCGCCGGTTCGTCCGATGATGCCGACCTTGTGCCCCGCGAGATCGGCGATCTCACCGATCTTGCCGCCTGTCTTTTTCTTGGTGTCCTGGCCTGATCTCCCGAAGGGGCCATCACTACGGATGGTACATCGGCCGCGGCCACCGGCGGCACCACCATTGAGCGTCGCTGACGACAGCCGCCACTAGGCGGCGGCTGTCCAATGTCTATGGCGCAACTGGCGAAGGCTGGCGAATTTGGCGGCTAAGCCAGTTTCGCACGATGTCCCTGCGCTCGAAACTGGTCGATCTGACTTGCCGCGTCCTCGCAGGCTCTCATTCGATCAGCTCGTCGGTGGACGCGAGAATGGAATCTGGAACGGCCAGTCCGAGCCTTTTTGCGGTCCGCATGTTGACCACGGTCGCGAATTTGGTCGGCCGCTCGATGGGCAGCTGCGATGTCGGCACCCCCTTGAGTACCCGGTCGACGTAGTAGGCCAATCTACGATAGCTTTCGGACAGCTTGGGTCCATACGTGCAGACGGCACCGCTCTTCGCGAACACTTGCCAGCCCGAAATGACCGGCGCCCGCCGCTCCATTCCGAAATCGATGATCCGTTGGCGGTACTGAATGGCGAAGCCGTCGGAGAAGAGCGATATGGCTTGCAGAGGGTTTGTGTCCATGGTCGCCAACGCGCCCGCGAGCTGGCTCTCCGTTCCGGTCCCATAAAATTCGAGCGCCAGACCGAGTTTCTTCGCGGCCTCTTCGGAATAGGCACGCTCGATTTGCGATCCCGGATGTTCGGGATTGGCGATGATCGCGACGCGTTTCAGTCCGGGCACGATGTCCCGCAACATCTCGAGGCGTTTAGAATTCAGCTCGGCCGCCATGAAGGTCAGGCCGGTCATGCCGCCCCGCGGATGCGAAAGACTGTCGGCGAAGCCGGCGACCACCGGGTCTCCGCTGAACGCGTAAACGGATGGCGTGGAGAGTTTCAACCCGAACACGATCGGAACGGCCGCCCCTTGGACCACCAGAAGATCGACCGGAAGACGGGTGAGTTCCACAGCCAAAGGTCCGACCCGTGACCGGTCGTCGTCGCCATACCGATATTCGATCTTCAGGTTGTCCCCCTCGCGATAGCCGAGTTCGGCGAGCCCTTCCCGGAAGGCTGCCAGGAAGGGGACCAGGCTGGCCTCCCGCTGCGTCGTGAGCCAGCCTATCCGGAAGGGCTTGGGTGCGGCACGCGCCTGCCTTCGGGCCATGACCGCGGCGGCTGCGACGGACGCTATGAAGGTGCGACGCTCCACTGTTCTCTCCACCCTAGCTGCACCAGGGTCCAGCATCCGTCCGTTTCGGCTGGCGCTCAAGGGGGCAGGCACCGGCGATATGGTTGGGCGCGGCTCCAAGTCACCGGGAAAAGTCGGCAATTTGTCCGACCCGACTGCGGAACCTTGCCACCATCCGCGGGTTCTTGCAGGCCGCATGCTGCGGACAGGAGATTTCGATGAAGAAGCTGATGCTGACGTGCGCGACCGCCGCGCTGATCTCGACGGGCGCCATGGCGCAGTCCACTGTCGTCACGACCACCACAGGCACCGGTCACGCCGCCACCGTGCAGATCGAGCCGGAATGCCGCACGAAGATCCGAACCTATGTGACGGAGCACAAGATGCGTCCGGTGCGGGAGACAATCGTCGTGGGTCAGCCCGTGCCGCGGGAAGTCGAGCTCGAGTCAGTGCCCGCCGACTGGGGTCCCTCGCTCACGAAGTACCGCTACGTCTACTCGGGCGAGCGCGTGATGCTGGTCGATCCGTCGACCCGCACGGTCGTCCAGGAGATCGACTAAGCGTCCCGGCGGGTCGCTGAACGCAGCTGCCCGCCACCCCAATCCGGCCCCCCGCCGATCCCCTGATTTCTCATTTGCGAGCGGCCGTCGATGCCGATCATCCGTTATTTCGTCTTCGTCGGCGGGCTGCTGCTGGCGCTGCTCTTCGCTGCGGATCGGTACCTGCCCGCTCCCGTCGGAGCCGCCGCCGTGGCCGATCCCGACAGAACCATCATCCGGATAAAATCGGCGAGGAGCCTTCCGGAAAAGATCGTCTTCGACACCAGCCCGCGGGCCGAGGTGGCGATCATCGCCCAGGCCGATCCGATTCCGGAAGAGCCGCCGCGGGAAGTGCGAGAAGCCGTGGCCGCCGTTCCTGCAGCACCTTCCGGCGAGACCAGGAAGGAAGCGCCGGCCCGCGCTGCAGCGGTCCGGACGCATCCGAAGCCTTCGGCAAAGCTGCAGAAACGGACACCCGACCGGCGTCTCGCCTTCGAGCGGATCGATCCATTTGCCGGCGGATGGTAGTGAATGTTGGAACGTGGCGGCAAAGGAAAAGGCCGCGCCTTTTAGCCGGCCTTCATTGACTTCGGGTGGGCTGCTCTCGCCAGTGCGTGTTGGGGTCAGTTAGTGTTGCGTCGCGGAAGCGTTCGATGGGGTTGCCTGCGCCAGTGTTAACTTTGTTGAATTCGCCGCAAAGCATTTCCGCAGTACGCTAATTCTTCTTGCGTTGGGGGCCCATGTTCGATCCGACCACGACCGTGCTCTTTCGCGCCGTTTTCGACGAGGTCTGCGAGGACGTCTCGCGCTATGAGACCGTTGCACACACTCATGTTGCCTCAAGGATACTGGAAGCGGGTACGAACCGCGACACTTCGCCCGAGAGGCTGAAGCAGGTGGGACGCGAGGCCCTCCACGACGCTGCGACGATGTGGCGATAGGCGCAGGAGGGCGGGGTGAACTTCCAGGTCACTGTGCTCAAGATCCTGGTGAGCTATCCCGACGGATTCGCGGTCATGTCGGACCTCAAGCGCGATATGGCGATTCTGGCGACGAGCGGGCGCGACTGGGCCGAGCGGACCAAGCGCCTCGCCGCCCGCGTGCCGGAGCTCGACATCTTCTCGCAAGGATTGGTCGAGCGTCTGAACGGCGGATGGCGCATCACGGAGAAGGGTCGCGCCATGCTCGAATTGATCGATCGCGGCTTCGGCTTTCACCCGGCTCGGTGCCAGATAGACGTTCCGCAGATCGTTCTTCATCGCGCCCTGCACGGATTTGGCGACCTTGTCGAGCACGTTGCTGACTTTGTGGCACCAGCACCGCCGGTGTCTGCGCGCTCATCGCCGTCGCATGCGCTGGGGCTGCAGTACCGAGCTCGCGCGGGCTTCGGCTTTTCTTTCTTAGTGCCGAGGCCACAGCGGCTGGAAATGCCCCGGCGTGTGCAAAATGTGCACCAGTCGACCTTCCTGACCCAGGACAGGATGCACGGTCCACCCGCCATTCGCATGTGCCTCGATGGCTTGAATGCGCAGGCCAAAACTGGTCGCCAGCACGACCCCGACACCAGCGCCGTAAAGGTCGATTTCGCCATGCGGATCGACCGTGCCGTCTTGAACCAGGCTATTCCGCAACAACTGAGCCTGTTGCTGAAGTTGCTGAGTCTGCGGCGTTTCGTCGTCCTGTCGCTCCGTGTTGCTGGCCAATTGAAGAACCGTTTCCAGCAGGCAATTCAGTCCTTGGCCACTGGCTTGTCCCACGTAGGCATTGAATCGCGCCAAAAATGCTTGGAGCGTGTCGCTCAACGGGCCGACAGACAAGGCAGGCAGCGATGCGCCCGCGAGTGCCTGTGAGGGCGCCTGGTGATGTGCCGCGGGCGGCACTCCGATGGCGGCGGCGCTGTGCCGATCGGAGCCAGAAGTACTGGTGTGTTGCCAAGGATCGCTGACGATGTTTTCTTCGAAATGACGCCCCCAAAAGCCCGTGGGCATCTCTGATGGTCCCATGCTTTCGGCACCGCTGGTGCCACCCCAGTCCTGTGCGCCAATCGGTCGTGTGTCGCTGGCTTGGTAACTCGGCGCGCTCCACGATTGTGCGCCGTGCGCGTAGCCGTGCTCATTGCGGTCCGACTGCGCGGACTGCAATGGCCACGCTGAGCTCCAGCCGGCAGGTACCTGTGCCGCGATCTGGTTCGCCTCGCGCCCAAGCTGCGACTGATCGCAACTTGCCACTTGCGGCTCGGCATGGTTTGGGAGCCAGCTTTCGCCGTGCTCCCATCCCGCGCGGATGAGCGGCCCGATATCCGCGAGCGGCGGACGGGATGCTCCACCGGCCGAGGATCCGCCAGGATCGTGGACCGGCTGAATAATAACTTGTCTGCCTAGCGGATTGTTTACGGCCGGCTCCCACGCTCGGCTATCGAACGATGCCGTGTAAGGCTGAGTGTTAATAGACAAATTCGTCGGCCACTGCGACGGCCTCGGTAGGAGCCCTGCTCTGTCCAGTGCTCCGATCAGGACGCCGGGGGCCGGTTGGGGGCCATTGAATTGCGAGGGATCAAATTGCAGGGGAAGGAGATATCCGAAATCACGCGGCGGCGGCCGAGCCGGTAGGGCGGCTGCCGGAGCGGATGATTGTTGCGACAGGCTTAAGGAAGACGGCATGCCTGCCCAAAAGTTCGCGAGGTCCCAACTGTCGGCGGGCAGCTGGCCAGCTTGGTCCACTTCCTGCCAGAGTTCCCCCGGATCGACAGCTTGCAATGGCGAATGGGCTGCCTGTTCCCCCATCTGCCAGGAGCCGACTGCGCCCGAAGCACCGTCCCCGAGGCTACTGTTGCCGGACTCACGTATCAGGCCGATAGGCGGCGTAGTCTCTGTTCGCTGGTTGGAACGAGCTGCATCATCGATGATATGTCCGCGTTCTGCCGTGGAACTGTGATGTGGAGGCCCGCGATCAGCTAATGTGTTTGAGCCACGATACTCACGAAGCGCTTGCAAGGCGGTTTTCAGGTCCGTCAGGTGGCGGGCACACCGTGATACCCTGTGGGCGTGGTCGAGCAGCGATTCGTGATCGAGTGCAGTAATCGTTTGACTTGGCCCGAGAGAATTCGCCAAGTTACGCAAAGTGCGATTATACCGCCGGGCGGTCTTGCTGTGCCAGTCTCGGTGCCCAGCAGCTGCCTCGATGGCCCGGTCGATGAGACTCTCGTCTTCCACAGAGAAAGGCTCGCGATGCCTCCGAAGGATCGTCAACGCGGGACCCACATGCGGGTCTTTCGGAAAAAACTCGTCGGCGTAAGCGACCAAGGAAACATGATCGAGTGCATCAATGGTTTGGCCTCGCGCCCCTAGACGATTGCCCAATCGACGAAGAGCGCGAGCGTAAACGCATACTGTTCCTTCTGTTAGATTCCCGCGCTCGGCCTCGAGAGCCGAGTTGATGAGGTTCTCGTCGTTATCAGACAGATGAGGATAGTTAGGGTTTGAGCGCGGTGGGCGGCTCCCTGCGATGGGGGCAGCACCCACATCAATTGGTCCAAGCTCACGATATCTCCTAAGGGACGTCAATGCGGAGCCAACATGAGAGACATCCGAAAAAAACTCTTGGGCGTGAGCGACCAAAGAATCATGATCGATTGCATCAATGGCTTGCCCTCGCGCCCCGAGATGATCGCCCAATCGACGAAGAACGCCAGCGTATTTGCGTACTGTTCCTTCTGTTAGATTCCCGCGCACAACCCCGGCCTCGAGAGCCGAGCTGATGAGGTTCTCGTCGTTATCGGACAGATGAGGATAGTCAGGGTTTGAGCGCGGTGGGCGGCCCCCTGCGATGGGAGCAGCACCGCTTTGGCGCTCCTCGGCCAAGTGCTGCTCAGAGTCCTCGTGCGCGACCTGGTCTACCTCCGCTTGGGCGGCCGGCTCTGCCTGTTGTTGCAACATGGCGTAGTACGCCTGCAGCCAACCTGGATCGACTGGATCGAATGGATTGAAATTGTCTGGGTCCACGCCAATCTCCCGCGTCGCCAATCTCCCGCGTCCGAAGTTAGATCGTAGCAAGTTCTCCACTTCAGCGCCAAAAGCGGGAAGGCGGTTGAATTGATCGGGATAGGGCGACAGTCCCGCACGTTTGCGGGCGACGACTTGGATCCCTGGCCGGCGCTTCAGCCAGCTGCGCTGGGGTGCCTCCATTCATCAACAGGTCAATATTCGCACAGACCGTAGAATTGCGGACCTACCAAAGCTGGGCGGCGGCGATCAGGGTGAGCACACTCCGTCTCGTCTTTTTCGTCATCATCCGCTCCATCTAGCTGTTAGCTGCTCTATGTGATGGCCGGGGCCCCCTTTGATCATCTCCCAGTTACTATCCAGCATAGTACCCGCCAAATAGAAACGCCGCGCAAAATGCCGGGCGTTTCTATTGGCGGTTGGGCCCCAAAAAACGGGCCATCTCGCTTTGTCTTTAAATGGCCTTCCAGATGTGATCGAGGGAGCACGCTACCCCAATTCGCTCGGTGACGCGCGCAACAGTGCCTCCAGTTTACGCCCGCCTTGCTCGATCGCCTCAGACCAATGGCCGAACCGTTCCTGCGCGACGACTTCGAACGACGGGTACCACAGTGGCTTTCCGCCAGCCTGGGCCCAATACCAGGGATAACCGCATGGCACGAAAACCACGCCGGGAACTCCGAGTGCTCCGGCGATATGGACGGCGAAGCTGTCGGGCCCAACCACGGCGTCGAGATTGGCGATCGCTGCGATCAATTCCGCAGGGCGCTCGATATGCACACCGGCATCGATCGGGTGACGCCATCGCTTCATGTCGTGGCGTTGCGCTCCACTCATCAAACTGATCGGCGTGACGGAGTGTGGAATCACAGCGGCGACCTGCTCCATCGATAGGCCGAGGGCGCTGCTCTCCCATAAGATTCCTACCAACGGCCTTGTGAACACGGCCAAAGCATCGCGCCACTTGGCGAATAGCTCGGCATCGGGACGCAGGTACGGAACGCCATCCGCAATGGTGCAGGCGTCGATCGACAGAATGCGCAATAGCGATTGCAACGGCGTAGCTGAGAGTCCAGGTCTCGGCTCGTCGATAACCACCGGCTCAGCGAGGTGGGCAAGAAGAGCCCGATAACGTGGCTCCGCGACCACATGCACATCTTGCTGGCTCGTCAGCCGGCGCAAGAGGCGAACGAGCGCCACGAACTCGAGTGCGCCGGTCGTCGGGGGGACGAGTATCCGCGTCACAGGCTCTAAGGCGGTCGGATCGGGTGACGGGAAGCGACCGAGCGTCAGTTCGAGCGTTTTCTGTAAAGACTTCGCTGCTTCATTCTCTGGCAGCGCCTGCGCGACGCGGTCGACAAGCTTGAGGGCTTCATCGAACCGGCCAACGAGTTGCAGGACACGCACCAGAGCAATCGCGGCGGAGTGGTCCGATTTTCGAGCGCGAACGAATTCCGTCAGTTGCGCAATGCCTCGGTCCATTTCACCCTTGGCAATCGTAACGCGGGCCAAGATTTCGCGGGCACCAACATGAGCCGGCGCATAGGCCAGTAACTTCTCGCAGGTCGTCTCCGCTTGCGACCAGCGCCCTGTTGCGGCGCGGCAATAAGCCAGATGCAAGAGGCCGTCTGTATCGAGTGGGGCGCGCAGATGCGCGCGTTCGGCAAGGTTGAGCGCCTCGTCGAATCGGCTTCGTTCGAGCATAAGGGCCGACAAATGGCCCAGCGCATCAGGATCGTCTGGAGCAATCTCGAGCGCACGAAGCAGGACAGTCTCAGCCGACGAAGTGTGGCCTAAGGCGAACTCGATGGCTCCGAATTGAAGGAGAGCGCGCGTATTGCCTGGCTCGTTGTCGACAACGGTCTCCGTCATCGCGCGGGCATCCGTAACGTTGCCGTGGCTCAACAGGGCTCGAGCGAGCGCTAGCTTAATCGCACCGTTGCGCGGGGCGAGAGCAACCGCGCGTTCGAGGCAGATCATCGCCTCCTCAGCGCGGCCGAGCAATTGGTGGGCGATACCGAGATTGGTGATGAGGCTCGCGTGTTCGGGGTAAATGGTCGCCGCTTCAGCCAGCATATCGAACGCAAACTCGGTCTGTCGCCGCGCAAGCGCCAATGTGGCCCTTGCATTGAGCGTATCCGGATCGCTTGTGACAGGGACCTCCTCCAGTAGCGCTTCCGCCTCCTCGATACGGCCGGCGGCAATAAGCTCCTGGGCCGTTCTAACCCGGTCCTGCCAGCTCGGAGCGGACATGCCAACGGACGGCATCGGCTACGCAACCGTGACGCGTTTGCCGTCGCGACGGAGAGCCGCGCTCACCGCGGCGACCTTGATGTGGGCGATCTCAGAAGCAATGCCAGTAAGCCCAATGGCTCGCGTTTCGGTCTGCAAAACGTCGATGCGCTCAATCAACGTGGCACGGTCAACTACCTTTACGGTGAGCGACCCGGTGCTCGCTTCCTGGGGCCGCGCCGAGGATCGGACATGATCCGCGATTAACGTGTAGAGTTTACCGATCCAGGTGCCTTTGTTCGCGAGTACCGAAAACAATTTGGCCTGCAGATCGACACTATCGGCGCAAAAGGAGGGGCGCTGACGCGCCGCAAGAGTGATGGTCTTGGCTTCAATCGAAATGGTGTGACCTCCGAGTAGGCCGACCACAGGACCGTTGGAAGCCGCCCGCTCGAGCACGGTCACGACAAAAAGCTTGATCCACGTTGGTAGCGAGCAAAACATGTCCTGTGGCAAAGGTCAGGCGAGGGATATCCGACAGCTACCGTCAATTGTGCCGAGTGCTAGCGAATTCGACGTCCACCGCAATGCGCTGACTGACACGACACGGGCCGTGTTATGTTCGCCTTCTAGCAAGCGCTCGGCTGTCGATAAAATTTGAGCGTTTGTGGCGCGGATCGTCATCGTCATTCTTGCTCTCTGGTCAGCTACAGGAAGATTGTCTGGTCCTTTTGTATGACTTCCTTCTTACCGGTGCGGGACATGTTCTCTGCTGCTTGGATGACAAGCTCGTGCTGCGCCGTGCTTAACTTGCCCTGCCTCACGGCTTTTTCTGTAACGGACACGCTGGTCTTGCAGATCTTGCTGTCGCGGCCGACCACCTTCAGGTCTTCATCGGGTACGTATTTGAAACTGCTTGTTTTGAGAATTGTTTGACTACTATCAGCCGACTTGAAGTCGGGTCCCAAAACACACTTAATCGATTCGCCGATCACTTGCTTGACGTCGTGGCCTCTGACAATGTTGAGGTTGTTGCCAACCGTGACAGATTGCGCATCGCCCAGATTAAATAAACATGATCTTGAAATCTTATAGGTGAACGCTTCTCCAAAGAAGACTGATACGTTCCTGGCCATCGTCAGCTGGGTAGTCGCGCCGCGCATACAGGTGAGTTTTGTTCCGTCGAAGAATTCCTCGGTGTTGCCCATAATCCGCTTTTCGGTGTTGCCAGTGGTCGTTTCTACTTTGTCACCTTTATTGACCAACTTGACCCGGTTCGAAGCCGTCAGGATGATGTCCGCGGACGTCACAGCGCTACCAGCAGTGATTGACACGCCATTCTCGGCGGAGATCTCATAGATGCCCTTTGGCACCTTGTGCTGGACGTTTCCGTTCGTGACCTCCATCGTTTGGCCGCCCCCGATTTTCAACAGTGCCGCGCCTTCGACATTTGCCTGGAAGTCCTTGTTGGTGAAGGCAAGTATGCCAGCGTTGTCGCTTTCATGCTCGCGGGTGACTGCCGGATCATCGTTGACCGTCGCCTTGAGACCAGTGACAAGTTTTGCCTCGTCGTCCGAATAAGAGCCGAGGCGCAGATAACTCGACTTGGTCTGAGGAGAAGAAAAAGTTTCTGGAACGCTCAGTCGCATGCTGGCATTTGGCATCGTTGAATTCCCTAGTCGTTTGGCTGTAGGCGCCCTGGCGCTGCGTCATCAAGCGGATTTGAGAGGTCGAAAGCCCGAAGGCATTCGGGTTGGCACCGTTGTGCTTGGTTGGCATGCCCACTCTGGTTGCCGCTGACCCGCCCATTGACAAATCGTCAGATCCAGCCTTGGCGCGGCCCGGACCAATGACAAGACCAGAGATGACGCCCAGCGCCAGCTGCGCTGGCTCCATTCATCAACAGGCCCACATTCACACAGACCGTAGAATTGTCGACCTACCAAAGCTGGGCGGCGGCGATCAGGGTGAGCACACTCCGTCTCGTCTTCGTCGTCCGACAAGCGCCAAATTGTAAGTTTGGATGCTCAGATACGGATCATCCGTAAGCGCGCATTTTACTGCACAGGCTGCGCGCGCGGCTGACCGCGGCGTCGCGTGACGCCGCGCCCCGGTGGGATCATCGGAACGGCTTGATTGATCCTGAGCGTTCGACCGTCAGCCGCGGTCGTTGTCAGCTGGCAGGTTTTTTTGAGCGGTGCAGTTGAACGGCAACAGATCTTCGATATCGGCGTCTGGCGCGCGCTGGGGCAATTCGGTGAGCGCGTGACGTAGCCATGCATATGGATCGACGCCGCATGCCCGGCATGTCAGCACCAAACTGTAGATCACGGCGCTTGCCTTGGCGCCGGCAACGGTGTCGCTGAACAGCCAACTTTTTCGTCCGATGCAAAACGGCCTGATGTCGCGCTCCAGAACATTGTTATCGATCGGGGCGAGACCATCACTGGTGTAACGGGTCAGATAATCCCATTGGTTGCGCGCATAGGCGATCGCCTTGCCGGTCAAGCTTTCGGGTAGGACCTTCGGCGCCTGGTCGTCGAGCCAGGTCCGGAAGGCGGCCAATACCGGCAGGCTATGCTGCTGGCGCAGCCGCAAGGTGTATGGGGCGCGCGTTTCGCCGTCGGGCGGCGTCTGGCGCGCCACCCTCTCGACCTCATACAACGCCTCGAAGAACTTGAGCGCCTGCAATGGCGGACCGCCAGGCTTTGTCCTAGCCTTGAGCGCATCGGTAAATTTCCTGCGCGCATGCGCCATACAGCCGAGATGGATCGCGCCTGTCAGCGTGCGCCAGGCGTCATAGCCGTCGCTCATCAACAAGCCGCGATAGCCGGCCAGGAAGGCCTGAGGATGTTCCTGGCCGCGACCGGGCTGGTAATCGAACAGCACGACCGGCTGCGCGCAGTCCTGGCCGCTGCGATAGGCCCACATGAAGGATTTGGCCTGCGCATCACGGCCGTCCTCTTTAAGAACCTGGACCCAAGTTTCGTCGCCGTGGACCAGGGGCTGCGACCTGAGCTTTTGCTGTAGCGCGTCATAGACCCGATGCAGATGCAACTCGCTCGCCCGGATCACCCAGTTGCCCAGCGTCCCGCGGCTGATGCTGACGTCGGCGCGCCCCAGCGCGTCCGCCACACGGTACAGCGGCGTGCCGTCGACGTATTTGTTGGCGAGCACCAGCGCCAGCGTCGATGGCGTGGCGACGCTACCCGGCAGCGGCTGCGCCGGCATCGGCGCGGTCACAATCGGGGTGTTCAGCGCGGTGCGCTCGCAGTGACGGCAGGCATATTTGAACCGCACATGTTGCAGCACCGACGCCTTCACCTCGACGTGCAACTGCTCGGTGACGATCTCGCCCATCCGATGCATCCGATTATGGCAGCACGGACAGTCCTTTTGATCCTCACCCAGATCATGTTCGACGCGTTGGCGCGGCAGATCGTCAGGCAGCGGCTTGCGGCCGCGTGTCTTCGGCGCCGGCTTTGGAGCCTCCGGCAATCCCGTGTCCGGCACGGCGACCGCCTCGACATCGTCGTCGTCCCGGCTTTCAGCGGCGGCCTGCTCGGCTTCGTTGAAGATGCGCTCCTTGAGCTTTTCGCTCTTCGGCGCATAGCGGTGCAGGCGCTCCAGGCGCAACTGCTCCTCAAGATGCAGCACGCGTTGTGCGAGTTTCTCGTTTTCGGCCTTCAGCGCCGCGATCTCGGCCGCGTGCGCCGCGATCAAGACTTCCAGCTCGTGCGTCGTGGGCTTGCGACTCATCGTAGTCTTGAATCGAAGTCATGCCGCCGCGTCAACCGGGCTCCCATGTCTTCGTCATGTCTTCGGCGGCGTCATCTGAGAACGGCCATGCCGAAGCCCGATGACGCCGCCAGCATCGAGCACGCTCAGCCCACGCTCTGATATTGCCGCACCGGGTGACGACGCACCGCCGCGATGTTGATGCCGTCAAGCAGCCAGTGCAGCTCCTCCGTCGTCAGCGTCAGCACCGCCTCCTGACTTCGGGGCCAGTGGAATCTGTCGGCCTCCAGCCGCTTCAGCAGCATCCAAAATCCTGACCGATCATAAATCAGCAGCTTGATCCGGTCGCGGCGACGATTGCAGAACGCGAACACCGCGCGCTGGAACGGATCCAGCCCCATCGACTGCTCGACCACGATCGCCAGGCTGTTGATGCCCGCCCGGAAGTCAATCGTTTCGCGGTGAAGGTAGACCCGAAGATCAGACGACAGTCGGAACATCGCAACGCCCCAGCGCTTCAATCACCGCCGACAGCAACTGCGCGTCGCCGCCTTCCAGCGAAAGCGTCACGCCGTTGGGCATCGATGCCGTCAGCCGCCCTGCACAGGATCGCTCCGTCGCGCAAACCGCGATCGCGCCAGCAGATCGAGTTGGCGACGATGACGGCGCGCGAACCGGAATAAAGGCTGGCGCAATCGGCGCCCGCGCCCCCGGCTGGCCATCCCCGTTCTGAACTTGTCGCTTGGCCACCCACTTGCGCAGCAGGTTCGCGTTCACGCCGTGTTGCAACGCCAGCCCCGCCAGCGACACGCCAGGCTGCAGACAGGCCTCGACCAGCCGCTGTTTGCTGGCCGGATCATAGCGACGCCGGCCATTGCGCAACACGCCGACCGTCTCAAGTCTCAAAGGTTCTTCTGGAGTGATCATCGATGGTGTCCACCTCGCTCATGGTGGACACCTCATCCCATCCCCCCGCTCAACTGCATAGGTGCGTAGAAAGGAGCGCTTACGATCATCCATCAGTTGAAAGGAGTCGAAGGCACCCACAAGCTCGTTCATTCCGATATCGGCGCGGTCGCGATACGGTGGTACGTCGTCAGGATCGTCAAAGTCATCGCTCATGGAAACTGTCTGTGCATTCTCGTCGAGATCCGCTTGGACAGGCGAACCGATCTGACCCGTTGTCCTGCGAGTCGCTCCCAAACTATCCTTGTCGCCCTCGTGCATCATATTCCTCCTCAGTGCCGGGGAGTGTCGAGGATGAGCCGATGGGGGTCAATGTTCGATCAGCATTCACACAGATGGCCAACAATCTGATCCGCAGGGTGCCCGGAAAAGACTCTCAACGCCTCAAACGCATGACCGTAGCCTGGGACGACGACTTCCTCGCAAGCCTCATCGTACCCTAAAATCCTTCACCCGATTCCCCTAGTGGTTCATCACAGGGGAGTAGCCCCGCGGAATTTCACCCCGGGGCTCTCGCAGAACCGGACATGACAGTCTCCCGTCATCCGGCTCCCATCAGGCAAACGTCCCAGTCATACCGAGTCGCCAGTGCACAAAGAGTTCCGCACTTTCCTTGACGAGTCTTAGGAAGAACTGACTCGCACCAGCTTTAGTGCGGCGGAAGCGCTTGAACTTCCGCACCGCCCACGCCACGAGCGTCTGATTGACGTATCGAAGGAAGGGATACAGTGCCGACCGAGTATAGCGCCCATAGTATGCAATCCATCCCCTGAGGAGAGGATTGATCTCTGAGGCTAGGTCCTGCAAGGACAGGTGTGTCTGCCGGCGCAAGTTCAAGGCCCGAATCGTTTCCCGCATGGTCTTCATTGCCGATGGACTGACTGCTGGAGTAAATCCTCCAAACAGCGAGTTGGTTCGGGAATTCATTACCTGACGGGAGCGAAAGCAAAATCCGAGGAAGTCAAAGCTGACATTCGGGTAGTTGCCTTTGCGATTCCCATCTCTGCAGTAGACGATCTTGGTTTTCGTTGGATGCATCTCCAGATGGCACTCTGCCAACCGGGCTTGAAGCTCAACCTTGAGGGTTTCTGCTTCTAGCTCGGTACGGCAGTGCACCAGTCCATCATCTGCATAACGGCACCACGGGAGGTCGGGGTGCGTCCTCGTCATCCAGAGATCAAACGCGTAATGGAGAAAAAGATTCGCCAGAGTCGGGCTGACCACTCCCCCTTGCGGGGTACCGCGGCTTCGCTCGATGATGGCTCCGTCTTCCTTCATCATGGGCGCCTTGAGCCATCTTTCGATGTACAACACAGCCCAGTTGCACGTTATGTGTTTCCGGACAGCCCGGAGCATCAAATCGTGGTCGATGTTGTCGAACAGACCCTTGATGTCAAACTCTAACACCCAGTCATACTTCCAGGACCGCTGTCGCGTGACCCCTACAGCATCCAGCGCCGATTTGTTCGGCCTGTACCCGTAGGAGTCTGGAAGAAAGATTGGTTCTAGAATCGGCTCAATGACCTGCTTGACCACCATCTGCGCGATTCTGTCGCTCACAGTGGGCACACCTAAAATCCGTTCGCCTCCAGTCTTCTTCGGAATGGAGACGGCGAGCACCGGTGGGGGAAAGTAGCTTCCCGAACTCATTCGATTCCAGATCTTATACAGATTTCCTGACAGAGCCTTCTCAAATTCGTCGATCGTCTGCTTGTCCACTCCGGCCGCGCCCTTGTTGGATTTGACCGCTTTGTACGCCTCGTACACGAGACGTTTCTCGATGTTGAACGGTTTGTTTGTCGCATTCGTCGAGTTCATCCTGTTTCCAGTTGTTTCGGTGAATGCCACCGCCTGACCCGACCCCTTTGCTCCAGTCCCATTACAGACTTTCAACGCTCGTACGGGTCGGTCCGCCCCAGTTATCCGCATCGGTACTCTCGCCTCGCGGTTTTGGCCGCTTGTGCTTCTCCCTTGGCATCGGAGAACTGGTTCCTGCAGTTCCGTGCAATCGCCTGTATCCGGTTCACGCCCCCTTTACGCCGACCGCCACCTGTCCAGTCATCAGGCCTCCGACAGGTTTATCGCAGGAGAATCACCACCCCTGGTTTTGACGGTACTTGAAAGTATAACGACGCGTGATCGAAGGGTTCATTTTCATTCGTCTCCCGGACACATACCTGCGCGGGGTCTTCCCCGCGCTTTGTCTTCAACGCTCACCACCACGGATTTTGGCCGCAGCAGCTTGAAGTGGTTTGAGACCCGCTCCTGAAAGCCGATCCCGAGGGGCCTACCCTCATCAATCGCACAGCTCGTCTTCAATTAGGCTAAGTCATTTCAACTTCTCCTCGTTCGTCAACTTCTGCAGCACACGTGATTTTGACTCTTTGGGATAGGCGCGGCCGAGTTTGGCGCGGGCTTTATCTGTTGTGAACATCCATTGGATGCGGGCTCGGGTTTTATTCCGCCTCTTTTGCCATGCTGCGATCTCGTTTCGGAGCCTTTTGGGATCGTCGATGCGGCGGCCGAGACACTGGCGCTGTAGCACGCTGATCTCGCACTCGACCATATTGAGCCAACTGGCGTGCTTCGGGGTGAAGTGGAATTCGAGGCGGCGCAGGATGCGCCGGGCCTCGGCGGGCGCGAAGGCCTCATACAGCGCCCCAGGCTTGTGGATCGACAAATTGTCCTGCACGACACGGATGCAGGCGGCGTCGGGATAATGGACGTCGACGAGATCACGCATACAGTGGGCGTAGTCCACGGCGGCGCGGCGGTCGGTGACCTTGACGTTGCGCCAGCCCCGATGTGGATCGAAGGTGACAAAGAGATTGGCGGTGCCGTTGCGGCGATACTCGTAGTCGTAGCGCTCGCGCTGTCCCGGTTGGGCCGGGACCGGCTGGCGCACCTCGCCGATCAGCTGGATGGGGGTCTCGTCGAAGCAGACCAGCGGCCGGGCGGGATTCGGCGTCTCGGCGTAGAGGTCGAGCACGTCCTCCATGCGGGCAACGTATTCGCCGTCGACATGGGGAATGCACCACATGTCCCTGCGCCACGGCTTGAGGTCGTTCTCGGCCAGCCGGCGACGCACGGTCTCGCCCGACAGGCTGTTGTGATCGGTGAGCTTGACCATCGTGTCGGCCAGCAGCGTCAGCGTCCAGCGTTTGCAGCCGGCGGGCGGCTTGGCGCATGCGGTCGCCACCAGCAAGGCTTCCTCCTTGCCGGTCAGCTTGCGCTCAGCGCCCGGACGCGGCTCCTCGCTCAAGGCCCGCTCCAGATTGCCTTCCACGAAGCGGCGCTTGGTCCGGCCGACGGTGGAGAGGCTGACACTCACGGTCCGGGCAATCTCCTCGTCGCGGCAGCCTCTATCGGCCGCCAGCAAAATCTGCGATCGCTTAAGCTTGCGGGCGGCGTGCTTGCCACCGCCGAGCATCGCCGTCAATTCGTCGCGCTCGGTTTGGCTCAATTCGACCCGATAACGTACATTCATGCTTTGCCTCCTTGTCGGAGGTCGGGACGAATCCAACGATGAGTCAAAAATCAGGCGCGCGCTTCACCGAGAAGCAGGGTTATTACCTGGCTTTCATCCATACCTACGCCCACATGTTCGGACGTCCACCCGCCGAAGCCGACATCCAGCGCCACTTCCGCGTCAGCCCGCCTTCGGTCCACCAGATGATCGTCACCCTCGAACGAAACGGCTTCATCCGGCGTCAACCCGGCGTCCCCAGAAGCATCGAAATCCTCGTGCCGCCGGAAAGCTTGCCGATCCCCGAATGGCTCGGTATTAAAACGTCGAAATCACAGTGATGAACCACTAGGATGTGGGGAACGATCCCGTGCTGGTTTCCTCAAGGGCGAAGCGTCCACCATTGGTAGGACTGGGATGCACACACATGCTGGATCCTCCTCACCTACAAGTTCTTGTAGTGTAAGCGCGGATTTCGATGCACGTCGTAGAGCGGCGTAATGCGGCGGCGGCAGTGGTGGTGGCGGCTCAGGCTGGCAACTTTTTGAAGTTGAAGGGCAGAAGATCCTGGACATCGGCTTCATCGGGGCGTGTCGGCAACTGGGCGAGGACGTGCTTCAGCCATGCGAAGGGCTCGATGCGACAGGCCCGACAGGTCAGCATCAGACTATAGATGACGGCACTGGCCCTGGCTCCCTCCACGGTAGCGCTGAAGAGCCAGTTTTTCCTGCCGCAGGCAAAAATCCTGATATCGCGTTCCAGAAGGTTGTTGTCGATCGGCATGCTGCCGTCCTTGGCGTAGCGCGTCAGATATTCCCATTGGTTGAGCGTATAGGAGACCGCATCCTCAAGCTTGGTGTCGGGCACAACCTTGGGAGCGATTGCATCGAGCCACGCCTTGAGGGCGTCCAGGACCGGGAGGCTGTGTTTCTGGCGCAAGCGGCGTATGTAATCGACCTGCGTTTCGCCGTCGCCGGGCTTTTCGTCCCGCACCTGTCTTTCAATCCGGTAGAGCTGGTCGAAGAACTTGAGGGCTTGGGCCGGTGGCCCACCCGGTTTCTTCCTGGCCTTGAGGGCGTCGACAAACTTCCGTCTGGCGTGGGCCATGCATCCGACGTGCGTGGCGCCTTTCAATGTGCGCCAGGCCGCGTAGCCATCGCTCATCAGGATGCCACGATAGTCGCCAAGGAAGGCCTGCGGGTGTTCCTGTCCGCGACCAGGCTGATAATCGAACAGCACGATCGGCTGCTCGCTATCCTCGCCGCTGCGATAAGCCCACATATACGAGGTGCTGGTGGGGTCCTTGCCCGCTTCTTTCAGCACCTGAACGGTGGTCTCGTCGCCATGGATGACGGTCTGCGACCGCAACCGTAGCTTTAGCGCGTCGTAGATACGAACGAGGTGCTTCTCGCTCGAACCGATCACCCAGTGGCCCAGAGCGCCGCGGCTGACGGGAACACCAGCGCGCTCGAAGGCCTTCGCCAGACGATAGAGCGGCGTGCCATCGACATATTTATGGACGAGTGCGAAGGCCAGCGTCGAGGCCGTAGCAATGCTGCCCGGCAAGGGTTGTGCAGGCATCGGCGCGGTCACGACCGGCGTGTTGATGTCGGTACGGTCACAATGGCGGCAAGCATATTTGAACCGCACATTCTGCAAAACCTTCGCCTTCACCTCGATATGAAGTTGCTCGCTAACGGTCTCGCCCATGCGATGCATCTGGTGACGGCAGCAAGGACAAGCCTTCTGGTCGTCGGGAAGGTCATACTCGACGCGTTCGCGCGGCAGGTTCTCTGGCAAGGCCTTGCGGCCGCGCTTCCTTCCCGTCGCCCCCTCGGTCGCCGGCAAGCCCGTGTCCGGCAGAGCAACGACATCGTCATCTTCGTTGTCGGCGGGGTCCTCATCCGCAGCCTGTTCGGCTTCATTGAAGAGGCGGTCAATGTGCTTTTCACTGCGCGGCGCAAAACGATGCAGTCGTGCAAGCGCCAGCTCTTCCTCGAGTCTGACGACGCGTTCGGTGAGTTGACGGTTCTCTGCCTGCAGCGCAGCAATGCGCGCCATCAACTCTTCAACAGCCGGTTCGCCGGGTCGATTCATCAGATTCTTGAATCGAAAGCATGCCGCCGCGTCAACCGCTCAATTCGAGGCCCTCAACCAGCAACCTGATATTGCCGCACCGGATGGCGGACCATCGCATCGATATCGATCCCGTCGAGGATCCAGTGCAATTGCTCGGTCGTAAGCGTGATCACCGCTGCCTCGCGGCCCGGCCACCGGAACTTGTCCTCGGTCAGCCGTTTCAGGATCAGCACAAAGCCGGACCGATCGAAGAACAGGAGCTTCATCCGGTCGCGACGGCGATTGCAGAACGCAAAAACCGCCGGAGCAAACGGATCGAGCGCCATCGTTTCCTGGACCAGAACCGCAAGGCTGTTGATGCCGGCCCGGAAGTCGATCGACTCACGGTGCAGATAGACTTTCAGGTCAGCGCCCAGTCTGAACATGTCCCAGTGCTCCGATGATCGCCGTCAATACATTCACATCACCGCATTCCAGCGTCAGCTTCACGCCGTTCGACAGTGACGCGCTCACCTTGGCTGGAGAGGAAAACGTCGCAGCCCTTTCCGGTGCCGATCCACGCACCCCATCACAAGTCGCCGGCAAATCCACCGCATCCATGCGGCTCTGTCCCGACAGTGCCCGATCAGCAGTCCCTTCAATCTGAACCGGGATGAACGCCGCTGGTGAGGACGGCCGGACAGACAGCGTCTCCGTGCGCTTCTTTACCCATTTCCGAAGAAGGTTCGCATTGACCCCATGTTCGAGCGCAAGTCTCGATACCGACACGCCAGGCGCAAGGCAGGCCGCGACAAGGCGGTCCTTCGATGCGGCGTCGTAACGGCGTCGACCGTTCCGACCAACAAGCCTTACCCGCAGTTTCTGATCATCGTCTGACATCACAAGGTGTCCACCTATTTTGGTGGACACCTCATGCATCAGAGTACTCAACAGCAAAAGGTGCGGGGAAATTCGCGCTTACCTCCCACCGGCACCCAAGTTCTGACGACACCCAAGCCGGCAACGGTTGAATGGACCGGCCGATCAGCGCGGCTCAAGGCTGGCGCTGCGCGCCCCCGCCTTCGGCCTTCGGCGGCTGCGGCCTTGACCCGACTGCTCGCCAGTCGCGGGCTTTGCATTTGCCCATTGGGCAAGAAATGGAGCGAGAAAGGTTCGAAGCTGCATCTGGCCGTCGATACGCTCGGCCATCTTCTGGCGCTGCATGTCACGCCCGCCAACACCGATGATCGCGCCGAGATTGGCCGGATCGCCAAGACGATTCAGGCCGAGACTGGTCAGAGCGTCGAAGTCGCCTTCGTTGACCGGGGCTACACAGGCGACAAGCCTGCAACGGCGGCTGCAGAACACGGCATTGCCCTCGAGGTCATAAAGCTGTCGGAGGCCAAACGAGGCTTCGTGCTGCTCCCAAGGCGATGGGTCGTCGAACGATCTTTCGCGTGGGCCACACGCTTCCGAAGACTTGTCAAAGACTACGAGCGATACGCTCAGACCCTCGCCGACCTCCACCTCATCGCCTTCGCATACATCATGCTCAAAAACGTCGCTAACCCGATCTATTCACGAGAGCACGGTCGTTCTTGACGTCTGACGGGGGCTGGCGGCTGGCGTGGGTGAGCGTCCGGCCTTTTGTCACCGGGTTCTACATCAAGCTGTTTTGTACGCGTTGGAGGAGTGGGGCGGGTGAGCGGGCGCAGGCCCGGTCGGTTACGGGCCGAGCGGGAGCAGCGCGCCGGGCAAGCTGCGGAAGAGGTCGGCTTCGGGGCATGCCGCGGCGAACGCAAGGCGAATGCGGCTCGCGGTTTCGACGACCCGGGCTGCGATTTTCAAGAGACGAAGACGCAGCGTCGCGAACTCGGCAGTGGCCAATTCCCGGACTTTGGGAATGGCGCCGCGCACGGTAAGCATCAACCAATAAGCGGCGGTGTGGAGAACGAGACGGACCTGGTTGGCGAGCGCCGAACGGCAACTGGTGCGATCGGAGGCGAGCTGCGTCTTATGCAGCTTGATCAGATTTTCGGCTTGGCCGCGCGCGCAATACAGGCTGTCGTAGATCCACTCGGCCGAGCCGACATCGAGGCTGGTGACGACGAAGCGGATGTCGAGGCCGAGCATCGTCGCCTCAATACGGGCGACAGTGCGCCGTTCGTGATCCCAGGACTTTGCCTTGTGGCGCGTCTCGGTATAGCCGCGCAGAACAGGCAGGTTCTCGATGGCGCGTCGCGTGCGAACGTCGTCGGCGACCTCGTCGACTTTTCTGGCGAGAGGCTTGGTACCGGACAGACCGAAGATGTAGTCGATGCCGTTGTTCTCGCACCACGTCATGGCCTCCGGCCGAGCATAGTGCCCGTCGCCACGGAACGTAATTCGCGTCTTGTGCCACCGCGTCCGGATATGCCGTATCAGGCGGCGCAGATGGGCACGCACCTCGACGCCGCCCGGCGTCTTGCCGGGCCGCAGCACGACCGCCACGGGCCGGCTCTTCTCCGTGTCGTAGACGTGGATCGGCAGGAAGCAGCGTTCGTCATAATGAGCGTTGAACAGCGAGAGCTGCTGATGGCCGTGGACGACATCGCAGGTATCATCGATGTCGAGCGTGACGGATGCCGGCTCGCGCGGGTAGCTATCCATCCATGCGTCGACCAAAGTGTAGGTCAGTCGGATCACGTCGCGCAGGCGCGGAGCATTCTCCAGGCGCGACAGCGTCGGTTGGGAACACAGATCGCGACCGCTGTCCGGCAGCCGTCCGCAGGCCAGCTTGAATGCGGGATCGGACCGCAGATGATCGAGGTCGTCGGCGTCCTCGTAGCCGCAGCAGATCGCGAACATGCGCGCGCGGAACATATCGACAAGGCTGTGCACGACCCGCGTCGGATCGCGCCGATCCGGGAACACCCGGGCCAAATTGTCGGCCAAACCGAGACGCCGCTCGGCCATCGCCAGAAGCATCACGCCCCCATTCGAGGTTAGGCGTCCACCATCGAAGGCAGCTGTGACTTTCTTGGCGTGAACGGCTGGCTTGGCGTGAACGGCTGGAAACGAGAAGGGCAGAATCGTATCATCGGTCATGGCGGGCGTGGCGTTCGCGGTTGAGGTGATGGGGTTGGCTTCGCAACCGAATCCTACGCCGCATCAGCGCTTTACACCACGCTCGCCAGCCTCTCAGGCGCCCTCTCGCGAATAAGACGGGCTAGGATCGATCGATCACACCATCTGCTTGTCACCTTGCAAGTTCCGGCATCGGCTCAGCACGGTTGCAGTTAAGTTGCTCCCCGTGCCTGGCTGATCTCTATGCCGCGCCCGCCGGAGCGACGCGCGCGGATGTCATGGCGTAGTTTTCGCCCGTGACCATCAGTTTCCAAGCGATACGGGCCATCTTATTGGCTAACGCTACGGCGGCCAGCTTCGGCGGCTTGCGCTTGAGAAGGTCGAGGAGCCAGGGCGAGGCGCGTCCTCCGCAGCGAACAGCATGCCTGATCACGGCGGTGGCCCCCGACACCAGCACGGCGCGCAAAGCTTCATCGCCGGCCCGGGTGATGGCGCCGAGCCTGACCTTGCCGGCCGTAGAATGATCCTTCGGCGTCAATCCGATCCAGGCCGCAAACTGGCGCCCTGACCGGAATAGCTCAGGCGCCGGGGTCTTCATCATCAACAGCGCCGCGCCGATCGGACCGACGCCAGGGATCTTGGCGAGACGTCGGCTGCATTCATCAGCCTTGTGCCAAGCCATGAGCTTGGCGGCGACTTCGGCGATTTGCGCCTGCAACTGAGCATATTCTTCAGCCTGGGCCGCGAACAGCTCGCGAGCCAGGTCGGGCACGCTCTCATCCGCTTGAATGTGTTCGAACAGCGGATCGAGGTGCACCATCCCTTTGGCGGCGGTAAAGCCAAACTCGGCGGCATAGCCGCGGATGGCATTCGACAATTGCGTGCGATTGCGGATGAGCCGATCGCGCAGGCTGACCAGCATCAGGGCCGCCTGTTGCTCGGCAGTTTTTACCGGCACAAAACGCATCGTTGGCCGGCTCATCGCCTCGCAAAGCGCCTCGGCGTCAGCCGTATCGTTCTTGCTGCGCTTTACATACGGTTTGACCAGTTGAGCCGCGATCAGCTTCACCTCATGGCCGAACGACCGCAAAAGCCGCGCCCAATGGTGGGAGGCGCTGCAGGCTTCGATCCCGATCACCGTCGGCGCAAGCTTCTCGAAGAACTCAACCATCTCCTTGCGCCGCAACTTCTTGCGCAAAACCACCTTCTCGGCGGCGTTCACCCCGTGAAGTTGGAAAAAACGCTTCGACGTATCCATGCCGATTCGGCTAATCTGTTCCACGGACGGTCTCCTTTGTCTGAGATCTGCAACGACCTCATTCTGGCACAATCGATGCCGTCGGGGGCCGTCCACCCCAACACGCCGAAACACAATCAGGGTGTCGAGATCGTCGATGACGCGCTGGTAGAGGCGGTCGAGTTGCGATCGTCTTTGGGATTCGAGCCGAGCATCCGGCTTGAAGGGGCTGAGAAGGCCTGCCGTGAGTGGGGCATAGACACGTTCGAAGAGCTTCAAGAAGACGAGGCAGATCGAGTATCCCTGCGGGAGGAGTTGATAGCGGCGAGAGTTCGGGAACTTGGCAACAAGGCCTTTGGCGCGGAGTTTCGAGAGGTCGTAGCGGAGCGAGGCGAGCGTGTATCGCTCGGGGGCGCAGCCGAGCGCTTCGATGACGGCGGGCTGGATTTCGGCGGTGGTGAAGGTATTTCCGGCTGCGATATGTGCGAAGCACGCCGCCGTCGCGATCCTGGATGTCCGCCGCATGCACGATGGCGTGCATCAAGAGGCCTTGCGTGTCGACGAGAATGTGCCGCTTCTTGCCCTTGATCTTCTTGCCCGCGTCGTAGCCATGGAGATCATGAGGCCCCCTTTTTCAGCGCTTTTCACGCTCTGGCTATCGATGATGGCGGCGGTGGGAGAAGCCTCACGCTCGGCCCTTTCGCGACATTCGACATAGAGGGTGTGATGAATTTCATCGAGCGTGCACTGGCAACCTGTGCTCAGGATGTACATCAGCCCGTTGGCAATCTCGCGCAGGTCCACCGTACGCTTGTTGCCGCCGCGCTTGGCCGGCGGGATGCGAGGCGCGATCAGCGCCCACTCCTCGTCGGTCAAGTCGCTCGGATAGCGCAGGCGGCTGCGGTCGTAGCGTGCACGGTTCTCGGTAGTCCACATTGGCGGCACGTCCCCATCGAATCAGGCCGCTCACCTTGAATCACAACCGATTCATTCGACTCAGCATGTTTTCGAACAGACACTAAGACTAAGTCGAAACTTCTACAGCTGATCAGAGTGGTGCCGATCGGCGTCTCCGTCAGGGCTCCCGCTCGTCTGGCGCGCATGAACGAAAGCGTTATAGCGCGCAGGGTTGACGGCCTTCAGGCGGTCCAGCGCGAGATTGGCCTCCCGGTCGGCGGCACTGCGGTGAACCTGTTTTATCTCTTCCACGTCTTTTACCATCTGTTCGAGTTTCCCGATTGCCGTTCCGGCACCGATTTTGAGGCCTGCATTCCCGAGTTCCTCTTTGAGCTCCACAACGGCTCGGGAAATGATGCCGAGCTGTCGGCCTAAGCCAACCTTCTTAAGTACATCATTTTCGATTTCCGGAACTCCGCGGCGGACATTCGTTTTAATGTCCTGAGTCACTGCCCCGCTAAGTGGCGCAAAGAATGGGAAAGCGAACCATGAGAACCAATTAGGGTTTGACATTGATACCCTCTCGACCATCGGGGTGGTGGCGTTCTTCTGCAGCCATGTTCGAGCCAGCAATTCGCGTGCCAATCGACCGGATGTCGATGACCACGCCAGGCACCAAAATATCGTTCCCATCGGGGTAGGCGACTGAGCGTGATCCTCGAAACCTTGATTAGATTTTGACCTGCCACTGCTCGTTGGACAAGATGCCGACCACTCGCCGTTGACCCGTTCGAGCGGATTGACCGAGTGCAGCTTGGCGCGGTGCGCGGCCCGGAAGCTCATATAGGCCAGAACGTCGGTCTCGGCCTCATCGAGGAACGCGCGAGCTTCGGCAGTTTGCGTACGGTTCGGCGAGGGGAAGCGCTTATGCGCTTCTTACTCCATTCCCGATGGCGCTCGGCTTCGTGTATCTGGTGGAGGTTGGGTGGGCGGTCCAGCGCGGCCGCTATATGACACTGGAAACGATCGCGCCGCAATCGCCAGCTGCCTGATATTCCCACCACCCCACCGAAGCCTGCGCACGCTCATCGCGCGGCAACAAGTCATTATAAGCTGGCGACACGTGAGTGCTGAGGGGGGACGGTGGCAATTTTAATGCAGGCGCATGAATGCGTTACAGCAGGATGTCAGCGCGCTGTTGGGCGTCTTGCGTCCCTTTTTTGTCGTGACCGAGTGGATTCTCGACGAGGGCTTTTCAAAGCGAAGCGCGGCGATCACGGCCGCGTACGCCAGCTTCGGATCGCCGCGCCGATCGAAAAGCAAAGTGTCGCCATAACCCGGGAACATTTTGAGAAGCCAGGAATGGTCATCGGATATGCCCCATGTGGTGACGTCGGCGCAGCGCGAGACGGCGAGGCAAGAGGCGACGACGAAGCGATAACCGGCGGCTTGCTGAGCAAGGGATCCCAGGGGCGCGGGTAGATCGACGCGTAAATCCAACTCAAGGCAGGGTGGATTTGTGAGCAGGCGCATCAGCAGTTGAAGGAGGAGCTTGGACTTGATCACTTCGAAGGGCGATCATGGCAGGTCCTCATCGCCATGCCCTGATGACAATGATTGCCTACGCCTTCCTGCAACATCGTCGCCTCGCATATGCGGGGCGGAAAAAAGAATCAACGGGCCTCCGCCTCAACCAACCATGCCCGCCGTACGTCACGCCATCGTAAATCTCTTGAATGTCTTGAATGGCTCCTTCTACCGCCGGCACATCATGCCACCGGCGCCGAGAGAACGGAACCGTCTTCCCCATCCATGGCCGGATGCGCGATGAGCTGCTCAACGAGACCTTGTTCTTCGATTTCGACATCGTTCGGTCGGGGCACAGCTAAGCCAGCCTGATCAAGTCTTGCGAGGTGTTGGTCCGGCTCTAGACGGGCCAGCGATGTCCCGGTGGGACGGTGGTTGCGACGACCGCATTTGGTTCGGCTGGTGGCGGCTCGGGCCGTACCGCTGCAGATTTTGCCGCCTACACGAAAAGTCGTCTCCTGCTCCATGGCTTGCGAGTTTCTACACGGAGGACGTCTTAGAATGCCCCGTACAACTCGATGATTGGCGGGCGTCCTCGAGGAGCCCGTTGGCTAACGCCTTCACGCGACGATACGCTGCATGAAAGCCACGGCTCCGTGCCGTATTCCGAGAGATTATCGATCGTTGGACGACCTCAGTTCGCGCCTTGTGACGGACCGCAATGGGCCAGACGAGAGTGTCTCGTACGATTTCGACCGATTCCGATCACTTTCGGGTGCGGCCTCCACTTCGACAGGATCTCCTTCGAGCCAAAATCCGGGTCCTTGAAACCAGACTTTTGCCACGTCGCCAGGTCTGGGATCATCAACGTGCAGCGCGCGGATCGGCACCTTGCCGCGCGGCAGGCCTTCGAGCGCATGCAAGGATAAACAGCCACGCCGCCGATCGAAGAGGCCTCGAACCGATTTCGACGCCGGACCACACGGAGAAGAAAGCCCCTCCGGGACTCGCTGGTCAGCGGCATCAGAAGCCGGCCACCTTCGACGAGGCGATCGAGCCAGAGACGGGAGGGGTGTGTAGAGCCAGCGAACACGACTACGATATCAAGCTCGCCGACATCTACCGTCCGGCCGTCGCCTGCGACGACATCGACCTGCGGCCAGTTCGCAAGATTTGCCTGGGCCTGCGCCGCCAAAGCTGGGTCGGTTTCCACCGCCGTCACACGACCAAAGGGGCCGACAATCTCAGCTAGCACTGCCGAATAGTATCCGGTCCCGGCACCGACCTGGAGCACCCGTTCGCCGCGCGCGATATGGAGATGGTCCAAATTGCGCGCCCAGAAACTGGGCATCCCGTTGTTGAGATTACGGTTCGGATCAATCGTCACGAGAACGTCATGATAGAGCCAGCGGGGGTCGGTATCGGGGGTCAGGAATGCGCTATTGTCGTACGGGTCCGAGATGATGCGCCACGGTCCGGGGCCGACGAATAGCTCACGTGGAACAGACGCGAATGCGTTGATCAGCTGAGGGTTTTGCAGGAGCGGGGTCTTATATAGCAGGTCTTCGGCATACCAGCGGCGCGCTGCCGCCAACGTGTCGTCCATTGGGCTCTCCTGTTGCTATACAGACGATACGCGTGCGGTCCGCCTGTGTGAATGCTGATTGAAAAATGCCCCCCATCGGCGTCGTCGGGACCCCTTCAGGCCATTGATTTCATTGAATTGAAATGATGGGACCCCCACGCCGATCATGGTTGAGACCCCACGCCGAAACACACGTTGTCGACAAAAACGCTGTTGCCGATCTCACGAGCTTTCCTTTGCAACGGCAATGCAATCAGGTTGCCAAAGCCCCCAAGGGGCATCGTGTCCTGATTGGGAAAGAAGCGATCATAGGAGGTGAAGCCGATTTCGGGCCGTTTTTCCATCGTCTCCGTGATCAAGGCCGCCCCCATCTGCCTGGCGATCCTTGCTGGAACAGGCTCGGAGAAGAATACCCAGACATGGCCGCCATTTCCCGATCTCGACCGCTCCAGGGCCGCGGCAATTCCTTTCACATGACAGGTGCCGAGCAATGCTCTGGCGTCATCCGCCCAGCTTTCCTTGTCGAAGTCGGCGGCAAGGAACCAGCATGTCTCATCCTGCAGCAATGGATAAACCCCGGCGACAAAGTCACCGGTGCGAGCATCGCCGCCGCGCAGATGCTTTTCGATAATGTCCTCGGAAGGCGGAATAAACGCCTGATGCGGACATTCCCCGCATTTTACCTTCGGCTTGCCGCAGATCCCCTTTGCCCACTCATTCGAGCACGCCGGCGAATAACCGGAGCGTCCCGTCTTTTTGTTATCCCAGCGCACCGGAAAAACATCGGGACGCCCGCCGAACAAGCGTCGGAACAACTCGACTTTCTCGATTGATTGCGAGTTATTGGTAACGGGGGTGTCGAAAAAAGCAGGTGTTTCAGCCTCGCTGCCGGATGTCAGCTTTTGCTCAAGCGCTTCCAACTTGCGCTCAAGCTCCATCCGCTCGGCATCCAGATCAGCCAACCGCTGTCGGATGCGCGCAATCTCTTCCCAAGCATCATTCTTATCCACCGGCTTGCAGTCCGCGCCTACGTTCATCCCGCGAGCCAACATAGACCAAAGGCGATCTCAGCTTAAGGCGGACAATGCATCACTACGGCCCGAGACGTCTGGGATTATGCGGAGCGGAGCACGCCGAGATCGGCGAAAACCAGCCCATCACAGGGCGGCACTTCGCATAATCCCGCTCTCCGCATAATAGAGAGCGTTTTTAGATTGGCGGCGCGTGGTTCGGTACCCAACACGAGCACTCGCAGGGGCGCCGGTAATCTAAAAACGTGTTGGACGTTTCACGATCTCCTCCCGTCATGAAATTCGCTCCACTCCAAACGCTTTGGAAACGCAGACGTTCGGCGGGTTCCATTCTCGGAACGCGCGCGTTTTCGGCCATATTCACCCTAAGTTGCAGATGATCACGATTGAGGGTATTGTCTGCTGGTTTTTTGGAACCACAGATTTTCATTAATTCGGATTATGAAATGATTGCTCAAAAGACCGACAAAGTCGTCGTGGGCGCCCGTTTCCAGCTGAGCAAGCTTGGTGCTCTTCGGTGCCCCGATCTCGCTATGAAGACCGGTACGGTCGTCGAAGTCAGTCTTCGTACCACCGGCATCACCGTACGGTTTGATGGCGGGGCAAGACCAACTTGCCTCCACAGGGACTACATAGCCCTCCTAAGGTAGCGGAGGCGCGGGACCGAAGCCCCGCCGAAGGCGCGAACCTGCCACTCTCCCAGGAGACCTCGCTTCGTGGAAAGATCAGGTATCCGAGCCACCTGACCTCGATACGAATTCAAGTACTGCAGTTGCTCCGGACCTCTTCGACCCTCTCAAAAAACTGAAGGTGTATTATGACGCAACATCCAAATAGTCGCGTAAATCTGCTTTCGGCAGCGCCTTCCACTGACACCCGTCCACAACACGTAGAAGATCGCGTTAAAGAACCTCGCGGACATCGACATTCCGCGGCCGGCCGCCCCGCTTGGCCGGCGAAATCCTCGGTGCGATGATCGCCCATTCCGCCTCGGTAAAATCACTCGGATAACGAAGCCCGTGCCGTTCAGCCGCGCACCGGTGTTCAGGCTTCCACATTAGACGCTCCATCCCGAATCAAGCGCCATCACAGAATCACAACCGATTCACCTGACTCAACTTCTTCTTGGAGCGATGGCCGACTGGGCCACTTCGTGATGCCGCGACGATCATGTGCAGTGACTCCGGTTTATCATTCCCCCTCATTTTTGGCAGGTGGACTTTTCTGTTTCAATCGCCTTCGTTGTACATTCACAGGACTAGGGACCGCAGACGGAGCGGGGAATGCTATCCGCCCAAGAGCAGACGCAATGTGCTCACTCGATGCTTACCGTTCATGACCCGAGGCGGTCGCGTGGTTGCGCGGCCTGAGCGCGGTAAGGGGTACCAGTTATTAATACTGCGTGAACGGTGAAGGCTCACTTAGAAATGGCGCAACGAAAACGCATCATGAACCTACGCAATGCTCTGTGTGCCATATGCCTTGTTGGCCTGATCGGCAGCGGCTCGGCGCAGGCCGGAACCAACGATATCCTGATCGGACTTGACAGCAAGATCACCTATGGTCCTGAAGGCCAAACGAAGGGCGCTCCGGGTAACGACGCCGTGCTGGTCATTGATGTTTCCGCCCCCGCCAAACCCAAGATTCGCGCCAGCGTGCCGGTGGCGAACTCCCTGCTGGGGCCGCCCACCAATTTGCAGATTACACCGGACGGCAAGTTGGGCCTAGTCGCCAATTCCGTGGTTCACATTCAGGAGGGCAACGCTTGGAAAACGGTCCCCGACGACAAACTGTACGTGATTGACCTCACTGCGGCCCCGCCGAAGGTGATCGATGCGGTTACCGTCGGACGGCAGCCGTCGGGCCTGTCGATTTCGAAGAAGGGCGATCTCGCGTTGATTGCCAACCGAGAGGGCAAAAGTGTCTCTGTTGTCTCGATCCAGGGTACGACGGTCAAAGCCGTCCGCGAAGTGCCGCTGGAGCAGCAGGCCGCGGCCGTAGTCATCGCGCCTGACGGCAAGCGCGCCTTCGTCTGCCTCAATCTTGCGAACAAAATCGGCGTGTTGGCAATCGATGGACAAGACGTGGCCTACGACAATTCGATGGACATTCCTTCGGCATTCAATCCTTACAACATCGACATCACGCCAGACGGAAAATACGTCATTGCCTCAAACACCGGCGCACTGAAGAACAACGCTGATGCGGCGGTGATTATCGAAGCAACCGGCCCACATCCCCACGTGGTCGACTTGATGAGCCCTGGTGTCGGACCGGAAGGTTTCGCGATAGCGCCCGATGGGAAGACTGCAGCTACCCCGCTGCTGCTTGGCAGTTCGACTAAGAGGGGCGAACTCGTTTTGATGTCGATCGGCACTGGCGGTAGCCTGACGGTAACAGCGCGTGCGCCGCTTGGCCGCCTGCCGGAGGGCGTCGCTTACAGCCCAAACAGCGACTACCTCTATGTAGCCAACTATCTCGACAGGGACCTGCAGGTATTTGACCTCGCTGGCGGCAAGCTGACCGAGACGGGGTCCAGGTTGAAGCTGCCGGGACAACCGGCGTCCATGCGAGCACCAGCTCGGTAGAGCCGTGCACAACCCGTTCTGCCGGCGTGCTTTTATGTGCGCGGCCTTGGTCTACCTGCGAGTTCGGCGCTCCGCGCCGTTATCGGGGCTCGCTGCTAGTCTTTCAAGCCGTGACACCGAACCAGAAAATGGTACTGCGATATCTCAGCAGCATTTCGGAGAAGTACGAGAGGCAAGACTCAAACTGGATCGAAAAGGGCTACGTATCAAAGGAAGATGCGTTTGTCATCGCGCTGAACCCTCGACGTATTCCCTTCGACAGTTCCGACACAAACCCACCCCGTATGCTTCAGGCTGCGTATACGGTGGGCCCCCAATATCTTACCCTCGACAAGACGACTGCCCAGATCGTTGGTTCCGGATATCATTTTCACGGAACCATCAGGAAAGCCCCCAAAGCGGAAGATGCAGGTGACGCGGCTAAGAGCGGCACTGAAATCTCGACCGGGGTTTTTCAAGACGGGGAACACAACGGGCTCAGCGCGCTACTTTGCTCGCGCGCCGAGATCGCGAACCATCGTGGCGAGCTGGACGGGGACTATCAGCTCGCACCCAATTTGCATGCCAACGTTCCCTTGCCAGCGACGTTCCGGCTTCGAGGTATCTACTATGCGGTGGAGCAAAGCGGCGACGGGTACAAAGTCACACCAGAGAAACACGAGCTGCCAGCTTAAAGAGCCAGCGCTATTCATGGCCGGAGGTGCCCGCCCCGATTGCCTCGTCCTGCATCTCAGCGCTTACTCAGTGAACGATAGAATTTCTTGGTACCGCCGCCGGGTGGATCTTCGTACATGAAGCATTCGGCGTACTCGTCGATCGCTTGCATCACGCCGAGCAGCGACCCGCTAGAAAAGGCGCTGGTCGATCCGGTAGCGAAGTGAGCGACGAAATTCCCGGTTATGCTCGCCATGTGGGTCTGCAGACCGGCCTCTTGGGCGGCGTCAAGCACGAGGATGCCGGCCGCCTTATGCAGCTTTACAGCGGCTTCGATTGCGGCTGACGCGTTGCCAACCTGCTTATTGTTATCGTCGAGTGCGAAGTCGATCGGCACGGGTATCTTTACCTTCTGGATGACGTCCAATAGCCGATGTTCGAGATACTGCCGAAGGCGCGGTGCGGCATCGTCTACTTGGCCTGCCTGTAGAAAGCGGAGCGTAGCGTCACGAACCCGGTTGACCGCGTCGGACTGCGGCAGCACAGCCGTGCGGGCCGTTCCCTCCAACCGTTGATGTTTCCAGCTTTGGCCGTTGTTCCGGTTGAAGAGCTTCTCTAGCAGAGTGTCGTGGCTCAGCAGGATGACTTGCGGGCCGTTGGCTTGCATCGGCCGCGCAAACTGTGTGCGAATGAGCTCCATCAGGTGGAATTGGTGGCCGGCGTCAAAGCTCGAAGTGACGTCGTCAAGCACGATGAAACGCGGTTCGCCGCCATAAAGCGTCGCGGCCGCTAGGTAGACCGACACTGCAAAGGCGTTGCGGAAGCTCTCTGAAAGAAGTGCCTGCGCTGAGACGTTCCTCAAAGTGAAAAACTGCGAAAGCCCGATGGAAAGAGCCTCCGCGCCATCGGCCTTGGCCAGGGACGGTTTGACGGGCTCGTACATGATGGACCCGAAGAACTTCTGGCATAGCGGCTCGACCGCCGCGAGACGCCGCTTTGACAAGTCGGCCTCAGCAGCCGCGAAAGTGTCGCTTGCTTTGTCCAGAAAACCCTTGATGCGATTGATCGCAGCAAGCTTGCTGGTAACCTTGGCGAGGCCGGCCTGTGCGTCAAGAACGTCCTTCCAGGCCTTTTGGAGGCGGCGCGCCGCTTCGACCGCGCTCGTGACGGCGACCAGAGAGGCTGGCAACTCCTTTTCGAGGGCCTCTCGCTTCGTCTTCGTATCTTGCAACGCAGCCGCAGCACGTTCCAGCAAAGTTGAGCGCCACGCCCAGAGGTCGCGCACCTCACTTTCAGTCAACGCTAGCTCCGCTCTCTTGCCGAGCGCCGCGAACATTAGTTGGTCGCCACCTTCAGCATGCGCCTCTTCAAGTTTGCGGAGCTCGCCCCATCCTCCGCCTTTCCATTCGGTCTCAAGCTTTGCTGTACAATCCTCGAGTTCCTGGAACGCCGCCAAACGGGCTTCCAGCCCTGGAAGCAGAGATCCTGCGCTCTCCTGCTCGCACGCCGGGCACTGATTCTTGTTAGGCCACGAATCATCGCACAGAACCGCTCGGCTCGCGGCGTATAGGGCCTTGAGGAGCTTTCCGGCGGTCCGCGACATCGCCTGATCCCGTTCGGTCGCAAGGGAGAGCAGCTTCTTAAAGTTGTCGTCGGATGGGCCTACCGAAATCCGGCTGGCGATCATCGTCTCCTGCCGCTGCAGGCCCGCAAGGCGTGCCGGAGCGTCTCCACCTTCGGCTTTTTTGATGGCCTCGACGCAGTCGTCGATGACAATCTCGCCGAACAGTTTGCCGGTGCAGTGGGGGTTCAGAATCGCAATTTGGTGAAGGGCGTTGTGAGCTTTGAGTACCGCAGCCGCATGATCCTTCTGGTCAAGCAACGACGTCTGGGTCAGCGCCTGGAAGGCGCTGACGGCCTCCGCTTGCTGCTTGATGATCGTCGCCTTCAGTGAGGTATCTTGCTGGTTGAGGGCTTTGACATCGAAATGGTTGTTGAACGCCCTCGTGTTCGAAAGTGCCTGGAGTTCCTGACGAAGCGCCGAGTACGCGGCAAGTCCTAGCAGGCCGGCAAAGGCGCGGCCGCGCTCGAGGGCCTTGTCATCAATGAACGATTGTAGCGTCTTGTGATCTAGGAGCACGAAATCGCGGTTGAGGGAGGCGAGCAACTTTTCGCCGTCAACGCCTTTGGGCGCAGAAACCTTTCGCGCGCCAGCCACGTCGCGCGTGATCGAAATGGTGACGGGCTTGCCGGCGCCATCTGGGTGTACGGTCAGCTTGATCGTCCCCGTGCTCTTCGAGTGGAAGCGGTTCAGGTAGTAGCCGTCGCCCCCCTCAGAGGCCGGCAACTCGTCGAGTTTGGGGATACGCTTGCGCAGCGCGTACGTTAGGGCGTCGAAGATCGAGCTTTTGCCGACGCCGTTCGGAGCGGAAACCGAGTTCACGGCGTCGTGGGTGAAATTCAGGACGAGCGGATCACCCTCGTTGTTGATGCCGCGGAAGCCTTCGACTTCAAGACACTCGAGAAACCAGCCGCTCACGACGCCCCCTTCGGGGTCTGCACCAGGGCCGCGAGAAGCTGATCCAGGATCCCGTCGGCGTCGGCGCCGGCGATCAAATCCTCGAGCCGGGCGGCAAGGACAGGTCCTAAGATACCATCGAGCCCGGATACCTCCTTCGCATATGTCGCAAGATTGTCTGGCAACGGTGCGGTGTCGTCGAACTTGAAAGCCATTGATTGCTCCCCCTGCTTCTATCGTCGCTAACCTCAACGCAACTTTCAATAGAACGAAAGGGTTATTGCCCTTCGCCTCGCTGCAGACGGGGTGACCAACGCGACTCGGAGACGGGCGAGCGGAAGCCCATCGAGCATCGAAGCTGTACCAAGATGTGAGCGCTACCGTTAGAGACAGCGCTTGAGGCCACTGGGACTGAAAAGCCTCTGTTAACAACTTTATTAGTCATTCAACTGACTCCATTTGCGACCAAACCTTATCAGTCAGCGAACTGACTCCGTTTGTGTAATTCTCTTATCAGCACCCAACCCGGATGGGCACGTCATTACGATCAGGCCGCGAGCGTCACGCCGGTTCACGGGTCGCCGCGAAGTACCAACTATAACTTCAGCAGATCGTCTTCGGAGAGTTCTTCAAACGGATTTGGAATCGCGCGTCTGGCAACGAAAAGACCGATCACGCGGGCTTGTGGAGCGCGCTCCAAAATCATTTCCTTGATTGCCTTGAAATGGGAGCCGGTCGTGAGAACATCGTCGAAAATCCCGACGATACCCCGCAAGTTTTGCAGCCGATTTTCGACGATCCTATAGTTTTGTTTGAGTTCGGCCGGCGACTTCCTGTGGCCACCCTTGAACGTGTCAGTGGAGGCGATCTGCTCGACTAGCTCCCGAACATCTGGTGGGGTCGCAGCGCGGATTCCTCTGCATACCTGAACCATCCGATCATCGTAAGCCGGGTCGGTCTTCGCCTTCGATGGTGGAATGGGGACAATCGTGGCCTGGTCCAGCCATTCCGCACTCAGAACCGCAGACAAGTCACGAGCACATCTTGCGATCGCTGGCGCCTTGTAATGGTAGCCGCCATCGCCGCGCTTCTTCTGAAGATTGTGGATCAGTTGGTTGGTATCGCCGCCTCGCCAGCCCTTACCTGCTGTGTACTCATAGAGATAATGACAGTCGTCACTCTCGTCGAGGTACCAGTGGTCCCGCCGGTTTGTTTCGTCAATTTGCTGAAGCAGGCGTGCCATCACCTAATACGCCCAAGATATCGGCGAGGTCGCGGACACGAATCGCGCCTCGCTTCTCGAAGCTCGCCGGCCAGGTGATGCCATCCCGCTTGAAGCAAGAATCGAGGATGAACAGCTTGCGGCCCTGCTGAAGTGCGGCACGAGCCTGCGTGAGCGTCCCGCTCGTGTCGCTGGCCTCCACGATAACCGTCCCCTCCGTGAGCGCGCTCATCGTGACATTCCGCTCGGGAAAGAACAGCTTGTTCTGCGGCACATACTGACTAGCGTATCGCAGCACTGGCACCTGCGAAATGAGCAGATGCTGCTCCGCGATCTTGCGTTGGAGAACCTGGTTTTCCTTCGGGTAATAGATTCCGATCGGCGTGCCGATCACCGCAATGGTGTGGCCCTTCGCCTCGATCGCGGCTGTATGAGCTGCGGTGTCGATACCGGTCGCTAATCCCGACACGACGGTGAAGCCGCGTTCGACCAATGCACGTGAGAGCTTACCCGCACGCAGTTTCCCCTCTTCGCTCGCATTGCGGCTGCCTACGATGGCGACACACCGGGTCTCGACGAGTTCCCAAGCGCCTTGGAAGTACAGCATCTCTACGGGATGCCTCGCGTCTCGGAGCTTCGAAGGATAATTCCCAGTAAGATTCAGCCGGGTGCCAAACCTGCAGATGCCAGCCTTCTTAAGTGCTGCCAGAACCTCCGCAGCGCAAGCGTCAGCTACAGCACCCGGAACGAAATCGGATGGGACGGCAGTCGGATCGGAAGCGAACTTCTCTGCGATCGTTTTGAAGGTCGCGCCCTTCTCGAGCCACAGCGCCTCGTACGCTCCGAGCTCCCTGCGCGGCGAGATCGACCGTACGGCGGGTCCGTCATTCATTCGTGCAAGCAGGTTCATCATCCAACCCTAGCCACCCCCTGCGGCGGCGTCGAATCCACAGTGACGAAGTCCACTAGTTTGAGGAGCCAACATTTGTGGGCAAAAAGTTCAAAAGCCAGTTTAGTGGATGAGAAGAACAAATCAAGAACAAATAGATAACTCATTAAGTATCATATGGTTACGTGGTGAACGAGAGGTGAATTCGGTGTCGGGCCCACGGCTTACTGCGCCATCATCGCAGCGTCAGTGAAGCATACCAGCTTCGGACACGCGTGATGGGGATGTCCCGATCGCTGTTGAACTAGGTCGGGCCGACGTTGCCGGAATGAATGTTACGCGGCCCTCGTGACGTGGGCAACGGGGTTGATCGTCATGCGATTGTGGCGAGCTTGAAGAGCCGCACGCAGAACCGACAATTGCTTATGCGCCTTCAATCGTCGGAAGCCCTTGTTGGCCTCGATCATGCCGGCCGCGACCCATCGCAAGGCCATACCGGCATCCCGCCAGCGTTTGACGTTGCGCGTGACACGGCGAATGGTGCCCATCATGTTCTCGGCGATGTTGGTACAGGCGAGCGATCGACGAAGCTCCTTCGGCAACTTCAACCGGACGACAGTCAGGATTTCATCGAGGCCTTCGAGGATGCTCGCCGCTACGCCGGGCCATTGCTGGTCGAGTCGACGCGCGAGATTGCGGATCAGTTTTTCAGCCTTGTCGGCGTCATCGAGCTCCCAGGCCTGGCGCAGCACCCGACGGGTGGCCGCATGATGCTCTTTCGGCAGGCGTTCCATGATGTTGTGTCGCCTTGTGGATCTGGCAGCGCTGGATCGCTGCGGCCGAACCGAAGGTGCGGCGGATCGCCTTCGACAACGCCTTCGCACCGTCGGCGATGAACAGTCTTGGCGCCGTCGGGTCGAGCCCCGCGCGAGACCAGGTTGTCCAGCAGGGTCTGAACCGTTGCGGCATTCTCGGTCGCCCCTTCCACCAGCGCCAGCGGATGCTTGTTGCCTTCGCCGTCAACCCCGATCGCGGCGACCAGCACGAGATCCTCGCCGAGATGCAGCCCGTCGATTTGGACCACCAGAAGGTCGAGCGCGGACAGATCGGCAGCCATGAAGTCGGCCAGCCGCGCCGCCGACAGCGCTACGAACCTCCGCGAGGCCGCCGACTTCGAAACCCCCGATCCGGGCGGTGCCGGCACGTCTCCCTCGGGCAGCCGGCGCGGCCGAACCGGCGCGTCGACACATTGATCAGCATCAGGTTCATCGCCCAGCGACCGAGCCAGTCCTCCTGCGCTGCCGTTTCCCAGCTCGGGATCGTGACCTCGCGGCCGTCCACGCCCCGGACCCGCGGGCGCTCGACCTCGATCTTGCCGCCGTGGAAGCCGATCCGTCCGCGCGTTCGGCCCCAACGGTGCGCCCGCCGCGCCGCATCGCGACCGTGGCGCGGCCCGCAGGCCGCCGTGACATCCGCCTCCATCATCGTGCCGAGCGCCTCGATCCCGCCGCAAGGCAGAACCGATCAAAGCTCGCCCGCACTTCTGTAAACGCTTCGTCGACAGCCCCAGTCGGCGGCCAACCAGCCGGTGTGATATCTCTCGTCATGGCGTTGCTCTCCTTTGAGGAATCAGCACCCCGAGCCTACCGGCTCAAGGTGGGCAACGCCGACCTCTTCAGAAAATCAACAGAACCCGGGACATCCCCGCGACCATCTATTGGTCACCCCCAATCTGACGTCACGGTAGTTTCTGCCTGACCTGGCTAGAAATCACTCCGCTGCTTCAGCGCCATGGCTTTTGAACTCCGCAAACTTCGCTGCCATCGTCGGATTGGAGCGAGTCAACTTCTTGATCGTCACGTCCTGCGCCTTGTCGTTCGCGAGGCGCAGGTTGCGGTCCGCGCCGATCAGCGCATCTTTGGTCTTCTGCAGATGATCAATGGACTTGTCGATCTCGGTGATTGCGGTCTGGAAATTCCTGGAAGCCAGATCGTAGTTCTTCGAGAACGCCGTCTTAAAGGTCTCTAGCTGGCTTTCAAACTGGGTGATGTCGATGTTCTGCGCCTTCACCAGCGCCAGCTCAGTCTTGTACTTCAGCGAGTTGATCGCGGCATTCCGCAAGAGCGTAATCATCGGCAGGAAGAACTGCGGCCGGATAACATACATTTTCGGATAGCGGTGGAAGACGTCGACAATGCCGGCGTTGTAGAGTTCGTTGTCCGGCTCAAGCAAGGAGACCAGGATGGCATACTCACAGCCCTTCTCGGTCCGGTCCCGGTCAAGCTCCTTGAGGAAGTCCTCGTTCTTGCTCTTCGTGGCGGTTTTGTCGCTTTCGTTCTTCATCTCGAACATGATCGAGATGATCTCGGTGCCGGCGTCGTCCGAGTCGCGGAAGATATAGTCGCCCTTGCTGCCGGTCCGCGTGTCATTGTCCTTCTCGAAGTACGCCCGCGGAAAGGCCATCGAGCGCACCCGGTTGAACTCGGTCTCACAGTGCTGTTCGAGGGTCTCGCCAACCATCTTGGTCGAGAGGCGGGCCTTCATGTCCTTCAGGCGCTCGATCGCGTCGTCGCGATCCATGCGGTTGCCGACATTCGGCAAGCCTCGGGTCGTCTCATGCGCCGAGCTGTTTGCGCAGCATGTCGCTCTACCGCGGGGCTGCCTCGAGGAAGCAATCGATCTCATCAAAAGCCATGGCGCCGCGGCCGATCTGGAAGATATGCGCGAAATCGGTACGGCACTTCCCGCGAACGTATCCTTCCAGGGCGAATTGCGACGGCCGCAGTTGGCGGCTTTCGATGTTCTCGTCGCCCACGACAACGGGGTGCTCGCCGCCACGACGGCCTTTGGCAAGACGGTTGTCGCAGCAGCCCTCATCGCGCACCGCGCCCGCAATGCGCTGATTCTCGTTCATCGCCGAGAACTGCTCACTCAATGGGTGGAGCGACTCGGTTCCTTTTTGAACATTGACCCGAAACAGATCGGTATTATCGGGGGCGGAAAAAGGAAGCCGACTGGCGTCATCGATGTGGCGCTGATCCAAAGCCTGGTGCGCAATGGAGAGGTTGCCGATATCGTCGCCGATTACGGCCATCTCATTGTCGACGAATGCCATCACCTGTCCGCAACAAGCTTCGAGCTTGTCGCTCGGCGATCAAAGGCGCGATACGTCGTTGGTTTATCTGCGACTGTCGCCCGAAAGGACGGACATCATCCCATTATCTTCATGCAATGCGGCCCCGTTCGCCATCGGGTGGATGCGAGGGTCCAAGCGACCGAGCGTGGCATTCGTCATCGTGCCCGCGACCGTTCGACGAAATTTGAATTGCCATCGTCCCTGGCCTCCGTCGAGCGCCCATCAATGCCCGCGATCTATGCGGCCCTGGCGCAGGACAGTAGCCGAAATGACCTGATCTTTGATGATGTGCTGAAATCGCTGGAAGCCAAGCGTTCTCCCATCGTCCTGACGGAGCGAAAGGACCATCTCGATTATCTTCAGCAGAGGTTCTCGTCGTTCGTGAAGAATCTTGTGGTTCTGCGCGGCGGCATGTCCGCGAGGGATCGCAAGCTAGCCAATACGACATTGAATGTTGCTGACGATGACGAGCGCCTGATACTCGCGACAGGCCGCTACATCGGTGAAGGCTTCGATGACGCCCGGCTTGATACGTTGTTCCTAACGATGCCGATCGCCTGGAAGGGAACCCTGACGCAGTATGTCGGTCGTCTGCATCGACAGCATGATGGAAAGAGAGACGTGTTGGTCGTCGACTACGTCGATAAAGCTGTTCCCGTTCTGGCCCGGATGGCCACGAAGCGACGCGCGGGCTATCGCGCGCTGGGCTACATGATCGAGTAGTGGACCTGACCACTTGAAGCCGCCTTAACCCTGCTGGTTTATAGCGGCTGGCAACATAGGGCGGCAGATTCGCCACCACGGCTTGAACTCGCGCATCGTCGCGGTGCGGTCGCGCCATACCCATACGCTGGGCGAGCAGAGCCAGATTGTGACCATCCTTGCTTTTTCGGAAGGATTCAGGATCGACACCATCCCATACCAATGCGGCCTTCATCGATAACTCCGCCACCATACAAATCGGCTGGATAACCGAATCGTGGCTGAACGCGGACGGCAAGGTGTTTGCTGCGTCTTCGAGATTCGACCCCGCCATCCGCCAGAGCGTCACCGCATCAGCATTGCCTTGCTCAACTTGGTTGAGACCCATCGTGAAGTCGTGAATGTCAGCGCCCGCAAAGGCGACATCCGCGGCGATCATCCGATCCTGGCGGCACCAATTCCACCATTCCTCGGCATTCTCGAAACCCGTCATCTGCCAAGGCTGGGGGGCATTCTGGCCGAAGACGATGGGGAAAACGGCCTTTCGTGCCTGATCGACAGACGCGACCAATCCGATCCCGGCACCGGGCCAACTCGTTTCAACTTCCGGCACCATGGCAGCGTAAGCATCCATGATAAGCTTGACTTCAAGATTACCACCCGCGCCGATGACGAAGTTCGAGCCGAGCAATTCTATTGCGGCCCGGAACGGTCGCTGATGGGTGTGAACGCCTTCCTCCGCATATTTCCGGTCCAAGCGATGCAGATCATCCAGTGTCCATCCACTCATTCGCGCCTCCTACCGCCCATTGGCCAAGCGCCTGAGGAAGGTTCGCGCGGTTACGAGTACGACATGAAGACGAAAGGTGCTGTGGTCTTCATCCGAAAGACCGGGATGCGATCCCTCAGTGTGCAGCATCTTGAATAGGCCATTGATGTAGCTTTTCCCATCCGCAGTCCATCCGTTGCGGCTCGCCGACAGGAAGCCGATTTCCTCCAGCAACGCCCGACGGTTCTAGGCGTTGGGCCGTTTCGCCGCGTCTTCCGGGCGGACATTTCTGGCAATGTCGCTGAATAGGCTTTCGAGGAACGTGCGAAGCTGTCCGTTGCAGGCCGCCCAATCGCCGCGGGTGTGCGCTTCGATCGCCTGATCGAGATGACCGAGCGGTGTTGCGAAACCGAAGGATTCAGGAGCCGATGCACCTCATCATCGGTTTCGGGGAGCTGGATTTCCCCCGGCAGCGCGGCCCGAATAGAGGCACTGCGGCCATCGTCATCCCACACCAATACAAAGGCGTCGTGGGCCAGGCCGCGGGCAAACGCCGTCTGCAACGGGTGAGTGGCATCCTGTTGTGCCAGCAACGCGGCTTGGCGCACCACGGCTTCGCCGAGTGTCATGCGGCCGTCGAGCGTGTCGATGACGGTTTCAGAGCGCTGAACAACGATGCGTCCAAGCAAGTCGCATTTCTTCGCGACGCTGATGCTGGTATTCGAAGAAATCTCATTCTCAAGCCCGAGACGAAGCACCACCTGATTGAAGCGCGCCTGACTGTGTTGTTCGAACAGTTCGACGGCGGCAATCAGGGTGGGTCGGGTAAAGGGAACGGATCGCATGGGCCGGCCTACTCGAAGCGCAGGCCGAACAGCCCCCCGGTGTCCGTCGCATCTGTCAGCTTCATTTCTATAATGCGAGAACGGATGTCGAAGCCGGCCTTGAAGCCCTCGCGCGGCAGCGCGTCGGAGTTCATCGTGACGATATACTGGAAGCCGGCTGCCTCGGCCCGCTCGGCCCCGAGCTGCAACGCCTTGGCGACCTGCCGCTCGTCCACGCCATCGAACAGGTGGCTGTCATGTATCAGGAAGCCGGGACCACGGCCGTTCTTCAGGCTGATTTCGGTCAACATGAGATCAAAGCAGAAGATCTGCATGTTGGTAATGCCCTTGCTTCGCTGCCCGTCGATATGGACCTCGAACTGGGGGCCGCTTCCGGTTTCGGAAATCGTCAGGCTGCCCGCCTTCTCGTAAAGGGATTCCGACAGCGACTCGAAGGCGAGGATCGCCTCGCGGATGAGGTCGGCCCTCTCGTGGATGTCGTCACGCAGCGCCTTGGTTAGGTTGGCCCGCTCGATGTCGAGTTCGGCCTTGGTGCTCTCGATCCGCTCGGCGGTGTCGAGCCGCTGGCGAAGTCCCTCGACCTCCGCCTCGGCTCGGCCGACTTCCTCGCGCAGCGAAGTGTAGTGTTCCAGTGCGCCGCCGGAGCGAAGCACGCCCATGATCTGCCGTCGGCGACGGTCGCGCTCGGCGGTACGCTGATCGCGATCGGCAACGCGAGCCTCGGCCGAGGCGATCTCAGCGGTCAGATGCGCGCGCCGGTTCTCGATGATGATCCGGTGGAAGCGTTCCACCTCGTCGAAACGCCGCCGCACCATGTCGGGCAGAACGACCCCGGCCTCGGCATAGAGCTTCGTGACATCCCCCAGATCGGGCGCATCCTCGTCGGACAGCGAGGCGCGAAGCTGTTGCAGAAGATCGCCATCGATCACGTTCTCGACGTTCATGCCGTCGATCTCGCGTGTGATCTCGTTCGCCTCGCGCTCCAGAGCTTTGTATTCTGGCACGACCTCGAACGTCTCAAGCTGTTGACGCAGCCGCGCTGCGCGAGCCTCGGCGATGGTCAATCTCGTCCTGAGATCGGCCGCCTTACCAAAGAACCGGCCAAGGTCGCCGCTCCGGGCAGCCTTGCGCAGTTCCTGCGCAACCTTCTCCTGTGCGCGCAGTTCCTGAAAATGGCCGGGGATGCTCCAGTCGAGCCCGAGCAGATAGCAGATCGAGACCTGCTGATCCCATGCCTGCTGCATCCCTGAATGCTGCATCGGCTGCTGAAAGCCGCCGCTGTTCTGACGGCGGACGAAATAGGAGAAGAGCGAACGGAACGACGGCTGAAAGCGCTCGGCTTCGTCGCCAGCCGAAATGGGCAAGCCGAACCAGAGCTGGCCGAGATTGGCCTTCCAGTTCTCGTTGGACAGTTCAAAAAGCCCGGCTCGGCTATCGAACTGGGGCGGGATCGGCCAGTTCTCAACCGGACCATTGACCACGATCCGGCTCGGCTTGGCGCCACTGCGCGCGGCCGAGATGGCGTCACCAGCAATGTCGACGGCGACATCGAAAGTCCAGGCCGTCAGCGCATCGGATCGGAAGATGCTGTCCTTGCGCGCGTCGGCGCCAAATAGGAAATGAACCAGTTCGATGAAGCTGGTCTTGCCGGCGCCATTTCTCGATTGGCGATCGTTCGCGCCCTCGCTCTTGTCGGCCAGAAGGATGTTCAGGCCGGGCTTGAAGGTCAGCGTCTTGAACGATTCGAGGTCGCTACCGAAACGGCGGATCATGGCTGAACCCTCCGCATCAGGCCGCGATCGAAATCGACCGCGCCGATCGTAAAGAGCAGGTCGAGCGACAGGATGAACCACTGGTAGTCGATCGGGGCGTTGGGCGCATGGAGCGAGCGGCGTCCGCGCATCTCGTCCCACAGTCGCGACATGGTCATCGGCCGTTTGAGGATATCGAGAACCTCGGCGCCGACGCCGATGAGCGCGCGATCGGGGCGGACATGCTTCGTCGGGAGGATCATGACGCCTCCACGGAAATGACGATCGGATCTTCGAAAATGTCGCAACTATCGAAGAAATAGGCGAGGACCGCCAGCGCCGCGCCTTGCCGCTTCGGTTCACCGTTGAAGCCGGCATAATCCTGAAGGTGCTTGAAGATCGTATCCGCCGAAAGATCGAGAGCCTTCAGCTCGGCATAGCGCAGCCGAAACGCCTCAGCGATGCGCTCACCGAGATCGGGACGCGGACTTTTGCGGAAGAAGGTGTCGACGAGCGCAGACTTCCGACGGCCGATACGCAGGAACAGGCCCGATTCCTCGGAAAGAGCGTTCTTTTCCAGCTTTTCCGGCGACGGTGGCGTCAAGGGTGGATCGGTCGGATTGGGTTCTTGCCGTTGGAGCGCCTCGATGATCGGGACGAGATCGGACATGACGAGACGATCCACGATCGCGATCGAAGCCGCAGGGCCGAAGAGAGCCTGAAGCGCAGCCAGGTCGAGCATCATGGCAAGATCGAGCAGTTCCGGCTCGGACCATGTTGCGATTTGAAGCGGTGCATGGGCCTGACGAAGCCCGCCGAGATGCTGAACCGCGTTCGGCGGCAGCCTGCGCCCGTCGTTATGTACGAACACCCACTCCAGCATATTGCCACCCCAATGCGCACGCGCGCCGTGGAAGTCCGCATCGACCTTGTCGATGAGGTCGGCTTCTTTCATGGCGTCGGGTGCATAGCACTGGAACACGGAGCCGGAGCTGATCCGGCGGCCATCGCATTTCAGGTCGCCGTAAGGACCGTAGGGGCGAACCTCCTCGAAATCGGGACCGAAAGCGTGTCCGGCCAGAAGGACGAACCAATCCTGAAATGCCGCACCTTTCTTGGTGTGAAATGCCAAACGAAAGCGATCGACGTAGATGGACTGTTGCAGCTCATCCATGGCGCCGCCTTGGCGACGGATCGCCGCTCTTCTTCCGTGCCGAAACGGCACCGACCGACGCAAGATCGCCCAGATGATGAATCCGCAACGCCGGCCGCTTGGGCAGTTTGACGGTCAGCTCCAGCTCGCCGCCGACGGCTTCAACATAGTTGCGAAGCGTCGAGAGGTGCATGTCGGTCTGCTTTTCGATCTTCGAGACCGAGGGCTGGGTGATATTGAGCGCGGATGCGACGTCCGCCTGCGCCTTGCCTGCGATCTGCCGCAGTTCGCGCAAACCTTCGACTTCCTGTTTCAATTCGTCACGGCGCGCTCCGATTGCGACCTGCTTGTCATGAGGAAGGGCGGTGATGATGTCGTCGTGGCTCCGGCCCATCCTGCTGTCCTTCCTTGATGAGATTTGGTGAAAGCAGGCCATGGCCCTCCGGGCATGACCTACCGTGATGCGACTCCACCACTGACATATTCATGCATATAGCCTTGAAGCTATGTTGGGGTCAACGGCAGAAGTGACTATCCATCCCTTGGTGGAACTTGACGAACTCGAAGTCCGCTTACGCGGTTCGGTACGGGCCGGGCTTGACCACGCCACAGCGTCGGCCAGCTTTCCGACGGTCCTCGTTGAGCGTGATATTAAGGAAGGCAATCGGGGGCATTGCTCGGCCGAGGCGATTCCTTCCAACTTACGAGAATCCGCGTGCCGGCGAGGCGAGGAGCCGAAAGCCGCTGTGATTTCAGTAGCTTCCAGTCCGATTGCAGCCCCGAATTTAGAGGGCTATAGCGTAAACGTAGTTATCATCATCGCCCGGTGCGGCGCGCCATTTTGCCACCATTCAGAACAAAACAACGAACTCAGGGCCAGGATTGTTGGACTTGGAGCCTCCTGGACCCTGTGCACAGCTTGGGAATACGATCGATCGGGGCACCCCGAGTGGTCGACATCGCGGCTAAACATGGCCAAGAGTCGTCGGCATGGCCAATCAGAACCCGCGCAAAATTCAGTCTGCAGCACCGGCCGATGCGCTCGTCCCCCAGGCCGCGGAGGCGTTTCGTCTTGGCAGATTCAAGGAGGCCATCGAGCTCTACAAGCAGCTCTTCAAGCAGGAGGCCAAGCCCGACTGGCGGGACGCCCTTGCTGCCGCCTATGTGGGTCGCGCAAAGATGCTGTCCGCCAAGGGGCTGTTCAAGGAGGCCGAGGTCGTGCTCGGCCACGCGGTGGCGCTCGACGGCGCCGTCAAGGAGCCGCTGCTCCTGCTCAGCTGCTTGGTCCGCCAGGGCCAGATCGAGAAGGCGCTCGCTCAGGCCCTTAAATACATCGGAACCGACGTCCCGGAGCCGGACCAGAGACGCCTGTTGTCCGAGCTGACTGCGGCGCTGTTTTTGGCTCGGCCGGTTCCGCTTAAGTTGGGCGACGACGACCCGCCGGCTCGCGCCGAATGGATCGCGGCCGCCAATGCGGCGCGTGCGGTGCTGGCCGCGCTGACTGAGCAGAAGCCCGCTTGCGAGATCGAACCGCTGCTCGCCAACATCCCGGCGCGCTCGCCGTTCGGGCCGGTGCGGCTGATCATCAAGGCCCTGCTCACTGACGATCCGGCGAAGGCCCGCCGGCTGCTCGACGGCGTTCCGCCCGCCTCGCCATTCGGGCCGCTGCGGCTTGCGGTCGAGGCGGCGCTGCCCGGTGAGCCGGCGGAGGTTATCGGTCGGCTAGGCCAGGCGAGCGGGGCGCAGCGGGCCTTTGCGTTCGCCAGGCTCGGTGGCTGGTCCACGCCATCGCTGCTGGAGCGGCTGCTGGACGCCGAACGCCGCGGGCCAGGTACGCTGTTCAACTGCCTGTCGAAGCAGGCGGCGATCCTGCCGGCCGCCGACATCCGGAGGGCCTGCTTCAATTTGCTGCCGCAGCTCCCCGACCGCATCATCCCCTTTGAGAAAACCTTCGGAAAACTGTTGGATGCCGAGAAGGCGCGCATCTTCGCGCTCGCGGCCGAGACGAAGCAGGACTGGACCCGCGCCGAGTCCAGCTGGCGTGCCGCAGCACAGCATTTCGTGGGGGACAGCTCGCGCGACGGCAAGCTGTCAGCAGGCATTATCTATCGTCATCTGGCGACCTTGGCGCTCAAGGAGCCGATGATCGCGGGCGAAGATCCGTTCACCGACCCTGTCGTCTCCTACCTGAAGAAGAGCCTCGACTACGATCCGGACCATCTGCCGGCGGTGCTGCAGCTCACCAAGCTTCATCGCGAAAATGGCGACGACAACGACTGGCATGCCCTCGCTGAGGATGCCGTGCAACGGTTCCCGGCCGAGAGCGCCGTGCTGATGCAGGCGATCGAGTCGGCGGCCGCCCGCAAGGCGTACAAGAAGGCGGCTGGGTTCGCGAAGAAGCTTTTGGCGGTCGATCCCATCAACCGGCTGGCGCGCCAGCGCATGATCGAGATGCAGATCTCGTATGCCCGCAAACAGATGCGCGCGAAGCGTCCCGACCTCGCCTGGAAGGAGTTGGCCGCAGCCGGCGAATGGGACCGCGCCGATACGCCGAACGCCGACCTGCGGACCAACCGGGGACTCGTCGGCTTGCGCGGCGGGCTGGACCTGGAGGCGGAGGCGCGACTTCGCGAGGGGGTAGATTTGGCCGGTGGCGGCGCGGTCGGTTGGTTCCGCGCCGCCTTGCAGGATGCACTGCTGACGCCGCCGCGGTCAGGACCGCTGTCGCTGATCCGTGATGAACTCGCGCGCATCATGCGCGGAAATCCCTCCAAGCCGGAGATCATCGCGATCGCCACCCTGTTCTCGGCGGAAGACGTCCGGGCCGATCAGAAGGCCACGTCCGAGTTGGCCTGGAAGTTCTGCACGTGGCTGCGAAACGCCACGCACATTGTACTGTCGATCGCGGAATTCTATTCGGTGGCGGACGCGATCGTGCGCGGGAACTACTTCGACATACTCCACGCGTTCGCTGCTGCCGGCAAGCGGCGCGAGCCGAACGAGCGGCTGTGGCGCTTCTACGAGATCGTCGCCCGGACCAAGAATAACCCGGACTGGATGTCCGTCGGCGAGGAGGCCGATCTCGATGAGATGTGCCGCTCGCCCGCGATCGAGCAGAATCGGCACGGCTACAGCCGCATCGACCGCTACCTCAACAGCACAGGTGACGATCGCGAGTCTCGGCGACGGGCGCGGCGGCGCGAGGCGAACGCCACCGGCGGCTTCGATGTCCTCGAAGACATTGTGACGAGTTTCATGGAGACAATTTCGCAGCGCGACGTTCAGAAGCTCGTCAGGTCGCATGGACGGGCCGGCGGCGTCGCGGCCCTCGCCGACCGGCTCGGCAAGCTGCCGTTCGGCGCCGCGTTGCCGCGCCCGCTCCTGGAAATGGTCGCAACGACGATGGTCGTCGCGGCCCTCGGCGAGGCGCCGCCGTTCTGAGCGCCCTGAGGACGACACGTGATGACGGACCCGTTTTCCATCCTCGGCGTCGACGAGAGCGCCAGTGACGACGAGATCAAGCGGCGATACTTGACGCTGGTGCGGGACTTCCCGCCCGACCGTGAGCCGGAGCGGTTCCAGAGCTACCGTGCGGCTTTTGAAGCTCTGCACACCGAGCGCCAACGGCTCGCAGCGAAGCTGCTTGCTACGCACGACACCGCACTGACGCGGCTCAAGACGGCCAGCCTGCCGTCGCCTGAGGCGCGGCAGCAAGGGCGGGTTTCTCAAGCGCAGGTGACGGCGCTGCTGGTCGAGGGTATCGAGCAGGCGATCGCGCGATGGCAAGAGACGTCACGAACCGAGACCGCACGAACCGGCGCCGCGCGAACCAACGGTGCGTGAGCGGCGGGAAGGACGACATGGACCAATCCATCAAGGAAACGTTGCTCGAGCGGCTGCGCGCCTATCTCGATGCGGCGGACGCGCCGGAGGCCGACGTCTCGCAGGCCGCGGATGCGATCGAGATGGTAGCCGACCTCGAGAGCGATGCCGTGACCGACGAGGCGCGGGACTTGTTCTCAGTGTTCGTGGAGATCGCCGCCACCCGCAACGAGGTGCGCACCCAGTCGCGCATCGTCAAGGACGCGCTCGACCAGTTCCGCGACGTGTTCGCGACGCTGCAATCCGCCAACACAGCGCTGGACCGCGAGCTGAAGGAAGCGCATGCGCGCGCCCGCGAGCAGACCCGCACCGTTCTGCGGCCGCTGCTGCTCGACATCCTTGACGTGCGGGATCGCCTTGCCGCCGGGCTCGCGGCCGCTCCGCCGCGGCGCGCGTCGCCGTGGCGACCGTGGCGGCGACCCTCGCGCGACCCTTGGCGGGAGGGCCTGGAGATGACGTTGCAGCGGTTCGATCGGGTTCTGGCGGATCGCCGCGTCACCCCTATCGCCACCATCGGCCGCCCGTTGACGCCCAATGTTGCGCGAGTGGTGGGGACGCGAGACGATCCATTCGTCACCGAGGGACTGGTGATTGCTGAATCCCGCACTGGTTTCGAGTGGGAAGGCGAATTGCTGCGCGTCGCAGAGGTGATCGTGGCGAAACGCACGAGCGCCAAGGATAAGGGCACCAAGGATCGTTCCGATCGGGGAGATGACGAATGAGCGAGACCATTGTCGGAATCGATCTCGGGACCACCAATTCGGAGATCGCTGTTTATCGCGACGGCCGGCCCGAGATGCAGGCAGATAGCAGCGGGCGCCTGATTCTGCCGTCGGTCGTCGGGCTGGATCAGGACGGCAGCCTCCTGATCGGCGAAGCCGCGCGCAACCAGTACATCCTTCATCCCGAACGCACGGTGCGCTCGATCAAGCGGTTGATGGGTAGCGACCGCAAGGTCTCGCTCGGCCACCGAAATTATACGCCGCAGGACGTCTCGGCGATGATCCTGCGCCGCCTCAAGGAGATCGCCGAGGAGCGGCTGGGCGCGCCGGTGCGCAAGGCGGTGATCACGGTGCCGGCTTTCTTCTCCGACGCGCAACGGCAGGCCACCCGTGAAGCCGGCGAGATCGCCGGGTTCGAGGTGGCTCGCATCGTCAATGAGCCAACCGCGGCGGCGCTGGTCTACGAGGCCGCGCAGCAGCAGGGCAAGCGGGTGCTGGTTTACGATCTCGGCGGCGGCACCTTCGACGTCTCCGTGGTGCGCATCGAAGAGGGTGTGGTCGAGGTCATCGCCAGCCACGGCAACAACCATCTCGGCGGCGACGACTTCGACCATAAGATCGTCGAACACGTGCTCGACCATCTCAGGATCGAGCACAAAGTGGACGTCAGCGACAATCCGCCGGCGATGGCGCGCATCCATCGCGCCGCCGAGAACGCCAAGAAGCATCTCTCCGACCATCCGTTCGCGCGGATCGAGGAGGAATACCTCGCCGAGGTCGGCGGCAAGCCGATCCATCTCGCTCTGGAACTCGCCCGCGCCGACTACGAGGAGATGATCGCGCCGTTCATCGAGGAGACGCTGAGCGCGATCCACATCGCGCTGGAATCAGCCGCCCTGACCGCGTCGCAGATCGAGGAAGTCCTCCTGGTCGGCGGCGCAACCCGCACTCCGCTGATCCGCGACCGGCTGTTCGAAGTGTTCGGGCGGCCGGCTCGCGGCGAGGTCGATCCCGACCTGTGCGTCGCGATGGGGGCTGCCATCCAGGGCGCATCCATCGCGGGCGAGAAGGTGTCGGCCGTGCTGGTGGACGTGACCCCTTATACGTTCGGCACCGGCGCACTCGGTGAGCTGGGCGGCACCCTCTATCCCTACTGCTTCATCCCGATCATTCCCAAGAACACGCCGATCCCGGTGCGCAAGAGCGAGGCGTTCGTGACCATCAACGACAATCAGAAGGTCGTCGAGGTTCGCATCTATCAGGGCGAGAACGAGGACGCCCTGGAAAACATCCAGATCGGCGAGTTCCGCGTCGAGGACCTCGCCGACGTGCCGGCCGGCAACACCATCATCCTGGATCTCGCGTTGGACCGCGACGGCATCCTGCACATATCCGCCAAGGAGAAGACGACCGGGCTCGAACGGCGGATCACCATCGACAAGGCGATGTCGCGCTATGAGAAGGCAGAGATCGAGGAGGCCCGTCGGCACATCGACCGTCTGTTCGGCGAGTCCACTGACCAGATAGTGACGGACGTCGAGGGGGCCGCCCCGGTCGACCCGAAACTCGAGACCCTGCTCGTCAAGGCGCGCGCCAAACTCGACGGCGCGGTCGCGGAGGACCGCACCGAGATCGTCGATCTGATTGAAACCATCGAGGATAGCCGGGCGAGCGGCGACGACGCCAGGCTCGCCGACACGGTGCTGCGGCTCGATGATCTTCTGTTCTATCTTGAGACCTGATCCGGAGCGGCGCGTCATGATCACCGGGGTCTTGGACCAGTGCCCGATCTGCGGCGCGCGGCTCAGCGGCGGCGACACCTGTCGGCGCTGCCGGGCGGAGCTTGAAACTGTCCACCGCATCGCGCAGCAGAGCGCGACGCTGGTGGGGGCCGGCCTTCAAAGCCTCGCCACTGGCGACTGGGCCGCCGCCGTCTGCCTGCTCCGCCGCGCCAGCACATTGCGGGCAACACCCGATCTCGCCTGGATCCTGTCGGCGCTCGCCGACGGTGAGGCGCCCGACGGCAGACGAACTGAGCCCGATCCGACCGCTACTCGGAGCGCCGGGCCGACGGCCTGATCGGGGTGGATCAGTCGAACTTCCGGTATCAGCCCGAAACCGGGGTGAATACGGCGATCCCCGCGCCTGCGCGCGAGCGCGCCGTGAGCACGTTTGAAAAGGCCAACATCCTGCAGAGCGGTTCGACGAGTATGTGAGCGGCCTGCACGAAGACGTTATGAAGCTCAGGGGAAGGGCGATCGGCCCCATAGATCTGCTGCGGCTAACGGCGAAGAAACGGGTCGTGTATCATGCGGTCTGACTTTTCAAAGCGGGTGGTCTGCAACGAATCGTGATCTGAGCTAAGGTCTACTACAGACGATTTAGCTCACTCTGTTTCCGCGACTGGTTTCAGGTCTCGCCGCTGATGCGTCGTTCCTCGCCGAGCGGCACAATCCAGCCGCCTGCGCGGTCATATCGGGCAAAGTCATCAGGATGCACGATGGTAGCTAGGCGGTTGCGCACGGCGTCAGGCTCTGCGTCGATGGCTACGCGAATGAGATCGCGCTCGATCCCGACAAAGACCGGCCGGAGGTTGAGGCGAGCGAGCGCTTCCTGGTCGGCGGGCGCGACATCGGCGTCGGTGATTGCTCCCGCGCGGGTAACGATGCCGCCGACAAGCCCGCCGATGGCGCTTGCCTCTTCCACGTCCCGTGCCGATGCGGCATCGAGCAGCACTCGCGCGAGTCCGAGATCGTCCTGGAGCCTTCGGGCAAATGGTTGATGCGTGAGACGATGGAGGGCGCCTGCCAATTCGGCATGACCGAGCGGCTTGATCAGGTTGGCGATATGCAGCCGAAGAAGGCCGATGAACAGCGCGTTCTTTTCTTCGGGAGCGACGGGCTCGCCTTCATCGACGGGATCGCGGACCGAGAGATGGACATCGGCTGGACCAGCTACAGCCATTCCCCAGCGCGTTGCGATCGCGATGCGCTTCACCGTGACTTTGCGGCCTTGGGCGGTGACATCGATCCGTCCAGCCTGCGTCCATGCGCGATCCAGCGCCTTCGCGGGTTCTGCCACATCATGGCAGCCTTTCGCCTCGGCCACCGTTAGGGAGGAAAGGTCAGAGGCACAGGCGATCCAGTCGGGCAGGTCGCCGCGAAACGGGCGCTTGACCTTGACCTGTCTGCGGCGGTCCAGGTCGATGGTTCGGCTGCCGAGATGTGCAAAGATCGAAAGATTGAAGTGTCGCTCGAGATAGGCGCGGGCGACGAAGCGTCCAAACAGACCCGAGAGCGCAACTTTGACTTCGCGCGCCTGTCCAAGCGGCTCCCTGAAGATGAAAGGCGTTCCGGCGCCGGTCGGCGCCAGCAGTTCGTCGAGAATGGACCACGCGCCATAGGCGGCGCCGGGTGTCTGCAGCACCTCCCGAATGCCGGCATCCTCGATATCGGAGACTTCAAGGTCGACGGTCGGGCCGGCGACGGGGCTCGCGGCCGCAGGGTCGAAGCTATGAAGGAATGTCCGAGTCAAAGCGCCAGCGCTCGTTTGAGGTCATCGTGCTCGAAAGCGCTGGCCATGCGATTGATCTCGGCGGCGCGGGCGCCGACGGCTTTGGCGGTGTCGCGCCAGGTAGCGGTCGCGGTCGCGACTTCCTTGATGATCGCGCGGGCCTGCGGCAGCGTGAGCCCGAAATATTCCGACGTGGCCTCGAGCAGATCGAGCGAGCAGGTGCCTTCGTCGAGGTCGATGTTCGTCGTCAGCACCCGCGCCTTCACATCGGTGGGCACTGGATTGAGATCGTAAGCCGGAGAGAGCGACCATCCCGCCTTTCCCAGCCACAGGAAACCGTGGTTGCGTAAATGATCATCGACATTGGAGATCAGCACGTTGAAAACGACGCGCCGGTAGAGGGCATGAGCGTCCGTCCTTCCTTGCGCGCCATGCTGCGCGAGAGCGTCGACTATCTCCGGATAGCTGCCGCGCTCGCCGTCTTTGGCGCTCATCATCGCCATGGCGGACAGGAACGGGATGCGAACGGCGTCATTTCGATCAAAGCGTCGTGACAGCATGACGGCCTTGCCGGCCACCTCGATCAGTTCGTGTTGCGGGGTGGCGATGCCAGCCTTGCTGGCGAGCCGCAGCGCAATCTCTTCCCAGGTCTCCATGCTATAGTCGTCGGTCTCCTTTGGAAACTTGGCGATCGAGAGATGACCGTGTTGGTCGACGACCGAGGCCTTCGGCCGGGCGCCGCCGAGAGAGGAGCCTGGAGCGAAGATGAGCTGGAGATCTTCGTCCGTTTCCTCGTCGCGGAGAATGCGCTCGGTGATCTGGAGCAGTCGGCCGAGTTCGATCAGGGCGGGCACACCGGCGCGGATCGGTGCCTGGAAGGTTTCTTCGCCGACCCAGCGAAAGCGGAGGGCGCCAAGCCGCGTTTCGTCGGCAACGCCGAGCAGATAGTCACTTTCTGCAAGCGTGCGAACGGCGCGGCCTTCGCGATCGGCGAGGCGGCGTTCGGCGCGCTGCATGAGACGGCGGCCCCAGGTGTCAGGCGCGGAGTCGCCGATGGAGCCGAAAGTAGCCAGTCCGGCAGGAGGAGCAAAGGCGCCGCGCGTCAGGGCGAGGGCGGGTTCCAGGGAGAACCGGTCCGGATCATCAAGCCACGCGCCATCGTACTCGAAAAGGATGGTCTCCGAGCCGCGAGCGCGATTGCTTCTGGCCAATCCGATGCGGCGCGTGTGGCCGCCGAGATCAATATGCACCTCGAAGTCAGCCATTGCGTGAGGCTCCGGTCTTGCGTTTGACGTGGATATGCTTGGGCAGCTCGGCGCTGGCGAGCGCCTGGCCGACGCTGTCGTTGCTGATGTCGGCGACTTTGATCAAGCCGTCGAGCAGGCCGAGTGCCTGAAGAACGCCGGCATAGATGCCAATGCTGACGTTGGTGTCGCCGGCTTCGACCCTTTGCAGTGTCGAGCGGGACGTGAAGGCGCGCTCGGCCACGACCGCCATCGGCAGCCGCCGGCGCCGCCGGGCATCGTGGATGTCGGCGCCGAGCTTGCGCAGGGCCCGTCGAACGGCGGCGGGAGGATTGTGGGGGGTCGGCATTTGACACCTTCGTGCTACAGATTTATAAGATGTGTAGCACGAAGCTTACAAATCCTCTAGTTGGCCAACGCCGGTATTACCGTAGTGGATGGTCGCCAAAGCGTATATATCGGCCAAGGAGAGGGCCTATTGGTTGAGAACTGTCAAAAACCCGGCGTAGTCTCCGAAAGTCGGTATTCGCATCTCGGGATGTGTTTCGGCGTGGGGTCTCAACCATCATCGGCGTGGGGGTCCCATCATTTCAATTTAATGAAATCAATGGCCTGAAGCGGTCCCGACGACGCCGATGGGGGGCATTTTTCGATCAGCATTCACAAACAGATCCGGTTGCCGCCTTTTTTGCGTCGTCTTGGACATGGGCTCCTCCCTCGACGGGAGGCGATTCCTCCCGACGCGAGGCTACGAGGACGTCAAGGAACGTGCGAAGGCTCAAGAAGTCGGTCCACTGGGAGAAACGGATCAGCTATAACTTTAGCCGATGCTGCTTCGGGCTCCGTCATCCATGCCGGCAGAAGATGGAGACGGCCGTTCTCGCGGCGAACCGTGAAGTGGCGATGGCCATCGTGGATTTGTTAGCCGAGCACGACCAGGTCCCGGCCAGCGTCAGGATGGAATGGATATGTTACTCGAACGTCGTTGCCCGAAATCCCTGCATCATGCAGCCCCTTCGGAAGGCGGCGCCGAGACATGGGCCATTCTCGCGTCGCTTATCAACACGGCAAAGCTGCAAGACATCGACCCGCGGCACTATCTGACCGATGTTCTTGAGCGCATCGTCTCCGGTCGTACAAAGATCAATCAGCTGAACATGCTGTTGCCGTGGAATTGGAAGGCCGAGCGCGACAGTCCGCAGGCAAAGCTCGCCGCCTGATCAGTTCGACGGCAGGGCATCTGGAACTTCCTCCGCATCGCTGGTGTCGTCATAGATCTCCTCGCGGATCACGCGCAGCGTCACCTCGTGCAGATAGACTTGCAGCGCCTTCTCCAGCTCGGTGAACTCCGGTAGCAGAACCTTGTCGACGAAGCCTCGTGACGCACGGATCATCACCGTGTTGCGTCGCTGGCGGTGATAACGAAACGGCCGCAGCCCGTATCGGCGGCAAAGCGCCAAGAACAGGTGCCGCGACCATTGGTCAGGAAGTGACAATTGCTGCTCGATCGGCGGATCGTGGCGAGCCACTTCCTCGACCCGAGCACGCACGCGCTGTAGCGTAGCTTCCGCCGCGAGGCGCTCACCGGCAGTTCCGGCACCCGCGAACAACGCCTCGATCTTCCGAAGCTTCTCGCGTAGCTGCGACTCGCTGGTCATTCCGAGGTCCCCCGTTACCCGCTCTAACCCACGATCACCCCATCACCACGTGCCTGCGGCGTCAATCATCCCGACCGCGCTATCCCGAGCATTCCGCGCGAGTCAAGGTCCGGTATGGTGATCCTCTCGTGACGCTCACACTGAAACTGCCCGCAATCTATGATGGCCTCAGGCAGAACGAGCTCGCGCTGGCCTCGATCATGGCAGCGCGCACACTGCTTCGTCATCGAGGTGCATAGCGGGACCGACTACTCCACAGTTGTTGGCTTCGATGACAACTACGTCGCGCGGCTCGGCTCCTTTCTCATGATCCTCGCACAAACTGAGTATGTCGTCGCCGAAGTGGTTGGCCTGAGAGAGTGGGGACGGCCCCGGTGGCGGCGATGGTCAGATGGACAAGGCAAACTCGGCTAAATTCCTGGACGTCGGCTAACTGGCGGTCGGACCTGCCGTCGAATATTGACAACCGACGTGTTGTCTTCCCCCGCATTGGGACTCACGAGCGGGCAGCACTGATATCCGTGATCTGTTCGACGAAGACGGCAGCTGTCTTGCCGATACGGGCCTACCGCCTTTGTGGTGCGTCAAGGAGATAATGGCCAGCGCCGACGTCACCTATATATGGCGGCGATGCCGAACGGTCCGCGGCCAGGTTTTGGCGTGAGTGCAGCGCCAGCCGTACGCCGTGATTGTTCTCGAAAGGCGTCACTCATGGAAACCGGAGCGACGACGCTCTCGCCAAACGGACGGCAGTACTTGTCGTGCATGGGATGGGCACCTAGCCCGTCTTATTCGCGAGAGGGCGCCTGAGAGGCTGGCGAGCGTGGTGTAAAGCGCTGATGCGGCGTAGGATTCGGTTGCGAAGCCAACCCCATCACCTCAACCGCGAACGCCACGCCCGCCATGACCGATGATACGATTCTGCCCTTCTCGTTTCCAGCCGTTCACGCCAAGAAAGTCACAGCTGCCTTCGATGGTGGACGCCTAACCTCGAATGGGGGCGTGATGCTTCTGGCGATGGCCGAGCGGCGTCTCGGTTTGGCCGACAATTTGGCCCGGGTGTTCCCGGATCGGCGCGATCCGACGCGGGTCGTGCACAGCCTTGTCGATATGTTCCGCGCGCGCATGTTCGCGATCTGCTGCGGCTACGAGGACGCCGACGACCTTACGTGATCCGACTGACCTACACTTTGGTCAACGCATGGATGGATAGCTACCCGCGCGCGCCGGCATCCGTCACGCTCGACATCGATGATACCTGCGATGTCGTCCACGGCCATCAGCAGCTCTCGCTGTTCAACGCTCATTATGACGAACGCTGCTTCCTGCCGATCCACGTCTACGACACGGAGAAGAGCCGGCCCGTGGCGGTCGTGCTGCGGCCCGGCAAGACGCCGGGCGGCGTCGAGGTGCGTGCCCATCTGCGCCGCCTGATACGGCATATCCGGACGCGGTGGCACAAGACGCGAATTACGTTCCGTGGCGACGGGCACTATGCTCGGCCGGAGGCCATGACGTGGTGCGAGTGTGTTTCGGCGTGGGGTCTCAACCATGATCGGCGTGGGGGTCCCATCGTTTCAATTCAATGAAATCAATGGCCTGAAGGGGTCCCGACGACGCCGATGGGGATCATTTTTCGATCAGCATTCACAACTGAGATCCAGACAGGCTGTCGGTCTGGGCTGAGCGCGGCAGAGGGCCAGGATGGGCTCGGAGATCTCCCGCGGGGAGGTGGTAAAGGTTTTCTGAAAGATCTCAGTTCGTATCGCCAGCATGACCTCCATTCCCGTTTTGGGCCTGAAAGGAGGATTATCGTTCTTGAGGCGACAGAACGAGCTAAGATATTGATCTATCGTATCAATATCCCCATATTTAGTTGAATAAGACGCTTGCTGGTCGGAGGTCAGGTTCCTTAGACCTTGGCGATTTTCCGGGTTTTTTGCCCCGTTGCCCGAGCTTATCGGAACTGCTAGTTTGAACGGACAGGGAACATCCGCCGTCCAGAGGATTGGTGAGAAGCTGGATTTTTAAGGGTCGATGCCTTATTTTCCACCCTGAGATAGGCACTGGTCGAGAACCATGAGCGTCCGGATCAACCGGGAATACGTGAACGACACCGCGAAGCTGATCATGCATCGGCTTATTGCGCGGCAGATCGGCCGTGACCCGTCGCTGGTCGAAAGGGCGAAGGATTCTTTGGCCCATAACTCTCAGCGTTTCGAAGGCTACGCTTTCGTTTGCGAGTGGTCGGACATGCTTGGCTTTCCTCCTTCTACGGTCCGCCGCCGTCTGACGAGCCGCGACGAAGAGATGACGCGTCTGCGTCTGTCCTCACCTTTCGTTTTGGCGGAAGGCATCAATTTCGAGGACGACACTCTGCGCCGTCGTATCTGGAAGGCGGCGAAGCGGATTGCCGAGAGATCTGCGATCCATCAGACCGCGGCGCTTCCGCGGATGGCTGCGTGACACAAAACTCGTTTGTTCGCACTATTGAAGACCTTGTCGAGACAGTCAGGGTGATCGCCCGGCTGTTTAAAACCGACAAGGTCTTCATCATCGGCAGCCAAAGCATCTTGCTTTCATGGCCAGACGCCCCAGTCGTCCTACGCACCTCTGGCGAAATCGACGCTTATCCGGAGAACGCGAAGATTTGGGAGATTCAGCAGAAGGAACTGGATCCCGAAGACGATCCAGAGGCTTCAGAAGAGATCAATGCCCTCTATGGCGAGGGCTCTAAATTCCATCGCGAGCACGGCTTCTATATCGACGGTGTCGACGAGAACACCGCGCGGCTTCCTGACGATTGGAATAAGCGGACGATCACCAAGACGGTCGACGTCGACGATCGAAAGGTCCTAGCCGTTGCCCCATGTCCTGAGGACATCATCGTATCCAAACTCGCTCGCTTGTCCGACAAGGACAAGGAGTTCGTGGAAGGCTACCACCAGGCGCGACCGTTCGATCGCGAGCTCGTTGTCGAGCGCATCAAGGCGACGAAGCTTGAGGCCGAACTTCAGAAGCGAGCCATAAACTTCGTGCGCGACCTTGCGGATACGCCGAAAGCAGATGCTGCGGCAGGCAAGACGGTCGGATCATAGCCGTTGCCGGCTGTGTAACCTATCGCGCCTTAGATTCAGCGTCGGGAGCGAGAGAGAATTGTTCCGCGCGTTGCAACCGAATGACTTGTCCCATAGCGGGTCCCCAACTCTCTAAATTATGCTGCACGCACGTTCGTCAGAAACCGCGCGACTTGATCTTTCAGGCGGATGCGTCGTATGACCACGACTGGCCGCAGACAGCACTTGAGTCGAAGCAGATCCGGTCTCCGACGCGCCTTGCTGGACGTTGACGATGTTGCTGCTGACTTGCTCGGTACCCTGGACCGAGCTATGGCTGATTCTGGGTGGCGTGGCCTGATCAGGCGGCGTGGCTTTCAGTGGTCGGAATGACCTCGATGCCGTCGGTCAACTTGAACACCATCAGCTTCGCGGTTTTCGGCGAGAGCGATCCTTTCGTCCGCACCGTGAAATGCAGCACAAGCTCGCGACGTATCAGGATGTCGCAATGGCCATGGGCCAGACTTGAACGGAGAGCCGTATGCGCTGAAAGGAGCCGTACGGTTCGGGGAGAAGAAGCGCTTATGCGCTTCTTCCTCCATTTCCGATGCGGCGTGGCTTCCTCGCGGCGGTCGTTGATGTGTCCAGCCGACGTTGCATCATCGACACCGCCAACGATCCCAACGAAATCAGTGTACGAGAATGTCACCCGGGCGCTGAATCCCGCCGACCAGTTCGAGGCGTTCAGGAGGCTTGCTGAGGAGCGTGGCTTTGGCGCGGAGGAGATCGCAGCGCGCTTCGGGGTGACGCCGCATGTGGTGCGGCAACACCTCCGGTTGGGGGCGGTCTCCCCAAAATTGATCCAGCTGTATCGCGATGGCGATCTGCCCCTTGAGCAGTTGATGGCCTTTGCCATCACCAACGATCGGGCGCGGCAGCCAGATCGCAATGCCTGACCAGAGACCGGGATTGGCGTTGGCTTCGATAACGAAGATATGCCCGTGGTTGTCGACGCGAAGATCGATCTTGGCGTAGCCGCGCAGGCCAAGCAACTCAGCGGTCTGCCGGCAGGTCAGCGCCATTTCCGTGGCCATCCGGCGCGGAAGCCGCGCCATTCGCTGTGAAACCTCAAAGACCCGGCGGCGCCTGCCTGCGGCATAATACGGCTCGCTCTTGAAGCCGTGACCGGCGGCGGCTCCCTCGAAATGCAGCTCGGCGATCGCCGTCACCGCAAACGACTGACCCCGCTCGACAAGGCCAACTTGGAACTCGCGGCCGATGACGAATGCATCGCACATCGAGGGCACCTCGAAGCGTTGCCAGATTCGGTCAGCCTGCACCCGCGCCTGTTCCCAGTTGTCGACCACGCTACGCTCGCGAATCCCGTCGGAGTTGGCCAGCGCCACTGGCTTCACGATCGATGGGATGGAGATTTCAGATCTCGCGGCCCGGTTGCGCGGTGACAACACGGTGAAGCGGGGGACGCGGGCAAACAACCGGCGGAACAGTTCGATTTTCCGGGTCGAGGGCGAGTTGTTGGTGACAGGGGCATCGACTAACAATGGCCGTTCGGCAGCACGATTATCGCATATCAGCTTTTGCTCAAGCCTTTCCAGCTCATGCTCAAGCTGCATCCGCCCGATATCCAGATCGGCCAGCCGCCGCCGGACACGTGCAATTTCTTCTGAGATGTCATCCTTATTCACCAAAATCGCAGCTCACGCTCCAAGCTCCTTGCCACCGATCAACATAGACCAAAAGCGGCTCGGGCTTAAGGAGGACAGTACGTGCCGCGGCTGTTCAACGCTTGGATTTATGCGGAGCATAAACTGCCAGAATCGGCGGAAAACCAGGCATCACAGGGCGGCACTCCGCATAATCCTGCTCTCCGCATATCGATGTTGGAGCTCCGCATAACATCGAGCTCGGCGCCGCCTGGAAGAAGACCGCCCGCGACAGCGAGCGCGAATACCACTCGGTCAAGCTCGACCATCCGACCTCTCCGGCCCCGATCTGGTCCCGCCCGCAACCAGCGTGGATGGCTTTTGGCACGCATGCGCGCAAGCTACGGATCCGCTGTTGAGCCTTTACGCATTCCCTGGGTCTGCTTCTACGGCTTGGGCCTGTTCGTTCCTTCTCGCGCAGCCAAGCGAAGCTCCAACTCTCTGAACTGCTCGATCAGCAGGTCCACGATCTCTTCGTAGTCAGATGGCGTTAGTGAATGCACGCCGCGTAACGCCATTTGATTCTGAAGGATCGTCGCCATCATGGCCTTGACGTTCATGGGACCTCGCCTGGAAATAAGATCGTCATCCAATTCAATCTGAAATAGATGCCAAACATCATCGATGTGCAACGTCCGTAGAATTACGGGCAACACGTAGAGCCGCGAGATGTTCGCAGCGCACAAACAGACGATGCGCTACGGGACGGCCCACCTTTCCGGCACTGCTCCCAGTGCTCCAAAATCTTGTTGGCAGAGGACCAGCGGGAGCTTCGGCTGCTATGCGAACGTATAGCTTCCGAAGGAACGCGTCCCCTGCCAGTCATTTTTAGGCCAATGCGATGACGAGGAACAGGCGAGGCATGGGAGGTCCACGTTTGGTCACACGCGAGCCTGTTCAAATGAATCTCGCCATCCTGATTGGGACTGTACTGCGCCTTTCAGACCAGGAACGTGGAGATCGCAGCCAAAGCTTGGCAGCACGCTCAACACGATACGGGCTGAGCCAGGGTCTGGCCGGGGATAGCTCTTCGACAGAACCGCGTGAAATCGAAGCTGAGAGGTTGATTGAAGTTGACTCGCTGTTCTCCCCGCTGGACCAAACGAGAAGACGAATTGCTGCGCGAGCTTGTTGATGCAGGCACGCCTGTGAAATCCATTTGCGAAACGCTCAACAGGTCCGAACCAGAGCTTCGCAGGCGCGGCTACGAGATTGGCCTACCGAGGAAATGGTTTAAGCAAACAGATGCCATCTGATGCTAAGGCGGCGCTCGGCTATAGGCAATTCTTCTTCAACCGGCCCCATAGTAATAGTGGCGGCAGGAAAGACCAAATTGTCATTCAGCCCTCATCGTAAGGAGCGCCGAGATGCGGCCCCCTTTTTCTGGAAAGCCGCTTTGCTCGCAGATTGATGTCGCCTGGTTTCGCTTTTGCAAAGAGCCCAATCGCGCTGCCCCTTTCCGGAGACGTCCCACTTTAAGTGTAGCAGCAACGTGATTGCACCCTGAACGGAACGTTGGTTTGGACATCTCTAGGGAAGAACGTTTGCGCTGAGGGCAGACCCGTGATTGTTCAGACAAGTCGCCCGAGCTTCGTTCATAGTGACCCGTCTACTGGTGATCCGCTGCCATCGCGACTTTTGGAATATATCCCAACTGCTGTTCCAGGTCAGCCAACGTTAGGCGAGCAGAATCCAATCTCGCACTCGCCTCGACCAGGGCGTTCTGCGTATCCGCCGACCGCGAAACTGCTGTGGAGGCGATCTCACACAGGCTGTGCTTGAGTTGCGGTGACGCCTTGTCTCGCACAGCACGCTCCAAATCGAGCAGCGTGCTCGTCACCGCTCGATCCGCGGAAGCATCCTCTCGCTCCAGCTTTTCCGCCAGTTCGAGCGCCGCGCGATAGTGTCGTATCGCTGCAACCACTCTGCTTTCGAGATCGGTATCATCGCTCATCTGCTTTTCTCCTCGCGAATCGTTGAACAGTTTGTGCCGGCCTGAACGGGCAAAAATTAGACGGCTAGGCGAGGTGATGATGAAATCACCGTCTAGAACATTTGGCGGGACCTATGTATTCACCTTTGGACAATGGCAAGCGTCCGATCACTTGTCCGTCCTTCTTTTATCGGGCAGCTATGAGCTCCCTGGGGAACGCGTTGATCGTGGTGCGTTTTGAACAGCCAAAGAAACCTTGACCCAAGCGCAACTGAAGCCGGGTTCTAATAGCCTTGCGGACTGGGGACCGTCATCGCGCAGCGCTCGTTGGCCTATGACCAGCCGCGCAGCAGCGCGCGCATCTGCACATGCGTTCAGAGGGCGTCGGAGCGTGGCTGTCTTCCTCAAACTGAGGGCCGAGACAATGTAAGGAATGGTCGGTCACCTCTACGTTCGAGGTTGGTTTTGCACGGGGGACATGGCTTCTTATCGCAAGGCGCGGCGGCCGGTAGTAGCCTTGGTAGCGCTGGCTCGCAAACGAGCCGATCGTTGAGCCCGCGGTTGCTGTCGTTGTGGATGCGCTCCGTCTCGGCTTTCCGTTCCCGGACAATATTGCCGTCGCCGCACGTCCCTTCTTTCTCTGCTTTGGAACCGGCCGGTCTGTTGGAGGCCGGCCACGTCTTCCCCCCCTCGCCGCTTTCATGATCATCAGCGACGGCTACCGGCTTCTCGCCGGTAGAACCTGTTCTCGCCGACGCAGGCCCGCATGTCGACGCGCCGGAACCAGATGGCGCGACCGCAGCGTAGCGGCGGGTTGCCCGCCGTGAAGATGATCTGTTCGTCGGTCCGCATGCGCAGCACCTCATGCGGCAGCAGCAGCGGCCGGCGCGCAAGCTGTTTGGACCGCGTGCGAGAGGAACCCGACATCTGCGAGGATTGGGTCAACTGATCAACCTCGACCGTCGTGTCACCGCAGCGCTTCGAAATGTAGTCGGCGGTGTCGGGATCGTTGATCGCCGAGAAGGAAATCCAGGATGCGCTCTCGAACCATTTGCTTGTGGCATCACGTCCGCCATAGGCCTCGCGCATTTGGCCGATCGACTGGTAGAGCATCAAGAGGGTGATGCCGTATTTGCGGCCCGCATCGCGCGCAGTTTCGAGAATGCGTAAGTAGCCGAGGCGAGCGACCTCATCGAGCAGGAACAGGGTCCTGCCGGTCACTTCGCCATTACGATTGTAGATGGCGTTAAGCAGCGCGCCGATGATGACGCGAGCAAGGCCAGCGTGGTTTTCCAGCGTCTTGAGGTCGAGATTGATGAAGACGTCCGTCCGGCCCTCCACGAGCTCGGCCGTCGTGAAGCTCGACCCCGACACCAGCGCGGCATAGTTGGCATAGGAGAGCCAGTGCGTCTCCTTCACGGCGTTGGCGTAGACGCCGCTAAAAGTCTCCGGGGTCATAGCGATGAACGGCGCGACGTTCTCCTTCACGAACTCCGATTCCGAGTTGTCGTAGATCGTCTGAAGCCGCTGGCGCAGCTTTGGCTCCGGCTCGGACAGGTTGGCGCGGACCTGGCGCAAGTGCTTATCTTTCCTTTCGGTATGACCGGACAGACAGACGTCGGCGATCAGTGCCGTCAGCAGCTGCAAGGCTGAGGCGCGAAAGAAGTCGTCCCGCGCCGAGCCCTGGCGCGGATTGTCGGTCATGACCCATGAGGCGACGGCGGCAATGTCCTCTTCCTTGGTCGCGCCGTGCTGGCCGATCCAGTCGAGCACATTGAAGCCGATCTCTGACGAGCGCGGGTCGAGCACGAAGACCTGGCGACCGGCCTCCTGCCGGTGCGCGGTCACCATCGGTGCGACCTCGTTCGAGGGGTCAAGGACCACCAGCCCGCCGCCCCATTTGAGCGCTGTCGGCACGGTCACGGATGTCGTTTTGAAGCCGCCGGAACCTGCGAACACGATGCCGTGCGAGGAGCCGAAGGACGCATCGAAGCAAAGCAGGGGAGACTTGCCGCCGGCGCCCCAGGTCTCAGGGTCGTCGGCGCGGAAGGATTGGTCGGCGACCGCATCCCGGTCGACGCGATAGCGCTCCCCGACCACGATGCCACCTGCCTCCGGGAACAGCCGCGCAGCCTCGGTCATCGCCATCCAGTCGGACTCGCCATGGATCGCGCGCCGGCCCCGGATGCGGCGCGGTTCAGCGGCCGCGAAGGCGGCATTGCCCCTCATGGCCACCCGCAACCCGAACACGGCCGCGAGCGCCGCGATCGTCGCTCCGATGATGGTCGCGGGATCGGCAAAAGCGACAAGCCGGTCATCACCGGTCAGGGCACGGGCGAAGGAATGCAGGCGCGCGATCTCGCGCAACGCGGCGACCGCGACCACAACGAAACCTCCGAGCACGACGCTCCAGCCGGCGAAGCGGATCGCCGTCGCACCAGCTGCCGCGAACAGGAAGACGACGCCGACCGCCGCGGCCATGACGTAGGGCAGGGCGATGCCGATCCGGCCGAGCACCAAGTGCGCGTTCGGGCTCGCCCCGAACTTCGACAGCCGCGCCTCGATGCCGGTGAGGGCGAGGCACAGGCCCGCCATCAGCACGGCCGGCGCGATTGCCAATACGATCTTATGGGCTCTCATGGCCGAACGCCTTCGCGCCGATCGCCGTCAGGCGCTCGCGTTCTGCCTCGTTGCCGCGCAGGCGGTTCGAAGCATCGATCAGCAGGCCCAGCAGCAGCGCGCGCTTCTCGTAGCGTAGCCCGGCCTTGGCGATCAGGCCGCCGAGCTCGATCTTCTCCCTTGTGTCCTTCTTGCGGGCGTCAGTGGCGTCGGAGCGGCGCATGCGTTCAGCCCTGTTCAGCCAGATCCGAAGACGCGCCAGGCGCGTCGGCCGCGGCCGCCTTGGCGGGTCTGCTCCCACCTTTGCGAAACCGGCCGGCGATCTCCTCGAAGGCCGACAGCAGAGCGCCTTCCTCGATCTCGATTTCGCCCATCCCAGCCTTGAGCGCGATGCGGCCGATGCGCTCGGCTTCGCGGGTTTCGGCCTGCCTCAGCTGATCCTGCAACCGAGCGATTTCGTCCCTGATCTGCCGCGAGGGCTTTTTCATTCCGAAAGACCTTTCCTTTCAACTTGCGCGAAGCGTCCGAAGGAAAGCCGGGCTGAGCGCGAAGCGCGACCCGGGTAATTAACGGGGTCGGCGAAGCCGACGCTTTGGAAGATCATCCCGCCGTTCCGAAGGAGCGGTCTAAGGGCGCAGTTATACGTCGCTGACGCGACGTCCTGCTTCCCAGCCCGAATGGGCGGGCCGATCCCGACGAACAGGATGTTCGTTCTCTTCGGGATCGCCCCTCGTGGCCATTACGCATTTCACCGTCCAGATCATCGGCCGTGCCGGCGGCCGCAGCGCCGTTCTGTCGGCCGCTTACCGCCATTGCGCCCGCATGGAGCACGAGGCGGAGGCGAGGGTCGTCGACTATTCGAACAAGCGGGGGCTAGCGCATGAGGAATTCCTGCTGCCGCCCGATGCGCCGGCCTGGGCGCGCGCGCTGATCGCCGACCGCTCCGTCGCGAGCGCGACCGAGGCATTCTGGAACAAGGTCGAGGCCTTCGAGAAACGCTCCGATGCGCAGTTCGCGCGGGAGGCGATCATCGCCCTGCCGGTGGAGCTCACGACCGAACAGAATATCGCTCTCATGCGCCAGTTCGTGGCGCAGGAGATTTTAGCGCGAGGACAGGTCGCCGACTGGGTCTATCACGATGAACCCGGCAATCCGCATGTCCACCTGATGACGACGCTGCGGCCGCTGACTGAGGAGGGTTTCGGCGGCAAGAGGGTCGCCGTATCAGGCGACGACGGCAAGCCGCTCCGCACCGACGCCGGCAAAATCCGCTATGCGCTCTGGGCCGGCGACAAGCAGGAGTTTTTGGCGCAACGGGCGCGGTGGATCGATCTGCAGAACCACCATCTCGCGCTCGCCGGCCTCGAGATCCGTGTCGATGGCCGCTCCTATGCCGAGCGCGGCATCGACCTCGTCCCGACCACCCATATCGGTGTCGCGGCAAAAGCGATCGACCGGAAAGCGAAGGTCGAAGGCGCGGCGCACGGGCTTGATCGGCTGGCGGTCTTCGAAGAGAGCCGGGCCGAGAATGCTCGACGCATCGAGCGCCGGCCGGAGATCGTGCTCGAGCTTGTCAGCCGCGAGAAGAGCGTCTTTGACGAGCGCGATCTCGCCAAGGCGCTGCATCGCTACATCGATGACGCCGGCAGCTTCCAGGCCCTCCTGAACCGCATCCTACAAAGCCCGGATGTCGTGCGGTTGCAGGCCGCTGGCGTCGACTTTGCGAGCGGCGCGCGGACCCCGGCCAGGCTTACAACGCGCGAACTGATCCACCTGGAAGCCGACATGGCACGACGCGCGATCGGCCTTGCCCGCACCAACAGCTTCAGCGTCCGGGAGAAGGCCATAAGCGAGGTGCTGGCGCGGCATGCGCAGCTCTCGGCGGAGCAGCGCGCGGCGATCGAGCACGTCATGGCGCCGGCGCGGATCGCGGCCGTGATCGGGCGGGCTGGCGCCGGCAAGACGACGATGATGCGCGCGGCGCGCGACGTGTGGGAAGCGGCCGGGTATCGGGTCGTCGGCGCGGCGCTTGCCGGCAAGGCCGCCGAAGGCTTGTCGAAGGAAGCGGGGATCGTCTCGCATACGTTGTCGTCGTGGGAGCTGCGCTGGCAGAACGACCGTGACGTCCTCGATGGGCGGACCGTCATGGTGATCGACGAGGCCGGCATGATCGCCTCGCGGCAGATGGCGACCTTCGTGGAAGCCGCATCGTGGACTGGGGCAAAACTCGTCCTGGTCGGCGATCCCGACCAGCTTCAGCCGATTGAAGCGGGCGCCGCGTTCCGGTCGATCACCGAGCGCATCGGCTATGCTGAGCTCGAGACCATCTATCGCCAGCACGCGCAATGGATGCGGGATGCCTCGCTCGATCTCGCGCGCGGACGCATCACTGAGGCGCTGGCAACCTATCGCGCCCAGGGCCGCATTCTCGGCTCCGAGCTCAAGGCCCAGGCGATCGATAACCTGATCGTGGACTGGAACCGCGATTACGATCCGGCGAAGACCTCGCTGATCCTCGCGCATCTGCGCCGCGATGTGCGCTCCCTCAACGATATGGCGCGCGGCAAGCTGATCGAGCGCGGCCTCCTCGAGGAAGGACATGCGTTCCGGACCGCGGATGGCGAGCGCCGCTTTGCCGTCGGCGATCAGATCGTGTTCCTGCAGAACGAGGGCTTGCTCGGTGTCAAGAACGGCATGATCGGCAAGGTCGTGGAAGCCGAGCCGGGGCGGTTCATCGCCGAGATCGGCGAGCGCGGGCATCGCCAGCGCGTCGAGGTCGATCAGCGGTTCTATCCCCACGTCGATCACGGCTACGCCACCACCATTCACAAATCCCAGGGCGCGACCGTCGACCGGGTGAAAGTGCTGGCGAGCCTCTCGCTCGACCGCCACCTGACCTATGTCGCGATGACCCGGCATCGCGAGGACGTGGCGCTGTATTACGGCCGTCGATCGTTCGGTCTCAACGGCGGGCTGAGCGCGGTCCTGTCGCGGCTGAACGCGAAAGAAACCACCCTCGATTATGCCAGCGGTCGCTTCTATCGGGACGCGCTGCGCTTCGCCGCGAACCGCGGGCTGCACATCGTCCAGGTCGCCCGCACGCTTCTCCTCGACCGTGTCCGCTGGACCATCCGCCAGAAGGACAAGCTGGCCCTATTCGCCCGGCGCCTGCGCGCCGTCGGCGAAAAGCTTGGGCTGGCCAACGCGCGCACCTCAACCGTCACCGCCACGAAGAAGGAGGCCCTACCCATGGTCGCCGGCGTCACCACGTTCCCCAAATCCCTCATCGACACCGTCGAGGACAGGATCCTCGCCGATCCCGCCATCAAGAAGCAATGGGAGGACGTCTCCACCCGCTTCCGCCTCGTCTTTGCCGATCCCGAGCGGGCGTTCCGCGCGACGAACTTCGACGCCATGCTGAAGGATTCCGCGACTGCGACTTCGACGCTTGAGCGTCTTGGCTTGAAGCCCGAATCCTTTGGCGCGCTCCGCGGGAAGGTCGGCCTGCTTGCGGGTAAGGCCAAGAGCCAAGAGCGTCAACGGGCCGAGGCCAATGTGCCGGCGCTGAAGAAAGACATCGAGCGTTACTTACGTCTTCGCGCCGAGGCCGAGCACAAGCATGAGGCCGAGGAACGCGCGATCCGGCAGCGCGTCGCCATCGAGATCCCCGCTCTGTCGCGCGATGCCCGCCGCGTGCTTGAGCGCGTGCGCGACGCCATCGACCGGAACGACCTGCCGAGCGCGCTCGAATTTGCGCTCGCGGACCGGATGGTGAAGGCCGAGATCGACGGGTTCAACAAAGCCATCGCCGAGCGCTTTGGCGATCGGACTTTCCTGCCGAACGCCGCTAAGGAGCCGAGCGGGCAGACCTTGGAGAAGGTGGCCGCCGGCATGGATCCGGCGCGGCGTGCGCAGCTGAAAGAGGCCTGGCCAACCATGCGCGCAGCACAGCAGCTCGCAAGCGGCGAGCGCACCGCGCAGGCTCTCAAGCAGGCCGAGGCGGAGCGTCTAGCCCAACGCCAGGGACAGACCCTGAAATGAGGTCTCGACGCGTCTCTGTGATGATTCTGGCGGCCGGCACGGGCCTCATTGTTGCCCTAACCTGCGCCGGCTGGTGCGCCGGACTGCGCGTCAACATGACGCCAAGCTATCCCCGCGGCCTGTGGCGGATTGAGATGCTGGATCGTGAGGCGGCCGTCGGCGATCTCGTCTTCATCTGTCCACCGCATACGGCCGAGTTCGAACGCGCATTCGCGCGCGGCTACATCCGGCGCGGACTGTGCGCCGGGGGCTTAAGCCCGCTCATCAAGACCGTCGTCGCCATCGTCGGCCAACAGGTCGATGTGGCCAATCGCGTCTCGATCGACGGCCGTCCGCTCCCTGATTCCGAGGTCCGGCATGCCGATGCCGCCGGCCGTCCTCTCGCGCCGTTTGCCGGCGGCATCGTTCCCGCCGGCGAGCTCTATCTCCACTCCGATTTCGCAGGCTCCTATGATTCCCGCTACTTCGGCCCGATCCCGTCATCGGGCGTCCTTGGCCTCGCGCGGCCCGTCCTCACTTTCGGCCCATAGCTCCTGGCGGGGCGCGGCGATGGCCGTCGCCGCGGCCGTGGTCGGGGCTGTTGCCTGGTGCGGTCACGCGCTCACCCTGCCGCTTGCCTGCGCGTTTCCGACGCTGTGGGCGTTCGCGCCCTCACGGTCGATCTCAGCGGCAGTGAGCGCCGCCTATTTCCTGGCGGCATCACGCGGGTTGCCGCAAGGAGCGGTCAATTTTTACGCCACCGATTTCGGCGTCGGCATCGCCTTGTGGATCGGGGCTGCGGCCAGCTTCGTCCTTGTCCACACCGTGCTGTGGCAGAGCCGGCCGGGATGGGGCAGGGCGCTCTGGTTTGCGCTCGCAGCGATCCTGATGAGCGTGCCGCCCTTCGGCATCGTCGGATGGGCGCAGCCGATCACGGCGGCCGGCATTTTGTTTCCGGGATGGGGATGGTGGGGACTGGGCGCGACCGCAGCCATCCTGCTCACCATGACGACCGGAAAGTGGCCCATCGCGGCGATCGTCGCGGCCAGCTTCTGGGCCTGGTCGGCCGCGCACTGGATCGCGCCGTCGCAACCCGACGGATGGGTTGGTCTCGATACCAAGCTTGGCAGCGTGCTCGGCCGAGCTCCGGACCTCGATCAATCCCAGGCGTTTCTCTGGCGCGTGCGCAAAGCGGCCGCGGCTGGAGCGCGCGTTGTCGTGCTTCCCGAGAGTGCGGCCGGGCTGTGGACGCCGACCGTAAGCGGCTTCTGGTTGGACGGCCTTCGCGGCAACGACGTCACGCTGATCGCTGGTGCGGCGATCGTCGATCGCGAAGGCTATGACAATGCCATGGTGGAGATCAGCGCCGGTCGCGCGCGCCGGCTCTATGGCGAACGCATGCCGGTCCCTGTCTCGATGTGGCAACCCTGGCTGGCAAGGACGGCGCAGGGCGGTGGGGCCAGAGCCAGCTTCTTTGCCGATCCCGTCGGCGAGTCCGCCGGCAGCCGCATCGCGCCCTTGATCTGTTACGAGCAACTGCTCGTCTGGCCCGTCTTGCAGTCGATGCTCCAGTCGCCCAACGTGCTTGTCGCGATCGGCAACGATTGGTGGACCGCCGGAACCAACGTCCTCGCCATTCAGCGAGCCAGCACCCAAGCCTGGGCGCGGCTGTTCGCCCTGCCGCTCGTGCTCGCGTTCAACACCTGAGGATCAGCCATGATCGATGCTGCCACCATGCATCAATGCGCCGATCCGGGCTTGAGGCCCGCGATCGTCGAGAAATTCATCCGCGCGGTCGGGGCACCCGATCCGCTCGCCGTCACCGTCCGGACCGGAAACCGCGTCATCCTCGTAACGCCGCCCAAGACTCCGGACGACGCCATGGAGCTGGTGCGCCGTTACGTTGGCCAGGCGATGGTCCGCGTCGGCGTGACCCAATATCCAGCCGGGCTCGGTATCACCGATGTCTCGGAACTCAAACCCGATCTGGTCGACACCTGCGCCAATATCAGGATGGGCACGGCGCTGTTCGGCAAGGTTTATCGCATCGTCACGAATTGGTATGGCGCGCCGGTCGACGAGGTGTTCGGCGATGCGATCGAGGCCTGGAAGAGCGGATATTTCGACGGGAAGTATGTATTCGACGAGCCCGATCCTGGCACCCTGCCAGCCCGTAAGAGGGCGTCGGAGGCGGCCCACAAGCCACCGGATGATGACGCAGCCAAGCCCGCGAGCAGTCCAGACGATGGGACCGTCCAGGGCAAGGAGCCGGACAATCCGAACAAGGCGGGCATCAGGATCGATCTGACCGGCATCGGCGTTGGCAAGCCGAAATAGGCCTCTGCGGAGTGTAACGGCCTCAAGCCAAGTGGATAGGCGGCAGCGTTACGCCGTAGGCCGTGAACTCCGGATGCTGATCTGGAGCGATGCGATCTGGCTTGTGCGGGGCGTGAGGTCGCCGCTCTGAGGGCTATCGCATTTCCTCGACATCGAGCAGCAGGAGTCGGACGTCACCAACCATCGGCGCTTCTTTTATGTTGCCAGGCTCTTGGCCGCTCAGGCCATACCAACTTGGTCGATTTCGCCAGGTTCTCCGCGGCTAGCGCCCAACCCCTCTTCAATCTATAAGAATCGCAGGGCAGTACGCGCTGCCCTGGGGCTTAGAAACCCCTCGATTAGCGGTTGGTGCCGGCCGTGACGGCACCGGGATCCTCTGACCTAATGGCCGGGGGCCTGCGACGCATGTCCAGGCGCCTCGGTGCTAAAGGTCACAGGGACCGTCTAATCGCGGTTTTCTAACCCCCGGCTTGGGATCAAGGGGATTATCGTCGGCGGGGGCGCACCGCGGACCTAACCTAGTCTGCGTGAGAATTGTGGCATCGAACAATGATGATGAATCTCCCGACGCCGGGCTCGACTGCGAGCTTGAGCATGTCTTTGGGGGAATGACGCAATCTGACCTTGAACGCCTGACCATCGACGCCATTCGCGAATACCGTGCTAGCGTCGCGCTCGCCGAGACGGCCCGATTGCAGCGGCTAGCTGCTGAGGCTGACACCGCTTCTTGTCCCGAACGTCGGGCAGAACTCCAACGAATCCATGAACATGCGGAGACCGAGCATCGGGCGCGCCAGCTTGTCCTTAACAGCCTGATCGACCGCCTCGGCTACGTTCCCAACGTTCCCGCCGGATGATCGACGATGGCAAGCGAGCTACAGGCCGGGTGACGCCGTTGAGCCTAGCTCGCGAAGAGCGGGATCATCCGGTAACGTGTCACGGTGGACCTAGTCAACTGGGAATGCAAGTTCGTCACATAAAAGAAGCGCGGGCCCCCCTAAAGGGGAGCGCTTGTGGCGAACGCAGTGTGAGAGTCGGACCGACCGCGACGTTGGTGCTGAGTCAGCAGGAGCGGACGTACTTGGAGACGCAAGCTCGTCGTCATCGTGTTGACCGGTCGCTATGTGAGCGATGCCGTGCGATCCTGCGATGCGCGGATGGATTGCCAAGTAAGTCTGTGGCTGCCGAACTCGGCCTCCACGAACACACCGTTGGCAAGTGGCGTCGCCGATTTTTGAAGGATCGCTGTGAGGGTCTCCTTGACGAGGCCCGCCCTGGCCGCCCTCGAACCATCAACGGCGATCAGGTCGCTGCGGTGATAGAGCGCACGTTGCGGACGACGCAGGCCGATGCGACGCACTGGTCGATCCGCTCGATGGCTGCGGAAACTGGCTTTTTCCACAGCACGATCCGCCGAATGTGGGCAGCGCTCGGCTTGCAGCCGCACCGTAACCAGACATTCTCGCTGTCGAGTGACCCGCTGTTCGTCGAAGTTCGTCGATGAGGTGCGCGACATCGTTGGCTTTCACCTATCCCCACTGAACCGAGCTCTTGTCCTCAGCATCGATGAGAAGAGCCAGATTTAGGCGCTCGATCGCGAGCAAATGTCCCGGCGAAACACGACGCGACATTGCGAACTTCTGGTTCAGGACACTAAATCAACTTCTTCTCCATGGCGATACGGACGGCTTGCTGAAGATTGCTGGCGCCGAGTTTGTCGCGCGCATTATCCAGATAGAATTGGACCGTTCGTGGCCTGATCCCAAGCAAGTCCGCGATCACATTCATTGACTTGCCGTGTGACGACCAGCTGAGCGAGGTCGCTTCCTGCGTCGACAACGTCACATTCCCTGTTTTGAAGGACGACCCAGACGCCAGGCTGAGGCGAACGTGAATGTAGGCGAGCGCCAATGCTGCCTGCAACGGATCCCATGGCGGGACCTCGACCCGCTGCCGATCTGATGCGAGCGTGATCATCGCGGTGCGGCCATAGCTTGTCCTGATCGGAACGGAAACGCCCGAGCGGATGCCGAAGTCAGTTGCCTCGGAAAAGAATTGCTTGATCTCGCGCGAGCTCCTGCGCACCTCCGCTGACCAGGCGAACATCCGCATGCTGCGCTTGGCGGTCGTCACGACAGGGTCGATGATCGTGTAATGCTTTGCAGAATAAAGGTTCAACCACTCCGTAGGATAATCGCTGAAAGCAACCGCGTCATTGCCGTGAACATGAATGTAGGCATAGCGCTCGAACCCGGATGAGACAGTAAAAGTCTTGATCGCGTTGCGAATGGAGCGCTCGTCGCGTGCCAGATCGACAGCGTCGATCAACCCCTGTAACTGCCTATCCAAACTGAGTTCCTCCTCGCCTTCATCTTCCAAGCAAAGCAATGGCCGCCTCGCTCGGCGGAAGAGCATCACGAATCTGTCATTCTTTTGATTTGATCAGCTTTTCAGAGCTACTCCACGAAATTCAACCTCTTGCTGGCTTATACTAATCCGCTGAGGTGGTGACTCACGGTGGGGCTTTCCAAATCAGCGGGTCGATGATTCAACATGGCAATTGGAGGGAGTTGCCATGGGCCAGCCGATTGCGGTTCGGACGGATTTGACGGCGGTTGAGGTGCGCCGGTTAGCGCGGCGGGCGAAGGACAGCGATCAGGTTCGGCGGCTTCTGGCGATTGCTGCGGTGCTCGATGGCGCCTCGCGCACGGAGGCCGCCAAGGTCGGCGGGATGGACCGGCAGACGCTACGCGACTGGGTGATCCGGTTCAACGAGCAAGGGCCGGATGGTTTGATCAATGTCCCCGCGCCAGGTGCGCCGGCGAAGCTCAACGAGGAGCATCGGGCGTTTCTGGCGCAGATCGTGGACGAAGGGCCGATCCCGGCCATCCATGGCGTGGTGCGCTGGCGGGCGTGTGACCTGATCATGCGGCTGCACGAGGAGTTTGGCATCTCGGTATCAGACGACACGGTCTATCGCGCCCTCAAGGACCTCGGCTTCTCACACGTCAGCGCCCGGCCGAGAGCTTACAAGCAGGATCCCGATGCGATCGAGGCATATAAAAAAACTTCCACTCCAGCGTGGAGGACATCCGCAGCAGCCTTGCGCCGGACACGCCGGTAGAGGTGTGGTTCCAGGATGAGATGCGGGTGGGCCAGAAGAATAAGCTCACCTATCGCTGGGCCAGAAAGGGATCGCGGCCGCGGGCAGCCCATGACCAGCGTACGCAATCGACGTACCTGTTCGGTGCCGTATGTCCTGAACTCGGAACTGGCGCCGCTCTGGTACTACCTTTCTGCAACACCGAAGCAATGCAGCTTCATCTCGATGAGATATCCACCAAGGTCAGCCATGGTGCCCACGCCATCATCATCCTCGATCAGGCTGGATGGCACGGAGCGAAGCAGCTGAGCGTTCCGCACAACATCTCGCTGCTGCCATTGCCGCCGCGTTCGCCCGAGCTGAACAGCCAGGAGAACATCTGGCAGTTCATGCGCCAAAATTGGCTGTCAAACCGCGTCTTCAAATCCTACGACGACATCGTCGACCACTGCTGTTACGCCTGGAACACCCTCATCGCGCAGCCGTGGAAGATCATGTCGATCGGGCTCCGCGATTGGGCTTACATCGGTCGATCATTATGAGGATTGGTATTACTTGGTTGATCCGGTGGCTTGCACGCCAGCCTCGGGCTGGGAGAAGGGCCAGGTCGAGAACCAGGTCGGGTTGGTCAGGGAGCGCTTTTTCACCCCTCGGCTACGGTTCAAGACGCTGGACGAGTTGAACGCCTGGCTGCTCGATAAATGCATCGCCTACGCCAAGGCGCATCGCCATCCGGAGTTTGCCGAGCAGACGGTCTGGGAGGTGTTCGAAGCCGAGCGTCCCAAGCTCGTTCCCTATGCCGGCCGCTTCGACGGCTTCCATGCGGTGACGGCGTCGGTCTCGAAGACCTGTCTGGTGCGCTTCGACAACAACAAATACTCAGTCGCAGCCAGCGCGGTCGGGCGCCCGGTCGAGGTCCAAGCTTATGCCGGCCTCATCGTGATCCGTCAGGATGGATGCATCGTCGCGGAGCACCCGCGATCTTTTGGCCGCGGCGAGACGACCTACGATCCCTGGCACTACGTGCCGGTGCTGGCTCGCAAACCCGGCGCCTTGCGCAATGGCGCTCCCTTCAAGGACTGGGTGCTGCCGGCAGCGATCGAGCGGATCCGGCGCAGGCTCGCCAGCACCGACGATGGCAATCGGCAGATGGTCGACATCCTCAACGCCGTGCTGACTGACGGCCTGCCGGCGGTAGAAGCCGCCTGTGCCGAAGCCCTCGGTCATGGCGTCCATTCCGCCGATGTCGTGATCAACATCCTGGCCCGGCAACGCGAACCCGCTCCACCGGCCAACATCATGAACGCTCCGCCATGCGCCGATCGCCGATTGTGCCCGTTACGACAACCTCCGGAGGACCAGCTGATGGAACGAACCCAAATCTTCGACCTCATGGGCGAACTCAAGCTCTACGGCATGAAAGCCGCCTTCGACGAGATCATGGCGACCGCCGTCAAGCGACAGCATGAACCTCAGCGCATCGTCGGCGACCTGCTCAACGCCGAGATCAACGAGAAGCAAGCTCGATCGATCAAATACCAGCTCACGATCGCCAAGCTCCCGCTCGCCAAGGATATCGCCGACTTCCAGTTCGACGGCACGCCGATCAACCAGACGCTCGTCAATGACCTCGCCGGCGGTGGCTTCATCGCCCAACAACGCAACGTCGTGCTGGTGGGCGGTACCGGAACCGGCAAGACCCATCTTGCGATCGCAATCGCCAGGAGCTGCATCCGATCCGGAGCCCGGGGACGATTTTATAATGTCGTCGACCTCGTCAACCGGCTCGAGGCCGAGACCCGCAGCGGACGGTCAGGGGCGGCTTGCTGAGCATCTGACCCGGATGGACTTCATCGTTCTGGACGAACTTGGATATCTTCCCTTCGCTCAGTCGGGGGGCCAGCTTCTCTTCCACCTCGTCAGCCGGCTTTATGAGCGCGCCTCCGTCATTTTGACCACCAATCTCGCCTTTGGCGAATGGCCGAGCGTCTTCGGCGAGCCAATGACTTCATGATGCCTCCTTCTTCGAACGCTTGGTGCGTCGTACCCGATTACGAAGCTGACTGATTTGGTCGTCTGAGAGCTCGATCTGCCATGGCTGGCCTTTGGTTAGCTGCCGACCTGCCAGCAATCCCCGCGCGAGATAATCGAACACCGTCTGCGGGGTCACCCCAAGCTCAGCCGCTGCGCCCTGAATCGAGAAGCTGCCGTCGGGCCAGCGCATCGGATTCTTGTCCACGCCGTTGATTTTAACGGTGGGAATGCCCCAGCGGGTACGTAATAGCCAGACATTCTCGCCTTTGAAGTCGCAGCCTCGAGCCGCGACGAAGCCTTCCTGATTGAGTATTGCCGCGATCTCGCCATCCATTTTGTGTTCAGCGTTCAACTCGACGATCCGTTGACGCAATCGAGCAATGTCGATGTAATCGCGGTAGGTGTGAACGCGGCGTTGCACGTGATGCTCGCTGATTGCGCCGGTCTGCCAGACGATCTTGAGCCACACCTGACCTTGGGCTCGCTTCTGATCAAGAACGACTTGGCGGATGACAAATCGAAGAATGCGCTTGCGATCAGCTGCCGACGTGGTCGCCGCGTTCCAAATCCGCGGCAGGTTCTCGGCGAGCGCTTGTAGCCCTGCGCGTTCCACTGGGCCAATCAGAAGCGGCTCTTGCGCGCGCCAACGCGCATGCTCCTGCTCGACCGCCTCGACGACGCGCAGCCTCTCCTCCCAAGCCCGCTCGAGTGAGCGCGCCACAAGACGGTTCTCGGGCTCTACGGCGTCATACTGACGCCGAGCGCGCTCGGCGTCGTAGCGGGCGCGCTCCACGCGAAGCGCCCACTGGCGCTCGAGCTGACGGCTCTCCTGCTCCAGTTGGCCCGCGGCTGCGATTGCGATCTCAATCTGATCCGGCACCAGAGCATCGAGGACCATCCGCTCGACCAGCGCGTCAACCGCCAAGGCCCGGACTTCCTGGCACATCGCACTGCCTTGCTGGTCCCGATCCGAGCGGCAGCAATAGACCGGATAGTCGGCATTCGGGCCCGTGTAGCGCATGCTCATGCGCCGTCCACAACGACCGCAAATCCCAATTCCCTGCAACAGGGCTGCCCCCTTGCGCGGTACACCCGAGTGTCCTGCCTCAAAGCGGCAGATGTTATCCGCCAGTCGCCCCTGGTTGGCCATGAACTCCTCCCAGCCGATATAGCCTGGGTGAGCGGCGTGGAGGCATACCGCCCAATCCGCGATCGCCACCTTGACCGTTCCCGTCAGCGATCCCGGCCGGCATCGGCTCGGATCCTTTTGCCGGCGGCCATAAACATAAGCGCCAGCATAGGCCGGATTCTGAAGGATATTAAGGACGCGTGTACTATCTGGCGCACGCCAGACGATCTCGTGTGGAGACGGTCCAAGCAGCGGTCGAGCCGGCAAGAACAATCCGTTCCTGTCCAAGTAACGCATCACACGGCGAGCGCTTTGCAGTTCCCGGAACTTGGCGAACACGAGATGCAGACGAGCCTGCACCTCCTCATCGGGATTGAGAATAATCATGCCTGCTCGATCGTAGGCGAGCCCGGCTGGCAGAGGTAGCCGCAGTTCGCCCCGCGCCGCCTTCTGGCGCTCCCCTTGGTGAAGGCGCATCCGAAGTTGATGCAACTCCGCCTCGCTCATGATGCCGGACAAGCCCAACAGCAAGCGGTCGTGGTAGGCGCGTGGATCGTAAAGCCGCTCGCCATCCGCAATGAGCACACCGAATACCGAGCACAGTTCGAGAAGCTGATGCCAGTCCCGGTTGTTGCGGGCCAAGCGAGAAGCGTCGAGACTCACCACAAGACCTGCGTTGCCAAGGCCGATCTCGGCGATGAGCTTCTGGAAACCATGGCGATCCACGCCGCCAGCGCCGGATTTGCCCAGATCCTCGTCAATCACCTGGACGCGCTCAGGCGGCCAGCCCAGACCGATGGCACGATCGACAAGGCGGTACTGCAGCTCGGTGCTCTCCTGATGTTGGCGCACCTGGTTCACGGATGACTGCCGCACGTAGACGTAGGCCAACTTGGCTCGGTGTGCGGTCGTGAGCCGCTCGTCAGCGATGTTCGATCTGATCAGCACGACCCAGTCCCCTTCCGGGCGTGCCGGGGATCGCTTGCATTCGCCGCATCAGCGCGGCGATTGTTTGAGCAATCTGCGTTTGCGTCGCGGTCGACAGATTCGGCCAAAGGCGCGGAATGTCGGCTGTCGGATGGCCGGAGGGATTTGCCAACGTCGGCAGGGGTCGATACGCAACGTGACCTGGAAGCGGTCGGTGGGTCATCGCGAATCACCTTCTCGTTGAGAAGGCCCAGACTCGCGCTCAAATGTTGCATCAATGGGATCAGCGTACGCACACTGATGCGCGGCAGATCGGCCGCGTTCGGGCAGGAAGTGATCGACGTCTCGGCAAGGTCCGTCGACGCGATCCGAACTCCCCGCCGTCGTCCGTCCGGCAGCGCGACAACAACGTAGGCGGGACCACGTCCCGACCGCTCCTTCAGCACTTCAAGCCGGTGCCCGAACAGAAAATGATGCGGGTCGGTGATCGTGACGTGAGACACGACCCGGTCAAGAATAGGGGCACTCTGTCGTGTTCGGTGATCCCACCCTTGGCGATGCGATATTGGACCGCATCATTCACAATGCGCACCGCCTCGAGCTCAAAGGCGACAGTCTCCGGCGTCAGGCTGGCGAAAAGAAAAAACCGTGAGCGCCTCGCACACGATCGCCCCGCCGGCCCACAGGCCCCTCCCATGGACCGTCGGAACGATCTCCAAGCCAGCCCGCCAGCCTTGACCAGGAGACCATTTCCAGCACAGATGCAATCGTCAGTCGTGTCCGCTTCCGAACATGATCACGATCACTGGAATCCGTGATCACCATCGTCTGGAACCACTGATCACCATCCCTGGAATGCGCAGCGTAGGCCGTCCGCACCAAGTCCGTGGCCCTCTCGTACCGTTTACATTACATACGCCGCTTGCGCCAGAAACACAGCCTCCCGGTCCTGGACGCCCTCAAGGCGTGGCTCGATGCAATCGCTCCCAAGGTTGTGCCCGATACCAAGCTTGAGGATGCGGTCTCCTATACGCTCAACCAATGGGAATATCTGACGCGCTACGCCAAGGACGGCAGCATGCCGATCGACAACAACCTTCTGGAACGCGATATCAGGATTTTTGCCTGCGGCAGGAAAAACTGGCTCTTCAGCGCTACCGTGGAGGGAGCCAGGGCCACCGACGTGCGGACCACGCCGCTGGCGATCATGTCGACGTTCAACTGGATCTTGGCTTCGGCGTCGAGGGTCGCATCCAAGGGGAGCATCAAGGACTTCTGGCTCCATGTGGCCTGACCGAACTCGATCCCGACGCCGCCCGAACCGGCGCCTGCATCCAAGAGGGAAGCCTGAATGCCGCGATTTCCGAGGATTCCCAGGTCCTGGCGCTTGCCGGCCAGATTGCCGTTCTTGCCTACCGTCTTGAACGTGACGCGGCGAAGGTCAGAACATTCGAGATTTATCGCATGAAGATCGAACGCCTTCGAGGCGAAGGTCGCTACTGTCTTTGGCTTTTTTGTTTTTGAGAGGTGCCGGGCATGTCATGGGAAGCTTTCGTCAATAAAATTGACTGGTGGGACAAGCTCTCAGAGTGGGGCCAGAGCCAATACAACGAGCAATCGGAATTCCTTCCCGGTCAAATAAGCGAGATACTCAATTCGCTGTCGACGTTGTACGCAAATTCTGCGACCGCGCTGGCCTTGATGGATTCAATCGGCAGCGGCAGCACCACATCATCGTTGGCGGGCGCAGGCAGCGTAGCGTCGGCCTCAAGATCGCCCAGCTCGAGCGCAAGCTGTTCGTCCACGAGCACCGCAAGCCGCTCCGAGCGCTTCCCGAAGATCATCTCGTTGAGCGCTACACGCAGCTTCTCGTTCTCAACGTCAAGCGCGAGCATCTCGGTCAGAGCCGCCGGATCGGTCGGGAGAGCGTCGGGACGAATCGCCATGATCAGACGATACATCTGCGCGACCCGTGCTCCAGCGAAATCCCCACCTCTCAGCCGACAACGGCCGGCTGCTTCACAGGCTTGGGTGAAACACGACAAGCGGCTTTTCCACCCGCACCACAGCACTCGGGAAGCGTTCAGTATTCCAGTCCTCCGCCACGGTTCCTCTGACGCTCGCGCGAGGGGCGCTGATTGGTCGAGTCAGAGGGCGGAGCACTACGTGCAATCGATCCGACTCCCTGGTCGGGCCCCTGAAGCGGCGGGCGATCCGACTGATGAAGGTTAGCGGCTTGCCCGTCCACAAGAAGATTGTCTCGGGCGTCGATCGCCTCGGAACGAGGCCCCAACACGATGCTGGACGTCGAAGACTGCCCAGGTTGGCTGAGCCTTCGGCGACGTGCCGGCAGGCCCATCCAGGGTCCCTCATCGATCGAGGAGATCTCCTCATGCTTGCGCTGGCGCGACGAAGTTCCCCGAGGAGAAGTCGTCGCAGAAGCTGCTGGTGAGTTTTCCGGCGATGACAAGAAAAACTCGTCCGATATATCATCCCGGGTCGCGGCTTCTGCCGCTGCTTGCAGATTTTGGTCGACCCGCGCCAGTGTCAAATCTGGTGGCCTGCTGTGTACAATTTGATATTCCTCTTCGAGCTGTCTCTCGATCTGATCGGGAAAAAAGCCCACGCGATCATGCGCGGGCTTGGAGAACATGTAGTCATTCGTCACAATCCGTCGATCTACTTCGTGGTGTAGCTCGCCGAGCGAATCATTCAATCGTCGGGCATCGTGGCCGTCGAATGGTCGATCAACTGCGGCGAGGTGCTGCTGCCGGCCGATCTCTCTGTCGAAGATGTAAGAGACCATGGATGCTTTCACATTAAGGGCTTTTGCTATCGTCTCATCATCCGCGGGCTCAAGGGCCCTCAGAACACCGGCGGAAGAGGAGACGTAAGCCTCGACCCTCTCGATCAATGCCCGACGCTTGTCGGCTCCGATCGGACCGGAACTGACATGTCGGTCGATGCTGTCGCCCACCTCCTTGAAGCGCGCGTGGAGTTCTGGTCTGAAGATCTGAGGCTCAATCTTATGGAGCTCTTGGGCGATGCATTCGGTAGTATATCCGATCGCCCTTTCCTTTGCCTCGAACGCGTCGCGGATGCGCATCAAATCTGCCGGGTCCGCATTGGCCCGCCGCCGCATCAGACGGGCTACCTTTGTCAGCGCTGCGAACCGCTCCAAAACATCGTTCTGCGTCCATTCCCCTGTCATGGTGTCCCTTCTAATTACAGTTACAGTTTCTTGGGGATTCTGAATCCATATGCGTGACCTGATTCTGGATCTGTTGATTGGTGGTGCGTCGGTTAAGGATACCCTGACGCTGCAGGCTTCGTCGTTGCGAGATGCCAAGCAAAGCATTAATCCGCTGTTTACGCAGGAGCGGGATGCAGCCTCGGCGGCACAGCTCCTCGACAGACTATTGGCCACGAGCCGCAGACCAACAGAGAACCGCCCGAAGTACCGCGGTGCCGATCAGCGATGCTGACGGATGCCGTTCCTTTCGTTCTCGAAGAACATGCCGAGCGCGGCGCTCGCCAGTTTACGGCCGAAGGCGCGCGCACTTTCCAGCCCGAGTGGATCAAAATGCGCGAGAGCGATCTCAATCGTCCGTCGGGGTATCATCCGCGATGTTGAAATGAGCGTCAGCGGCTCCTCAACAGGATAAGGAGCAGCTTTGGTCAATGAGGCGCTTAACAGGATCACCTGGTAATCGTCTAACGCGCACCGTAAAATCATCTGTAGAGCCTTCGCCGGGCGATACTGCCCGCACAGGCTGTCAAAACCCGGAGAGAAGCCGGGAGCGGGAAGCGCAGCTGACAGAAATACCTGCACCTTGGGATCTGGCTCGGCGCGCTGATTCGAAAGGATGCGTTTCCTTTCCACGGACGATAAGGAGGTCGGGCCCCTTGCGTTCACTATCGGTGGGGCAACTGGTTCGAGTGGTGTCAACGCCGCAGATAGAGATGAGATAGTCATACTACTCCGGTTTTCCAAAATCGTCGAAGCGAGACGCGCTGCCTGCCGTGAACCGGTCATCTTGCGGAAAGCCACATCAATCCTCCAATGCCTTCTCGATGACGTCGCCGATGAGCGCTAGTTCGTCCATTGCGCGCCGGGTGATATGCAACATAGGCCGCATTGCGGGAGCGCGTGACATATTCAGCATCGTAATCTGGAGCATACCGCGTTCTTTCATAAAAGCGAAGGCATCACGCTCATACATCGGGGTCTCCAACATCGGCAGGAGGGCCAGCATGTCTTGCACATTCTGCTGAGCGGCGGTCAGACTGCAAGTCGGCACTCGCTGACGAAGAATGGCGGTTTTGATTTCAAGTTTCTCCTCTATTAGAAGTTCGAGTACGTATCGGTACGTCGTAAGTGCTTCGTCGAGACCTCCAGGTGTCAGCATGGTAGGCATCAGAATGAAATCGGAGCTGGCAATGATAGTATCATTGAGTTCGCTCAAGCCGGCGTGAGTATGCGCAAGCGCGTACCTAAAGCCGATAGCTTCCGCCTGTGCATATGCTTTTTCGAGTAGGGGAACTTCATCCGCAACGAATACTTCGCACCCAGGGTCCCAAGCGCCGTTGCTCAAAGCATTTTCTTTCCACTTATTGAGCGGACGGTCTTTATTCGCTTCGAAAAGAGCGACATTATACTTTTTTTCTGCGAATGACGAACACAGCCCCATCAATGCTGTGGTTTTACCGGCTCCTCCTTTGAATGAGCAGCAAGTGATTAGTTTCATATCCGATCGCCCCCGTGCTCAAACAGTTTTGACGCGGCTTGTGACGTGAGATGTGTAGGCGCTGCCCCGTTACTTCAAAATGATCCTGACCGCGAACCAGATGTCGAATGTCAACATAACGCACCATCGCGTACGTCTCGATGTGCTTAGCTACAAACGCAACCAGTTATTGGTGCAATTCGGGACCGGCGGTATTACATTCGGCGCTTCTCACCGTATGATAACCCTAGACATGACAGGGCAAGGTGTCGCATTCGGTCGATGACGCGCTTAAGTAATAGGGGGAGTTCTGCTCTCATCGCCCAGAGCGGCTATAGAATAATCAGCGTGCGGTTACGCGCGGCAGAATTCGATGCGTTTTCGCAGCAGGTACGTTTGCTTGGGCTGACCAACAGTATGGCACTGCGAATTGCCGTCCGCAGGATCGGCGGATTTATTGAGATTGGCGACGAGGCTCGGAATGATCTTCGGGCGATCACCTGTCACATCGGCAACATTGCCCAAACACTCAGAGAATTAAGCGGAGTTGCTAACCGTGACGCCTCGTTCGACGTTGAACGGTTCGAGACGCACAGGCAGCACCTTGGTCAGGAATTTTCCGCGCTCGACGCTCTGCTCCGCACAATCCTGAACGTATCGCGACGTCGAGAGGACGGTCGTGGGCGACTACAGCAGCTCATGCAGGGCGACAGCGCCCATGAACGCGATCGTTAAGCACTCAAGGTGGCTCATCCGCAAGCAATCGTAAGAATTGTGCCTCGAGGCGGCGCTCGGACCGCCGGGCAGCTCCGAAGTCAGCTGCAATACCTCTCGCGCAACGGAGCTGTTGATCTTTTACGTTCCGAACGTCATCAAGGCGTTTTGCTGCAATACGACCGACTCGGCCAGTTTGCGGAAAGTTGGGCCGAGCAGACCGGCAACTATCATGCCGATCAGTCGCCCGCAGAAAGCAATCAGGACCTGACAACTCATATCATCATCAGCTTCCCGCCCGGCACCGATGCCAACCGTGCGCATGCTGCCGGTCGTGCATGGACCGACAGAATGTTGGGTTCAGGTCATAATGGCGGTTCATTTGACTATGTGACGGCGTTCCATGTCGATCGGCAGCATCCACACTTGCATGCAGTCGTCAATCGACGGGCACAGGAAGGCCATTGGCTCAAGATCTCGCGCCGCAATCCTCATCACAACTACGATAATATGCGCGCCGTATTGGTTGATGTAGCCTATGATCACGACATTGAATTGGATGCGACACGTCGTGTCGACCGAGGCATTATGGAGCGTCCGATTACTTATGCGGAATTCCGACGCAGGCAGAGGGTTAGAACAGACGTCGCAATTCTACTGCAACCTCAGCCAGGTATTTCTGTTAGTCCCAGAGACCCCCCCGAACCGCCGAACGTTGAACCCGACTGCACGACCTCTGAAGCCCTTCAATCAGCACGGGACGTTCGCCAGACAATCCAAGCGTCCACGAGCACTGCGGAGGTGGTCGGCCACGCAAATACGGGGGCCAGTGTTCAGGGAATCGAAGCACAAGCCACGGATCCTGGTCCATCAGATATGCGCGGTGTTGGACTCCAGCGCGAAACTCGGCGCCGCCGCGGCCGCGAGCTCGAAGGCGGCGACGTCCAGACGAGCTCGCTCGAGCGCCCACGGCAGCGTCGCCGTTTCGCACCGGCCCACATCGAAACACGCGCGCAGCGAGCGATCTGTGAACAGCGCGAGACCGAAGAAGATGCGGCGGATAATGTTGGTCCATCAGATGTAGGTGGTGTTGAACCCCAGGGCGAGACGGGGCGGCGCCGCGGCCGCGAGACCGAAGGCGGCGACGGCCAGCCGACTTCGCTCGAGCGGCCGCGGCAACGCCGTCGCTTCCCGCCCTCCATCATCGAAACTCGCGCCCAGTGCGCGGCCCGCGAGCAGCGCGAGTGCGAAGAACGCGCAAGGCGACATCGCCGCCGCGAGCCTCAACCAGAGGTTCTCGATCCCGATGAACCACTGCGACTTCGCAGCGGACGTGCCATCGTGCGTGAAGAGCCGGGCAGATCCTAGCCCGTCTTATTCGCGAGAGGGCGCCTGAGAGGCTGGCGAGCGTGGTGTAAAGCGCTGATGCGGCGTAGGATTCGGTTGCGAAGCCAACCCCATCACCTCAACCGCGAACGCCACGCCCGCCATGACCGATGATACGATTCTGCCCTTCTCGTTTCCAGCCGTTCACGCCAAGAAAGTCACAGCTGCCTTCGATGGTGGACGCCTAACCTCGAATGGGGGCGTGATGCTTCTGGCGATGGCCGAGCGGCGTCTCGGTTTGGCCGACAATTTGGCCCGGGTGTTCCCGGATCGGCGCGATCCGACGCGGGTCGTGCACAGCCTTGTCGATATGTTCCGCGCGCGCATGTTCGCGATCTGCTGCGGCTACGAGGACGCCGACGACCTCGATCATCTGCGGTCCGATCCCGCATTCAAGCTGGCCTGCGGACGGCTGCCGGACAGCGGTCGCGATCTGTGTTCCCAACCGACGCTGTCGCGCCTGGAGAATGCTCCGCGCCTGCGCGACGTGATCCGACTGACCTACACTTTGGTCGACGCATGGATGGATAGCTACCCGCGCGAGCCGGCATCCGTCACGCTCGACATCGATGATACCTGCGATGTCGTCCACGGCCATCAGCAGCTCTCGCTGTTCAACGCTCATTATGACGAACGCTGCTTCCTGCCGATCCACGTCTACGACACGGAGAAGAGCCGGCCCGTGGCGGTCGTGCTGCGGCCCGGCAAGACGCCGGGCGGCGTCGAGGTGCGTGCCCATCTGCGCCGCCTGATACGGCATATCCGGACGCGGTGGCACAAGACGCGAATTACGTTCCGTGGCGACGGGCACTATGCTCGGCCGGAGGCCATGACGTGGTGCGAGAACAACGGCATCGACTACATCTTCGGTCTGTCCGGTACCAAGCCTCTCGCCAGAAAAGTCGACGAGGTCGCCGACGACGTTCGCACGCGACGCGCCATCGAGAACCTGCCTGTTCTGCGCGGCTATACCGAGACGCGCCACAAGGCAAAGTCCTGGGATCACGAACGGCGCACTGTCGCCCGTATTGAGGCGACGATGCTCGGCCTCGACATCCGCTTCGTCGTCACCAGCCTCGATGTCGGCTCGGCCGAGTGGATCTACGACAGCCTGTATTGCGCGCGCGGCCAAGCCGAAAATCTGATCAAGCTGCATAAGACGCAGCTCGCCTCCGATCGCACCAGTTGCCGTTCGGCGCTCGCCAACCAGGTCCGTCTCGTTCTCCACACCGCCGCTTATTGGTTGATGCTTACCGTGCGCGGCGCCATTCCCAAAGTCCGGGAATTGGCCACTGCCGAGTTCGCGACGCTGCGTCTTCGTCTCTTGAAAATCGCAGCCCGGGTCATCGAAACCGCGAGCCGCATTCGCCTTGCGTTCGCCGCGGCATGCCCCGAAGCCGACCTCTTCCGCAGCTTGCCCGGCGCGCTGCTCCCGCTCGGTCCGTAACCGACCGGGCCTGCGCCCGCTCACCCGCCCATTCCTCCAGCGCGTACAAAACAGCTTGATGTAGAACCCGGTGACAAAACGCCGGACGGTCACCCACGCCAGCCGCCAGCCCCCGTCAGACGTCAAGAACGACCGTGCTCTCGTGAATAGATCGGGCTAGGGGTAATCTTCGCGTCCAGCAGCACGCTGGTGAAGTCGAGGCTGGTGAACTGGCTGCCCTGATCCGTGTTGAAAATCTCGGGCCTGCCGTGCTTCGCCAATGCTTCCTGGAGCGCTTCGACGCAGAAGGCTGCCTCCATCGTGATCGATACGCGATGGGCCAGGACCCGTCGGCTGAACACATCAACGACCGCCGCGAGGTAGACGAAGCCACGCCGCATCGGAAATGGAGTAAGAAGCGCATAAGCGCTTCTCACAGCATGCGCCGCATCCGTTGGCTGATATGGCCCGAATACTCAATCCCGTTTTTCTCTGCTGGTTAACTTAAGCCTCGCTAACGACACTCATCGCGCCAAGTTGGAGCGTTCTCTGCTCCTGTCAGATGCGCGTTATTGTATGCTTCGCTGATGGAGTTTCCGATGGGACGAACCGCATCCATTTGCTCGCGTGTGCTCATGTTATCTTCGCATGGGGCTACTCCCAAATCCAGAACTGAATCCCAAATTCGCTTTATCTTCTGATCTAGATCCGCATTTTGCGACGCTACCGCATGCCCAGATACGGAGCGAGATGTCGAACTCAAGCTGGGATCCAGATGGTGTGACTGAGCGGCACAGATTGAAAACAAGTCAGGACGGGCTCGCATCGTGTCGAGAATTTTCACTTTTTGGTCTGCATTCAAATGGTCATAACCTGTTAGAAGAGCCTGGGCAGCATGGCGGCGGCTTTGTCGATCAGAGCTGGCCCCGGTTGTTTGGACAGCGCCCCGCGAAAATTAAGTGGATTCCTGCCGGGTTATGCTGAAGGCGGGGCTTTACGATTTTGCTGTGGCGTCGGGAGGGCGTAAGCCCGACCAGAGCCGCAGCAAAATCGTTGGCGACGATCATGCGGCCGTCACCATCGTTTGCGCGCCGAAGTAAGCCTCGTCGGGCGTGCGTTCGTCAAGGCTCGAGTGAGGACGTCCTCGGTTGTAGAACGCCAGATATTTGGAAATCGATGCTCGCGCCTCGAGCACGCTGTCGTAAGCACGCAGATAGACTTCCTCGTATTTGACAGTGCGCCACAGCCGCTCGACGAACACGTTGTCGCGCCAGGCACCCTTGCCGTCCATGCTGATGGCGATGTTCGCGTCCAGCAGCACGCCGGTGAAGTCGAGGCTGGTGAACTGGCTACCCTGATCCGTGTTGAAGATCTCGGGCCTGCCGTGCTTCGCCAACGCCTCCTGGAGCGCTTCGACGCAGAATATCGTCTCCATCGTGATCGATACGCGATGGACCAACACCCGTCGGCTGAACACATCGACGACCGCCGCGAGGTAGACGAATCCACGTCGCATCGGAATGTAGCTGATGTCCATTGCCCAGACCTGGTTCGGCCGCTCGATCTTCAATCCGCGCAATAGGTACGGGTAGATCTTGTGGCCCGGTGCGGGCTTGCTCGTGTTCGGACGGCGATAGATCGCCTCGATCCCCATGCGCTTCATCAGCGTCGCGACGTGGCGGCGGCCAATCTGCATGCCCTCACGCTGCAACAGCGATCGCAGCATGCGCGCCCCTGCGAAGGGATAATCGAGGTGCAGCTCATCGAGCCGGCGCATCAAGACAAGGTCCTCGGCCGAAACCGGCCGAGGTTCATAGTAAACCGTACTGCGGGCAAGGTTCAGGACCTTCGCCTGGCGCACGACAGACAGATCATGGTCGCGGTCGATCATCGCTTTGCGCTCAGCAGGCCCGCCTTGGTGAGCGCGCCGGACAAAAAATCGTTCTCCAACGCAAGCTCGCCGATCTTGGCATGTAACGCCTTCAAATCGACCGGCGCCTCGGCCGGTCCGTTGTCCTGCCCAAACACTCCGGCGGCGCCTTCCAGGAGTTGGGTCTTCCAGGTCGTGATCTGGTTCGGATGGACATCAAACAATTGCGCCAGCTCGGCCAACGTCTTCTCCCCCTTCACGGCCGCCAAAGCCACCTTTGCCTTGAATGCCGGAGAATGCGTCCGGCGACTCCTCTTCGTCATCTTCGCTCCTGATTCGCGGCAAGAAGCCTCGCCGCTCTCAGGCAGAAAATCCACTCAAGCTACTGTCCGAATTTGCGGAGCCAGCTCGATCCACCCACTCTTGACCGTCCTGCCCAAACAATTCGATCGCTCTATTGACGAGGCGATCTTTGTTTGCATGGTCAAGGTCACCTAGGCGTCGCGCTATGCTTGCGATCGCCAGAGCCTGCTCAGACGCGTGAGGCAAGTTAAGAATATGAAGCACAAAATTAGATTTTGCCCGAACAGGCAGAAATTTAAGCGTAGGCGCGACGGCGCTAGCGGGCGCGGAGGCGGGGATGTAAATCTCTTCTTGGTCCCAAAAGCCGCGCACCGCGATGTCAAGCAAAACCCCAGCTGACTCGACGAGACGCTTGAGCCGACCGTGAAACGTCTTAACGGGGGCTGTCTCAACCGCCTCTCGTGCTGAGCGGCTCACGAGTTTAAAATTCGTGAGGTTTTTTGCTGTCTCAAACGGGTTGTCTGTGGTTAAATGCTTCACTACGTCGGCCAACAGCTCTTTCGGCAAGTCAGTTACCTGTGTGGCACCGCCGCCATCATGAGCTGTACTTTCTGGTTTACGTTCCTGATCGCTATCGTGATCCATTGATCAGACTCCACCGTGTTCCGACTGCTCTAAGGCTACCATGCAGAGAGGTGGCTCGGCAAATTCGGACAGTAGCTTAAGTGGATTTTCTGCCTGACAGCGGCGAGGATTCTTGCCGCGAATCAGGAGCGAAGATGACGAAGAGGAGCCGCCGGACGCATTCTCCGGCCGTCAAGGCGAGGGTGGCTGTTCGCCGTCAGGGCCTGTGAGACAAATTGAATGGTTTTGTGGAGGGAGGATTTCTGGTTCATCGTAGCCACCAGGAGCGTAGATGAAGCAGAAATCCGGACCGGGCAAAGCGCCGGCAGAACAGGTACTGAAAGACATTCGGCGGCAGACCCGCCGGCACTATTCGGCGGAAGAGAAGATCCGCATCGTGTTGGAAGGATTGCGCGGCGAGGAGAACATCTCCGAGCTGTGTCGCCGCGAGGGCATTGCCGCCTCGATGTATTACGGCTGGTCCAAGGAGTTCCTCGAGGCCGGTAAGCGTCGCCTGGCGCCGTCATCGGACGAATACGTTGATCTTGGCTCTTCAGTCCCACAAAGTGCATCGTCGGCCGCGTCGCAGCCTCCGCGATCCCCTCAGCGGCGGCGGCGGCGGCGGCGGCGGCGGCAGGATATATTGTGATGTAAACGTCGCCTCGGTTTTTGAGCCGCAACTTCCGGACTTGGGCGAAGCCCAAGGCTCGCGCGGAGCGCGAGCCGGAAGTTGCGGCTCAAAAACCGAGGCGACGTTTACATCACACATGCTGGCCCCCATTCGCTATCTCTAACGGTTCGCTTATGAAAAGGGCCATTATTCTGTTCGCTTGCCTAAGAAGCCACTTAACATTTCGCGATGCTGGAAGGTTATGATTCTTCCGGCATTTAAAGCCCCTCATCATTCTAGCTACCATCACAACCGCTCGCTCTTCCATCACACCAACGCAGAATTCAACATCTCGGTCTCACCATGTCGTGGGCTCCTCTCAAATTGACACACACCGATTCATCAAATGTCACTGTCTAAAATCCGGTCCAATAGGAATGCCCCCAATCGCCAGCACAGGCCACTCTCGCTAATAAAACTCTGATCCCGTTTGGCTCTACTCACAAGCCCAATTACCTTCGCCTTGATCTCATTTCCAGTTTCTTCTCTCTCGATGTCGTGGGACGCTGGCGATCCGGTCATTGCTGACGATTTTACCTCGCTGGAGGCCGCCATCGCCGACCGCTGGGAATCATACGAAAGCCATCTTGGGTACCGTGTTCAACTCACGTACTTCTATATGAGTGAGGCGGATGCACGTTCATGTGTCCTGATTGGCAGCCTTACCGCCGCCGCTACCAAGCTGAAATCGGATACGCATCCGGCTGAGGCGCCGGAGATTTGCATTGATAATGGGTATAGCTGGTTCATTGCCATCGCCAGCGGCTCGTCCGAGAGTAACATCGACGTTGTGTCTTGGGGGCGCGCGATACGGGAGGACGACGAGGACGAGGACGACAACAACAACGAAGACAACAACAACAACAACAACAACGACGACGACAACGACGACGAGGAGTGATCAAGTCGCCGTCCGGCCTGGCATTAGGTGGTGTTGTGTTTCGTCTGTCGATTGTCTTATACTTTGTAGCTCGCTACGCCTATCATCCTTCACGGCGGCGGGTTTTCTGTATTTGAACTATCAAATGAAATAAGTCAGGCAATTATTAGTACGACTGCTGCTCCGTCGTAGCAGCCTTTTCTTTTAATCTCCGTCTTTGCGGTCAATTATCGCGTATGAACATGTAAATGAGCGCCCTCCCAATACGAACATACAAATGCATGCATGTACAAACACAGAAAGGCGGCACAACCAATGAAACTCAAATTCTGCGTTCTTCGGGCAATCGCATAACCACTCTCGACACATCCATAATAAACTTGCGACTAACAATAACACTCAACATACAACCCCGACGACCTCCACCCGCAACATCAGCCTCCACGAGCAAGGTTTTCGGCGTCAATCGGTGCAATGCTTTCCCGACACGATGGCCTCGTTCACAGACCCCGTGGACAAATCAGGTCTTGGACTGCCCAGCGTGTTCGAACCGCCCCTCGAGCTTCCAGAAGGAGGGCGAGGCCTAATGCTGGGCAGCAGTGGCAGCGGTGGCAGGATATATAGCTTTGTCGCCTTTCTGTGTTTGTGCAGGCGTGCGTTGGTATTGTCGCTCGTTAGAAATTTAATGGAGTATGGGGACGTTCAGCCAGATGGTCGCCCTGCTCGGCAGGGAGAGCGCGGCCCCACACAACGTGGCGGGGGCGCCTTTTTTTGCATCGTATCGTACTGAATATTATTCATGGAGAGATGGTGTGACACTCATAGTGAGCAGGGTAACCAGATTTGACCTTGAACGGCCGGCCTCCATGAGGCGACAGGTCGTGATCATCGTCAGCATGATGGCGGCACGGTCGGCCCCACGCTGGCTGCCAGCGAAGGTCCAGTTGCGTCGCCCCAAAGCGATGCCTCTCAATGCGCGTTCAGCGCAATTGTTAAAGGGCATGATGTTTTCAGCGCTCAAACCCGGTGGAGAGGACTGGTCGTCCGGACTAGTCTGGCGAAGCCGGGATAGGGGCGCTGGAGCACGAAACGGTGGCAGGCCGCCATGACCATGAGCTGTGAGCTCGCTTTGTTACTTGGCCGCCCCCTACGACTTGCCCGGCTGCGCTGCGAGCGCGGATCCGTAGATGTCGTGCAAGCCACTGGCTCCTGAGACAAAGGAGAACCAAGCATGCAAATCGTCGGCATGGACATCCACCGATCGTTCGCCCAGGTGGCGATCCTGGAGGACGGAACAATAATCCGACAGCTCCGCGTAGATCTCGTCCACGATCGGCTTGTCGCCTTTGCCAAGACACTCAGCCTCGAGGATGAGGTGGTCATCGAGGTGACGGGCAACAGCGCGGCGGTCGAACGTATTCTGCGCCCGCACGTTAAGCGCGTCGCGGTCGCCAATCCGAGGCTCGTTCGGGCGATTGCCTATGCGCGAGTCAAAACGGACAAGGTCGATGCTGGGACCCTGGCAAAGTTGCATGCTGCCGGCTTCTTGCCGGAGGTCTGGGTTGCTGACGAGGATACCTACAGCCGCCGGCGCCAGATGGCCGAGCGCGCTGGCGTCTTGGCGCAGATCATCCGGATTAAAGGACGCATGAAGGCTATCCTGCATGCCAACCTCATCCCGCCCTACAAAGGCTATCTCTTCGGCAAGCGCGGACAGCATTGGCTGGACAGTCTGCCTCTTCCATCGGAGGAGCGTGCAATGCTCCGGCGTCTGATCGTGGAACTCGAACGCGTGACGAAGCAACTGTCGGAGATCGACAAAGTCGTGGCCCAACAGGCTCTGGACGATCCACGGGCTCTTAAGCTGATGACGATCCCCGGCGTGAGTTCGGTTGTCGCATCGAGTGTACTGGCCTCCATCGGCGACATCGCACGCTTCCCGTCGCCGGATAAGCTCAGCAGCTATTTCGGATTGACTCCGCGGGTTCGGCAGTCAGGCGAGCACCCGGCACGGCATGGCCGGATCTCGAAGCAGGGCAACCGTGACGCCCGCAAGATGCTGGTTGAGGCGGCGTGGTCAGCCAAGACGGCGCCGGGTCCGTTGCGAGCATTCTTCAACCGCACGCAGAAAAAGCACGGGGCGGGGGTCGCAGCCGTCGCGACGGCCCGCAAGCTCGCAGTCATGATCTGGCACGTCCTGACGACCGGGAAGGACTACGCTTACGCGCGGCCAGCGTTCACGGCGATGAAACTCCGGAAGGTGGCTCTGAAGGCTGGGGCTCCCCGTGCCTACGGCAAGGCTGGCCCGGGCCGGGACTATTGGATCAAGGAAATCCGCGAACGGGAAGCTGGTTACGTCGCACGCGTCGAGCAGGCCTACGAACGCATGGTGGCTGCCTGGAAGGAAAAACCAAAAAAAGTTGCCACGAACTGAAGGTAAGGACTTCTCAACACCATCCGTCGTCAGGCAGATTCTACCGTCGTCGAGGAAGCGGGCGAAGTCGTCCCAGCGGCTGAGCAGTCGAGTAGCGGAGAAGAATTTCACCTCTCCGCCCTCACGAATCCGGACATGAAACTCGCGCTTCATCCGGCTTCTATCATCCAGCCGCGGGTCGAATGCCGGCCGTCCACAGGTACATCAGCTTCGGCTCTCGTTTTGCGAGACGTCCGAGCCAGTGTACTGCTGCGGTCTTTCGGCGTTTGAACCTCTTATATTTCCGCATCACCCATCGCGTGAGCGTCTCGTTGACATGGCGAAGGACGTTGACGCACTCCGTGCGGTAGTATCGCCCGTAGTAGTTCAGCCATCCCCTCGCCACAGGATCGATCAGCTTGGCAAGGTCTTTCAGCTCCTGGTTATTCCGTGTCGATGCTATCCGCCATTCGCGGATAGTCTGCCGGATTCCCTTGGCTGCCTTGCGGCTGATGGCCGGCACGAAGCTAACAAACTTCTTACCGCTCCTGTTGCGGGCTTTTCGCGGCCGGAAGGTATACCCGAGGAAATCGAACGTGATTTGCTCATATCCTCCGCTCCGATTGTTGTCCTTGCAGTAGACGATCCGGGTTTTCTCCGGGTGGAGTTCTAGACCGCATTCGGCAAGACGTTCTCGGATCGCTTCCAATACGGCTTTGGCCTCCTCCTCACTCCTGCAATGGACGATCGCATCATCGGCGAATCTTTCGAAACACAGATGTGAGAAGGTCCGCTGCATCCATGCATCGAAACAGTAATGCATGAAGAGATTGGAGAGCACGGGCGAGACAACGGAGCCCTGAGGGGTTCCCCGTGTTCGCTCGTCACGGGCTCCGTCTTTCCGTTCCACGGGAGCTTGCAGCCACCGCTTGACGTAGAGACGAGCCCAGCCCAATTCCACATGGTGGGCTACAGCTTTTTCCATCAGGTCCCATGGAATCGTATCGAAGAATGACTTGATGTCCAGGTCTATGACCCAATCGAATTTCCAGCAGCGCTCGCGCGCCTTCCCCACTGCGTCGAGCGCAGACCGTCGGGGTCGATAGCCGTAGGAGTCGGGGTGGAAGATTGGCTCCACTTCCTTTTCTATGACCATCTTTGCGACCGTCTGGGCAACGCGGTCTCCGACGGCGGGAATGCCGAGTTTCCTGACACTCTTGCCGTCAGATTTGGGGATTTCCACGAGACGAACGGGCGGTGGAAAATACGTCCCCGACGACATGCGATTCCAGACCTTGTAGAGATTCCTCTTCAGATCCTTTTCGAACGCCGCGATAGAGACGCCATCCACGCCCGCAGCTCCTTGGTTTGCTTTGACCTGTTGCCAGGCTTGCCAAACAAGGTGTTTGGAAATGTCATACGGCTTTGCCTCGGACATCAGCTCCTCCCCTTTTCGGGTTGGCTGTCGTCGTTGGCCAGATGATCGGGTCCCTTCGCTCTACCCGCATTACCGGGCTTCATCACTACTGCGAACCCGTCCGCCCCTGCGCCGTGCATCGGTACTCTCCCCTCAGCGGTGCTGCCGCCTTCAGGTTCTCCCTTGTCATCACGACGCAGGTTCCCACGTTCCACGCAAGAGCCTGCCATCAGGATCGCGCCGCCTTTACACCGGTTGCCACCTGGCCAAAATACAGGCCCTTGCCAGATTTGGTCCCAAGGGAACTACAAGCCCTTGGTTTCGACAACATCTGATCCAATTTTCGATGCTTCATCGGCGGTTCGTTTCCACTCGCCTTCCTGAGGCTTACCTGACGGGCATGTCGCCCGCTTTTTCCAACAACGCTCACCACCTCGGCCATTGTGCCGACGCAGCTTGTGGTGGTTTGGACCCTGATCCTGTAATCCGAGTCCGGAGGGCCAACCCCCATCTCTCGCGCAGCAAGGCTACTCGAAGTTTGGGTTACATTTTCATGTTCTCCCTCGTTCCTTCGCCTTCGTGGCGCACTGTAGTTCATTGGCTTCAGGACCTCGGAAGAACGCGAGAGGGTTTCGCGCTCGCGCAGCAGCCAGGCGTGCAGTTCGTCGAACAACGGCTTGCTCCTTTCCTGGCGCACGGCACGCCGCTCGGCGGCTGTCATGCCGTTGATCCCACGTTCGATCTCGAACAAGGCGTCGAGCCGTTTGACGGCCTCCAGCGCGATCGGGGAGATCGGCTTGCCCTTTCCGCCGTCCCGGGCATTCTTCTCGATGTCGGCCAGCTCGAAGAACCCCCTGCGGGCATGGGCCATGCAGAAGGCGGGCGTGAGCGGCCGGTCCTTCCGCCGCTCGTCGAACAACGGATTGAGACCGCTGTAACAGTCAGCCTGAAGGATGCCCTGGTACCCAACCAGGTGTTTCTGGGGATGTTAGAGCTGGCCCCGGTTGTTTGGACAGCGCCCCGCGAAAATTAAGTGGATTCCTGCCGGGTTATGCTGAAGGCGGGGCTTTACGATTTTGCTGTGGCGTCGGGAGGGCGTAAGCCCGACCAGAGCCGCAGCAAAATCGTTGGCGACGATCATGCGGCCGTCACCATCGTTTGCGCGCCGAAGTAAGCCTCGTCGGGCGTGCGTTCGTCAAGGCTCGAGTGAGGACGTCCTCGGTTGTAGAACGCCAGATATTTGGAAATCGATGCTCGCGCCTCGAGCACGCTGTCGTAAGCACGCAGATAGACTTCCTCGTATTTGACAGTGCGCCACAGCCGCTCGACGAACACGTTGTCGCGCCAGGCACCCTTGCCGTCCATGCTGATGGCGATGTTCGCGTCCAGCAGCACGCCGGTGAAGTCGAGGCTGGTGAACTGGCTACCCTGATCCGTGTTGAAGATCTCGGGCCTGCCGTGCTTCGCCAACGCCTCCTGGAGCGCTTCGACGCAGAATATCGTCTCCATCGTGATCGATACGCGATGGACCAACACCCGTCGGCTGAACACATCGACGACCGCCGCGAGGTAGACGAATCCACGTCGCATCGGAATGTAGCTGATGTCCATTGCCCAGACCTGGTTCGGCCGCTCGATCTTCAATCCGCGCAATAGGTACGGGTAGATCTTGTGGCCCGGTGCGGGCTTGCTCGTGTTCGGACGGCGATAGATCGCCTCGATCCCCATGCGCTTCATCAGCGTCGCGACGTGGCGGCGGCCAATCTGCATGCCCTCACGCTGCAACAGCGATCGCAGCATGCGCGCCCCTGCGAAGGGATAATCGAGGTGCAGCTCATCGAGCCGGCGCATCAAGACAAGGTCCTCGGCCGAAACCGGCCGAGGTTCATAGTAAACCGTACTGCGGGCAAGGTTCAGGACCTTCGCCTGGCGCACGACAGACAGATCATGGTCGCGGTCGATCATCGCTTTGCGCTCAGCAGGCCCGCCTTGGTGAGCGCGCCGGACAAAAAATCGTTCTCCAACGCAAGCTCGCCGATCTTGGCATGTAACGCCTTCAAATCGACCGGCGCCTCGGCCGGTCCGTTGTCCTGCCCAAACACTCCGGCGGCGCCTTCCAGGAGTTGGGTCTTCCAGGTCGTGATCTGGTTCGGATGGACATCAAACAATTGCGCCAGCTCGGCCAACGTCTTCTCCCCCTTCACGGCCGCCAAAGCCACCTTTGCCTTGAATGCCGGAGAATGCGTCCGGCGACTCCTCTTCGTCATCTTCGCTCCTGATTCGCGGCAAGAAGCCTCGCCGCTCTCAGGCAGAAAATCCACTCAAGCTACTGTCCGAATTTGCGGAGCCAGCTCTGTACGCGCCACACATCGTCGGCCGAAACGACGATACAAAAAGCGCATTCGCATGCCCTCGAAGCTCGATCCCCATTTCTCGACGATCGAGAATTGGCTCGCTGTCGAACCGCAGCTCACTGCGCTGGCCATCGTACGCAGGCTCATCACCATCGATCCTTCGTTTAGCGACAAGCAGCATTCAATCGTTCAACGCCGGCTTCGGTCCTTCCGGCGGAAGGTGGCGGAAACGATCATCGTATCCATGCCGCTGGAGGAAATACGGGCCGGGGCTGTGGACGGCGCTGCGTGTAATGATCACTCCGCCCCGTCCACAGCCCCTCCACCGAGTTCGCCGCAGCTTCGAGATCGGTCTGCGGAGCTCGCAGACCTTCATCCCGGATAACATTCCTTCCTGAGGCAATACGCGGGGTCCCAGTCCAATGCCGATTGACACCCGGCACTGGATCATTTTTGTCGATCGGGGTTGACACCGTGCCCGCGATTATATGTCAAACGCCATCCGGAACTGAGGGGGCAGTTTTCCATGGCGCGCGACAATTATAGAACGGAGGACTCACGACGATGCCTTTTCTTGGGCGGAGCGGAGACTATGCCGACTTCACTTAGACCGGGGCAATGACGATTTAATAAGAGTGGGGCAGTAGGGTCATGGTCGGGCGAACGGCAAATAGATTTGCAAAACGCCGCGCCTGCCACGGCGGCGTCCCACATGGACAATGAGGTCAATCGTCTTTTTCGCGTAGTTGACGATCGAACTATGGGACATCTGCACCCCTGATCGGATGACCATGAAGGCTAGCCGGTCGAACGCAAGTTCAGGACTGTCGGCGTGGATAGTTGTTATCGCGCCTGGGTGTCCAGTATTGATCGCCTCAAGAAAATCATAAGCCTCGACACCGCGAATTTCGCCCAGAACGATGCGGTCAGGGCGCATTCGCAGACAGCTTTCCAAGAGCTTTGACGGACTCCGAGCGGAGTTTGCCGTGCGATCGGCAATTAAGCCAACCTGGTTCTTGTGCGGTGGAGAAAGCTCCGGTGCATCCTCGATGGTAATGATTCGTTCGTCGGAGTGCGACATCGCCAGCAAAGCGCGTGCCACCGTCGTCTTCCCTGACGATGTGCCACCCGAAACCAAAACGTTAAATTTCTCCTCAATTGCCAGTCGGAAGAGAGCCTGCAGGTTGCCGGTTTGAGCCATATCGGCCGCTGTCCTATGGCGCTCCTGCCGGAGGGCGTCCACCGAGATCTGCTCGCCTTCGACGAATTGGATATGGGAAACGTCCAAAGTCCGCGCCGGGTATTTGCGGATCGACAGGGACACGCCGTACTCAACCGCAGGTTCGACAACCACTTGGACGCGCTGGGGGTTGCCCCAAACGTTAACCCGGCCTGACACGATCGGATGAAGTACCCCAAGAGTGTTGCGGGCCTCTCCCGCTAGCTGCACTCCGAGCCGCTTGATGGCGTTGGCCCCTAACGCCACATTGATCTGGTGCATGTGTAACGATCCGGCCTCTTCGACGAAGATGGAATTGTCGGGGTTGATCACCACCTCATTGATACTATCGTTCGTGAGATATTCCTTCAGGGGGCTGAAATACTCCTCTATATAAGAGACGTCTGGGCTTGACCGGAAGTCATTCATCGAAGAACAAGGTCCCGATTCACGAAAATACGAACTTCCTCGCCTTGCGGGACACGCAAGAGTGGAGGAAGGGAGAGATACTCGTCAACGATAGGTCTGGCCTGCCCCCCGATGGTCGCTGCAGCGTCGGCCACGGCCTGGCCTGTAGCGTTCGAGCTGTCTGGCCAGGCACCTCCGCTATAGTACGGCGGACGATTTACATTCGATGACCTGTTGCTGCCGACGAGAGCGGGAATGGTCGATGACACTGCCGTGACCACGCTGAAGAGGAGACCCGCACCTATCTTCGCGCCATAACGGTTATCTACATTCCCTTCGGTACCAGCTCGACCGAGGAGGTCCACACCTGCGGAGCCAAGCTCGATCGATTTGGCGTCCGGAGTGATGGCCCGATTCCAAGCGATTAGCACTCGTCTTTGCTCGATTTGCACTTTATCGCCGACAGTGCCAATCAGGCTTGTTCCTGCGGGCAGCAGAACACGCGAGCCGTCGATCGCGAATACGGGCTCGAGGACATGAGCTCGGACATTTCCGGGCAATTCTGAATGGATAGCCGTTTCAAGTACCGCGGAGATGATGGTCCCCTGCACGATGGTATGCGATGGATCAGCGAGAACTCGTGACACCGAGGTCTTTACCTCCGAGCCGGACCCGTCCCACGGCCCTGACTCGTCAACGACTATGCCGTTGGATTGCCTTTGCTTGGCGCTTATTTCATCCAGCTCGCGGCGCCTCTCGGCCTCGCGCTGAGCGGAATTGCGCTCTTCTTCCAATCGTAGTGCCGCGGCCCGAAGACGTGCATTCTCGGCTTCTGCCCTTTCACGATCCTCTTTAAGCTTCAGCGATAGTTCTTTGTTATAAGCGTCCAGCAGTTTCTGGACATCCGCGAGCGAAACGTTCGCGCCATCGTGGTCCTGGGCGTTTAAGCCTACTTCATTTTTGCTGTCATGGACCTGCTTATCCATCGGACTGTCAGACTCAGTGGCCGTTTGCTTAGCTGGAGGAGCCTTGGGAACAGCAAAGTCAAGCGGCTGATGGGCTCTTGGCACGTCCTCGACCTTTAAATCGACTTGCGAAGCCTTTTGGCCGTCATCGCCACTCAGACCGATCACTTTCAAGACTTGCGTGGAGCTCATAGCAATGAACGCGCAGACGGCGCCGGCTAGAAGCGTGGTGGCGAAAACTGCCATCCAATTACTTCTGCGCTTAGAGTTGCTGATTTGCTTAGCGCGGCGTTTGTCCAACAGTCTGTTCCGCTCAGCGTCCGCTGGCGCCTCTGCTACAGCCTGTGCGGCATGGGGATCACGCCTATGGTCGGAGCCTCTCGGACCCATCGAACCGTCCCTCATTGAGGCGCCATGCCCACCGCGCTCGCCTTGGCGACGCACACCGTCTCATCGCCAATTCTCATTACCCAAAACTCGCTGATCCCGTCGACGACGATACGGTCGCCGTCAGTGCGAGAATTAACCAGCTTCTCCTGGCGATCGTGTCCTATCATAAATACCGCTGGCCGCGGCGCACCGCTAGGCAAAATAAACGTTGTCTGCAATGTATTGTCTGTTACGGCGAGCGGCCGGAACCGCGCATCGCCCGAGGCTGCGTACCCTTCATTTATAGGAAGACCCCTGCCCGCGCCTTCATGTAGCGCCTTGTTCTCATCGGGATAGGCGAAAGTTGTCCGGAACGCTTGATGCGCCCCCGCCTGCATACCCGCCTTAATTTCGCCGACCGTTCGCAGCTCAAAAGTGTAAATGCGTCGATCAGTGTAGACAGTCATGTTGGTTAGAGCTTTATCAATGATAGGCTTTACGCTCATCACATTTCCGACCTTCAGCTTGACCACTTCCCAGGATGCACTGTCGCCAACGAGAATAGATTCGATTATCTCGCCCTGTGCGAACTGGATAGCCGTGATGGACTTCAAGTAGAGATCGAGCTTGTAGACGTTGTTCTCGTCGTAAACATAGCGCTTGATACGCCAATCTGACGCAGCCGCTTTGGGGGATTGCTCCGCCTTCACCGCACTCAAGAATGCCATGAGGATAATCAAACAAAAGGAAAGAAGCCTAACCATCGCGCTTACATCGTTTTGCCAAATGTCTAGTCGGCAGTTTCCGCATCAATTCGGTAAGACGAGACGACGAAGCCCAGCGGATTCTTCCACACTGCCTCCAAAGCAACATTTATTTGCGGCTTGAACTGATATCCGGCAGTCACCACGAAACTGCGGCGGACGGCCTCGTGTCCCTTTTGCTCCCGGTACTTGACGATGCGGACCCGGGCCAAATCCGCTGCGTTGCGCTGGTCTGAAGGCATGAGGGAAATAGACTTAACTACGACCCTCACTCGCACGTCATCTCCATAGACTATGGGTGGATATTGCGAAGAACCCGAATGCCAAGTTTCTGCGAGGGTTTCCTGCGCGGAGCCTGACGAGCGTGCCATCACGTCAAGTATCCGAGTTTTGTTGTCCGCTGCATCATATGTCTCTCGGTCAACGACGTAGGAAACGAGTTCCGCCTGAAGCACGGCCTCCCGCTCCTGAAGCGTTGCTGGCTGGACTTGGACGAGTTTTTCGGCCTCGCCGGTTGTTTTGTCCACCAGAACCACATACGGCACGGTCTCCTTGATGGGCAGCACGGCAATAAGAACTCCCAAGGCCAGCAGACACGCGCCAATGGAACCGACCGCAACTTTCGCCCAATTGTTCCTTTGCACGCAAAGACTAAAAAAAATCTCGTCTTCGAATGAATGCTGGGTTGACTGTTTAGACATGCAGTTCCCTGGTCAGTAGCCACTCTCGGGTGTGACGCAGAGGATTGAGTTCGCAAAAACACGAGCCTGGTCTCAACCTAGATCGAACGATTTCCAACAATTTAGTACCAGCTGCTCATGTAATGTACCGCCCATCCATGGGACAATTATTGGCGTTCAGCGATCCACACGTTCGTCCCAATGCCGTTGCCGCATAGAAGCGCTTTGACGCATCGCGTTGATCGCCTGCGACGTATCGCTGCCTGACGATGCCTTAGAGGTCGCTCCGGTATCGGTGGCAGCGCCCTGCGATCGTCGAGCGTTGGCGTAAAGCCTCATCGTCGCACTTTTGGCCATAGAAGCTGCGGCAACGACTGCACCTGCCCCGACAGCGGCAACCGATGCACTGGCTAGGTTGCTTGCCATAGTTGGAATCTGGAACAGGAGAACAGTCGCTGCCATTATGACGAAAAGGAACGCAAATGGATCGCCGCCGGACGCCGCGCGAGTCTCCGCCGCGATATAAAGTACAATAGCCATTAGCGCCGTCGTCAATAACGGAATGACTGAATAACCAATCGTAAAGCGTGTCCAGCTCTCGAAATATTGCTTCGTTTGTGGCATCATCAGCATGGCAATTGCCAGGGGCGCTAGGCTGATTGCCACCGCAAGCCCTAATTTTCCAACTATCACAGTAATAGCGCACGCGGCGTAAAAAAAACCGACAACGACCAATGTAAACGCACCAAAAAACACGCCCCGAATTGCCTTCCCGACTTTGAGCACCGAGAGGTGCGAAAAGAAGTCATCGGCAATCTGCAGCGCGGCATGTGCCGTCTCGTCCATTGCCGAATACGTATCGATTATATTTGCTGGATTGAAACCGGGAGCAGCGCTCGTCTTGAGCGTTGCCACAACCCCGCGCGCCATGAGCGCGCCATAGTCGCTCGGCACCTCCGTGATTATCACGTAAATGCCCTTGAAATTGGCCCACATAGTCGCGAACGAATATATGAGCACATATCTCAACCCCCATTGAAGATATACAGAGTAGTTTACGCTTCCAAACTGGACTAAATGGTTCAGTGCTATAAAGAGAAGCCCGACTAGGGCTGTAGCACCAAGTAGTGCTCGGATCGGATCAGCGACTGATTGAAACACCGTTTGCACATAATCGACAAGTGCTGTGTCGATACTATGCGCGATACTCGAGATGAGACCCATGCGATCACTTTTTCATGTCGTTTGGCAGAATGCGCACAGTGTCTGGCTCGGCACTATCCGAGCCGAGCACCATGAAATACGAGCCTGCCACCGACGCAATCGCCGCTTGGGTCCGCAGCGTTTCGTTAAGCTGCTGTGCGACTTCGATCATTACGCGCGTATTAATATCGACGCTAGTTTTTAAGTCCATACTGTTTTCAAGCGCTGTGATATAGCCATTGATCCTTCCCATGCTAGCATTGGCCCGCTTGTAAGAGTCTTCCGCGGTGTACGCGGTGACTGCCGCTTGGGCCGACAAGTACGCGATCTTGCTCGACCGTTTGTCGTGATGCAGCGCAAATGCATCATCCAAACGATAGCGTTCGCGAAATCGGGAAATCGATTCCCGCGTTTCGTCGGGCCCAGCCAATGCTCCCGTCAAAACAGCGCTGGCCATTTCCGCCGGCGTTGAGCCTCCCTTGCGGGCCGCAATATCCGCCGCCTCGTTGTTCACCGGAAACGGCTTTGGACCTGATATAGCGGCGACAGCCGTGGAAGTCGACGCAAAGAGTTGCATCATTTTGTCACTTAGTGACCGGACACTGTCAACTATGTGCGCCAGCAGCTCAACGACTCGCTTATCGAAAGTTTGCTGTGAGCCATCCGGCACCGTGCCAGATGTTCCGGCCGACGGGAGCGGGTTAAGCCTGCCTTCGCTAGCGTAACCCCCACAAGGCGTGAGACCAATCGCCCCAAGCATCAGGCAAGTACACACGAGAAATCGGGACACTATGTTCATGCGGCGGCTCGCTTTGTTTGAAGATGAACCCGCTCCCAGGCGCAAACACAATCGTTCTTCCGTATCTCCGGAATCGATTGGCACCCAGTAAGGGAGGCGGCAAGCCCAAGCACGAGAACTATTGTCGACGCCTTCATTGCAGCATTTTCATTTGGAAGTCCGGTGTTTCACGCCAGGTTGACGACGCTTTATTGCCGCGCCCTCCACCCAAGACATCGATTCCTTTCTCGAGCGCGCCAAGTGCGAAATCGAGAACAACGCTGTCATCCCCGGATTTTAATAGTACGAGATGGTTGTCCACATTACTTATCTGGAGAAATGCGCTTTCGGTTGCCGTCAGGTTGAGCAGCGCAAGTTCCGCTTCGGTATTGGAGGTACTTGGATATATCAGCCGTGTGACTGCGCTCTCCAGAATCGCACTCCCAGCCGCGCTGTTGGCGACATGCGACACACGCTGGGTCATAAGAACGACAGCAACGTTCTTCTTGCGCATTGTTAGCATCCAGTCCTTCAGCCGCCTTTCAAAATAGGGATCGTCAAGTAACTTCCAGGCCTCATCGACGACGAGCAGGGTTGGTGCTTCATCTTCTACGAGCCGTTCCACCCGCCTGAAAACGTAGCTCAACCAAGCCGTCCGAATGGTCTTGTTGTCGAACAGTTCTGTGATATCGAAAGCGGTGAGCTGGCTGTCGAAACAGAGGGGATCATGGCCCTTGCCGCCAAACAGCCATCCGAACTGACCAGTGCGGTCCCACTGGCCAAGCCTCTGATATAGATCTCCATTATCATCCGTCGCCCGCAGCTGAGTGCGAAATTGCTCGAAGTTCTGCAGACGGCGATCAGCGGCCGCGTTCGCCTGGACGGCATCGTTCAGTGCCTGACACTGCTGCGGAGTAAGCCGTTCACCCTCGTTCTCAGCTAATGCCCTAAGCCAGTCGGAAAGCCAAGCCGAGCCGCGGTCATCGGCCTCCGCCCGCATCGGGTTGAAGCCAAGCTCCTGCCCCATCCGTACGGTGGAATAGCTTCCGCCCATCGCGCGAACCGCCATTTCGAAACCGCCATCCTTATCGAGTAGTACAATGCGTGCCCTAAGCCGATGAGCCTGGCTGAGCAAAAAGGCAGTACCGAGAGTTTTGCCTGATCCAGTTTGGCCAAGCACAAGTGTATGGCCAGCGGTGCGCTCGCCTAATTGTCCGGGCAAATGAAAATTGAAGCGAAACGCCTCGCCGCGTGCAGTCGGAAGAATTGTCACGTAATCGCCCCAAGGACATCGCTCCGCCGCGTTGCCTTTCGGCGACCCGTGCAAGGCGCAACATTCTCCGAAGTTCTGTGAGGAGATCATTGCCGCCCGTGCGCGGTAGCTAAAATTACCCGGATGCTGAGCGAAGTATATGGCGCGGGCGGAGAACTTTTCGCGGACGATCGACGCGCCAGCATCCTGCATTGCGCGAGTGACATAGGATACTGCCTCCTCAAGTCGAGGTCGAGTTTCGCAGAACATGGCGATACTACAGTGATGATTGCCAAAGACCACGCGGCCTGAGGCGACGTCGTCCTCAGCCTGTTCGAGTTGGGCCCGCAGAGAAATGGCCGCGTCCTCTGCGGCCTTCATTTGCTTCCGCACGCGAGCGATTCGGCCTTGGGCGGCGATATTGTCGATGGGTGTGAAGCTCTGCGAGACAATCATGTCATATGGCAGATTAAGACTATCGAATATCCCAGGATACGTCGCAGCGGGATAATCTTTGAGGGATATAATCGTGCCGTAGCGTTTGAGATCCGGATTCGGATTATCGCATTCGAAGATACTCCCTTGGAAGGTAACTATCGAATTAGCCAAAACGTCAGCTACAGGCACGAACTGCTCACCAGCAGCGAGACGCCCACTTGACCCGTCTATCAGCGTGCGGAGCAAACTGAGCCATTCACCGCCCGAAACGGTTAGCCGGCGTGGTCTTGCCTCACTTAGGCTGACCATACATGTATTGATCAACTGATCCAGCCGACTGGCGCGCGCGGCGACCTCTTCCCTACCGCAGAAGTCGCTACTGCCAAGAAGGCCAATGAGCCTCGCTATTCTCTTCGGTGGTCGAATTACGATGGTTACGATCGACACTCGATTACGCAACCCAACAGACTGAAGATAACCTTGCCAGCGCCTGTCAATCTCCTCATTAAACCAATTTCCTTCAACGGCGCTCATGCTGGGGCGGGTTTCCACGGAGATGCGATGAACATAGTATCCGACATCCTCGCGCTGTTGCGCAATAAATCGCGACAAAGCGGTACTCAGCTCAATTGTTTTCCGGCTGTCGAGAGCGTCGGCATTCACCCCCTCCACAGCGAAGGTCCCGATTACATCGCCATCACGCAGCAGTAGACTGACATCGTCGATGATACTTAGATACGGCAATCCACCGACGAGCTGCTCGCCTTCGTGACGAGAGCGTCGCAGAACGTGACTTGGGAAACCCTTATGCACGATACACGAACCGGCCGCCCTTCAACAGGGCAGAGCTTATAGGTGTACTTTGCACGGTCGCGATGATGACACTAATCAGTTTTGGATCGTAAGCGGCTAGAGCACGCAGGAGTCCGTAACCAACACTTCCCATTATTGCCAGATAGCAGAATGACTTCGTGAGGACGAAGCCAAGCATAACGACCCATATGAGGAACACTAGATGAATGACCGGCAATCCCGCAAAAGAGACCTCTCGAGTTAATCCGAGGAAGACTGTCGTGCGCTCCATAATCGTCTCCTTTGAAAATGCTGCGGCGATCCGCGCTTTCCCTGGTCCGCACGGCGGCCCGACAAGATTAGTGTGGCGCCAAGGAGCCGACAAAGCTGGCTCCGCCAAAGACGATTGCGATGCCCATGATGACGGAGACGGCAAAGGTCCAGTCCATCCGGCCAGTCATAAACGAGAAGCCCACCGCCATGACTGCCAGAGCGGACACTGCCACCCCAAAGGGGCCGGTGACAGTCTTCACGATTGTAGTGAGGAACGTTGTCACCCCGTTGAAGTTCTGAGCAGAACATGGAGCGGCAAAAGCGGCGGTCAATAGAATGTACAGACCGACGAATGACAGCAGCTTCTTGAAAGCAATGTGCGAAAAACACGTCCTCACTGAGTGCCTCACGATTGTCTGTTGCGGGTCGTTGTACGAGCCATAAGCGTTATGGTGTTCCGTGTGCCAAAAGCTCAAGCTCGGCTAGCACGAGGTGATGCGACGGTCAGCAAGCACCTGAGCATTGACGACTTTGCGAGGCTGAGAACGATCGCCAACCTGAAGCTGCAGCACGGCGCCAGGAAGACCCACTCGCTCCTCCCACGACTCTGCTATGCTCGAAATTGACGCACCTATTGGATGACCGAGGATGGACAAAATAGCCAAATTGCCGCCCGCGCTGCGCCCACGTAGATCCATCGAACACCGTCCCACTAGACGGACAATGTGCCCGTACATTTGTTGATCACCGAAGGGGGGCCCTCGAGCTACGGTTGGGTCGTCATCGCCGACCTATTGGGACTCGTGAAGAAAGCACCTCAACATCAGCAGTTTCACTGCTACTGCTTGGCCTCAATATCCGATCGCTAGGATGGATGGCTAGGACAAAACCGTTGCATTGGTAGCACTCCAGCAAACGGTTCGCATCTGCAGTCGCCCGTTCTTTAATCGCGGGCACGATGTCAACCCCGACCGACAAAAATGATCTATGCCGGGTTCATAATTCCTTCCGCGGTCGTCTCTATGCAGGAGTGCCGCATTTGCAGCTTCCGTCCTCGCAGGGCCGCGACAACAACACTAGCAGACAGCCCTGTTCGCAGCGGATATCAAGAGATCGGAGCGACCGGGCAACGAACAAACCGGTCCCCATGGTCCCAGGGAGGGCCCACTTCATCACCGCCCGGGTGCCCCTCGCCCGGCTCTTCGGCCACGAGTTTTGGAACGCAACTTGCAGTCAAGATGAATGCCAACGTCTGTTGCACAGAACGGAGAAACATGCACCGCTCGTACGAAATCGGATGCATCACTATCGTCGACAATGATCTCAATCTTAGCAGAACCATGGATGAGTACTTGAGGAGTAACAACTTATGTACGGTCCGGGCCGTCACGCACGCAGAAGCGCTCACCCTCTACAACAACGCCGAGGCACTTATTGTAAACATGGACCTTGTCCGCCACAACGGATTCGAGCTCCTGCGTGATCTCCGTGTTCGAAGAGACGTTCCCATTATTGTCATTAGGAGCCGACGGTATGAGCACGATGCTGTGACCTGGCTTGACTCTGGTGCTGATGAGTATCTAACCACGCCCCTCTCGATGGCTCGGCTTTTGGCTCACATCAACGCTCTGAGCAGGCGTCATTTCAGCACCCTTAGAATGCGAAGCAAGGCGCAGGAGGGACGATGGTGTTTCGGAGGGTGGGAGCTGCGCCTTAAAACTCGAAAGCTCTATAATCCTTCGGGCACATCGGTGCCTTTAAGTGCGGCGGAATACTCGCTCCTAGTCACCTTTGTTGAGGCAGGGCAACGGCCGTTGTCGCGAGAGTACCTACAACGGGCCACCCGTGTGCACGGTGAAATACTCGATCGCAGTATAGATGTTCAGGTCCTCCGTTTGCGTCGCAAGCTAGAAGGAGATGCGCGCGCTCCCCGGCTAATAAAAACTGTGCGTGGCGTGGGTTACATGTTTAGCGTGCAGACTGTCCGCGCTTGACGTCTCCCTCGAGATGGTGAAGCGGCGAAATGGACCCCCGCACCGCAAAGAGGGACGGATTGAACCGAGTTCCTAGCCCGATCTATTCACGAGAGCACGGTCGTTCTTGACGTCTGACGGGGGCTGGCGGCTGGCGTGGGTGACCGTCCGGCGTTTTGTCGTAAACGGTACGAGAGGGCCACGGACTTGGTGCGGACGGCCTACGCACCGCGCTTGAAGCGTATAGGCATCCAGAACTGGCGCAGGGCCTCGACGGTTGCTGGAATGTCGCGCCAGGCGTTTTGGACAATGGGCTGCGTTCCCAGCGTGCGCCGGGCCGGAGGTAGCGTATGCACACGAGGAGGGCCGCGTGATCGGCTCGTGCGCTCGTAAACGGTCCGCTCTATGATCGTCGCGCGTGAGGTTCAGGCCGCCCGCTGATCGGCAGTGGCCTGTTTTTTAGCTTCGAGCAGGCGCTTCCACTCCCAGGGCAGCAGTTCGTGCAGGTGCGAGGCGGGCAGATCAGCGATACGGGCCAGGAAGCTCGGAGATCGGAGCCAGGGCGAAGGTTCCGTGGCCGACCTGGTCGGCCAGCGTGGTCACCGGCATGTCGATGCCCTCGCATTTGAACCGGGAGCTCTGGCGGTTGAGCGGGATGTGCATGCCGTACTTGTCGAACAGGATTGTCGCCAGCAGCTGCGGACCAATGAAGCCGCGCGGCGTGGCATGGAACGGCGCCGGTGCCTGGCTGACCTGCCCGCAATCGCGGCAAGTGAACTTCTCGCGGACCGTCTCGATCAACTTGAACCGGCGCGGGATCTCCTCCAGCGTCCTGTTTGCATCCTCGCCCAGCTTCGACAGCCGCGACCCGCCGCAACAGTGGCAGGCCGTTGGAGGATCGATGACGATGCGCTCGCGCTCGATGTCGTCCGGCCAGGGCTTGCGCACCGGCCGCTTGCGCGTGAAGGCGCGTACGCTCTGCGTCTTCGCCGCTGCAGCGGCCGCGGCGAGCTCGTCCTCGGTCGCCGACATAACAACATCTTCAAGCTGCAGTTCCAGCTGGTCGATCAGTCGCGCCCCGCGCTCGGAGCGCTGCCCATAAAGCTCGCGTTTCAGCGTCTCGATGCGCAGCTCAAGATGTGCAATCAGCGCTTCGTTGCCGGACAGCTTTGCCAGCGCGTTGGCTGCTTCGGCCTGCGCACTCGCAGCCTTCGTCTCGGCTTGCTGACGCGCTTCTCGTTCGGCCCGAAGAGCCTCGCGCTCAACCCGCAACGCCGCCAGGGCGCTCGCAAGGTCAGAGGGAAGATCGTCCGTTTTCGATGTCACGAAGCCATCGAATCAGATCAGCACAAATATGCAATCGCAAAATGCTATCCGACACGCGTCGGGCGCCATGTTTCCTGCGGATGACGCCAATCTATTCCGGACAGAAGATAACTCAGCTGCGCCGGCGATATTGGAACAGCGCCTCCATCAACGGTAGGCCAGATGAACTTCCCACGTTCCAATCTTTTTGTAAAAAGGCATGCGCCCTGGCCATCGTGCCAGATGCACTTCAAAAGCGAACCACTGCGACCGCGGAAGACGAAGAGATTGCCCTCCATCGGGCTCATTCGGAGCACCTCCTGTACCCGCAACGCAAGAGACGGGAATCCACACCGCATGTCGGTATAGCCCGTCGCTAGCCACACACGCACGTTCTGGCCAGAGGGAAGCGATATCACCGCAGCGTCTCCAGACCACGCATGATCCGAATCAGCACGTCAACATCGACGCCCCTATCCACAATCACCCGACAACCGTTAGAAGCCACAATCTCCATACGACTGCCGGCCGCGCTCGTCATCGGCGTCGCGGGCGCCGCCGGAACCTCCGGCACGATCACCGCTGGCACAAATCCTTCAACCGAAGTCGAACCAAAACGCCCGGCCCGGGCTGCGTTACGCCAATCAGCCAACTGCGAGCGCGTGATCCCGTATTTGCGGGCCGTGGCCGACCCTAAACGGGGCAATGAATAGCTCTCGGCGACGATTTTCAGCTTGGCCTCGTCGCTGAACCGACGTCGACCGCCCCTATCAACGATCTCAAGCCGACTGACAGAATTGACTGTATGCACGTCCATACAGGCGATTTCTCACCTGTTCGCCAAAATTCACAACGCGCAATTCAGCGGTCATGGTCGTACGCGTACGAGGTAGCAAGGGCCGACCGGCATCGTCGATGCAATGGACCAAGATCGGCCGCAGCATAAGGTGTTCGGTTCCGTTCGGGGAGAGAAGCCGCGACCAGACGAGAAGCCGAAGCTTCATGACGGCGTAGAAGCCCATGCACCAGGGCTGCGGGTCGACTTCGCCGTCCGGTGATCGCACGAACAGCGGCTCGAAGCTCTCCGGTCTCGTCGACAGCGTCTCGCTGATCGCGTTGTGGCGCATCAGCGTGGCGGCGATCGCCGAGAACTCCTCGGTGTCGTGATTGAAGGCGTCGGGATCTACGCCGAGGAGCGGGCACACCCATTCCTCGGACGCCATCGAGACCGGCCCGGCGACGACCGCGGCCACCGCGCCGTCGAGCATGGAGAGCGAGGTCGCCCGCGGATGCCGAAGCGTCGGCGACCTGGCGCGCTCGCTGATCCATTGCCCGAGCCGTTCGAACGACATGGCATAGTCGTAAGCGCGCATTTTACCTTTCAATTACCCACAGTTGACGGCCGATTTAGACGACGCTCCCGGGACAAAATCTTGAATCGGCAGAATCTGTTGTGATTCCTTGTTGAGCACCTGATTCGGAAGCGCGGGGTGCTCGATGGGCTTGGTATTGAAGGAGCGCGCGAAGGCGCGTGCTCCGCGATCGAGAACCGGTATCGAGACTTGGGTTGATCGGGAAGTTGCGGGATGCGAGTTTAAGGATGAGCGGCTTGGCCGCCGGTTCGGCAAACTACTCGCACAAATCGGGAGCGACATGGGTCAGAGCATCCCGCTGGTGTGTCAGGATTGGGCCAACACCAAGGCCGCCTATCGCTTCTTGTCCAACGAGCGGGTCAACGAGGCGGATATTCTATGCGGTCATTTCGAGGCGACGCGCGGTCGCGTGACGACGACGGAGGGACCGATTCTGGTGCTCCATGACACGACGGAATTCAGCTTCAAGCGCAACAGGCCGGAACTGATTGGCTTTACGGGCTTGACCGGCCTTGGAACACACAGAGGAGGTCCTACAGCGGTGCGTACACAGTGCGGCATCCTGATGCATTCGAGCCTCGCCGTGACGACCGAGGGGCTACCGATCGGACTGACGGCGATCAAGTTCTGGACACGCAAGAAGTTCAAGGGGACGACGGCGCTGAAGCGAAAGATCAATCCGACACGTGTTCCGATCGAGCAGAAGGAGAGCATCCGTTGGCTGGAGAATTTACGGCAATCGACCGACCTTCTCGCGGCCCCTGGACGATGTGTTCATATCGGTGATCGCGAGAGCGACATCTATGAGCTGTTTTGCCTCGCCGAGGAGGTTGGAACGCATTTCCTGGTGCGAACCTGTGTTGATCGGCTTGCCGGAGACGGCAATCATACAATCGCCGACGAAATGGACGAGGTTACGGTCAAAGGCCTACATCGGATCGAGGTCAAGGACGACAAAGGCGATCCGGATGAAGCGCTTCTCGAAATTCGTTTCCGCAAGCTTCGAATTCTGCCGCCGATCGGCAAGCAGAAGAAATATCCCGCACTCACTCTAACCGTGATCCATGCTCAAGAGCGGGGAACGCCGAAGCGGCGAAAGAAGATCGAGTGGAAGCTCCTCACTGATCTCCCGGTCCAATCGCGCAAGGACGCTATTGAGAAGCTCGGATGGTACGCGTTGAGGTGGAAGATCGAAGTCTTCCATAAGATCCTCAAATCGGGCTGCAAGGCGGAGGAAGACAAACAAATGACCGCTGAGCGGATCTTTGTGCAGCACCTCCTGCACTTGGAGCGTCAACGACGGAAAGCCTCGGCGCATGTCCGTGTAGCCTGTCGCGAGCCACACTCGCGCGCCCGTCGGAACCGGGATCATCGGCGGACCAAAGCATCGAGAACGCGACGTAGCGCGTCTCCATCAACGTCGCCATCGACCCGGATGCGGTGCCCGCTACCAAGATCAATCTCGATGATGCCCTGGCTCTTGCGTCGACGCGCCGTCGTCGTCAACGGCGCTTCGGCCACCTCCCGCGGTGGCGCAGACGGCCCAATCTCGACCGGAACAAACGGCGCTATGCTCGCTTCGCCGTGCCTGCAAAGCTCCTTGCGCCACCTGAACAGCTCGCTCACATGAGGCCCGGCCACGCGAGCCACCTCGGAAACATTGGCGCCGGGCTCGAGCGACGCTGCAACAAGCCGTTCCTTCTCATCCTGCGACCACCGGCGCCGCCGCTCGACCCATGGTACGCATCCGGCCAGCACCCCGGGCAAGCGCGCCGGTCTGCCGTGGCGCTCAGGCGGCAGCCGCTTTGGACTGTCCGGTCGCCTTCCAATTCCACGGGAGCAGGTCGGCGACTCTGTTGACAGGGTAATCTGGAAGTCTGGCCAGCACGTCAGCGAGCCAGGCTTGCGGATCGACGTCGTTCATCTTGCAGGTTTATGCCGACTGCCGAACTATGCCGAATGGGCGTTTTTTCCCCGAGATTCACCGTGAGCGGCGTGTAATCGGCTCGGCATAGTTTGTCTTGTACCTCCGCTTTCAACAGCGGAGGTCAGGGTATGATTGCGAAAGAGTACTTGGGCAGAAGCCGGCTGTACCGGCGTCTCAGAGGCGGACCGCACGGACTGCTCATCGAGCGCTATGGCGCTCGTCTCGTCGAAGAGGGACTCGTTCGGCACGGCACGTGGCGTTGCCTCAACGTGGTTGGCGGGCTCCTGAGTTGGATCGCAGGCCGTCGCTTTGGGCTGCTCGATCTCGATGAGCAGGTCGTTGAGCGGTACCTCCGACATCGAGGCGGGAGGCAGTCTATCCAACCTGGTGACCGGGCCGCGCTCAAGCGATGGCTGTCGGTGCTGCGCGAGGAAGGCGCGATCGCGCCGACTGTGCTGCCGCCTCTCACCCCGCACGAACGGATCTTCGAGGAGTTCGATGCCTACCTGCGATCAGAGCGCGGGTTGGCCCCGAGGTCCATTGTCCGCCATCTCCCGGTTATCCGCAGGTTCCTGCACGAGGTGTGCTCCGGCGGCGCCACCGCCCTGTGCAAGATCAGCCAAGAGGACGTGACCCGCTGCATTGAGCGCCACGCCCAGGATTGGAGCCCGGGAACAGGCAAGGCGATGTGCTGGTCGTTGCGCGCCTTTCTCCGTTACCTCCACTATCGGGGGCTGAACGCGCGCCCGTTGGCGGATTGCGTTCCGTCAATGCGGCGATGGAAGCTCGCAACTCTGCCGACCTATCTGCCTGCCGCACAGGTGCGGAAGGCTCTCGACGGTTGCGACCGAAAGACGGTGATGGGACGGCGCGACTACGCCATTCTGTTGTTGCTGGCCAAGCTCGGCCTGCGGGCCGACGAGGTTGCGACGCTCACGCTCGATGATATTGACTGGCGCGCCAGCGAGATACTCGTTCGCGCCAAGGGCCGACAGCGTGCACGGATGCCGATACCGCCAGACGTTGGCGCGGCCATCGTTGCATATCTGCGCAATGGCCGCCCAAAGTCGTCGTGCCGACGATTGTTCGTCCGCACACTCGCGCCGCACATCGGGTTTGCTTCCGGATGTGCGATCACCATGATCGCCAAGGCCGCCCTCGATCGCGTTGGAATCGACGGTTGCGCACACCGCGGCGCCCATATCTTCCGACACAGTCTCGCTACCGAGCTTCTCCGATCTGGCGCGACCTTGTCGGAGATCGGACAGTTGCTGCGGCACGAGAACCACGACACTACCCGGATTTACGCGAAGGTCGATATTGATGCGTTGAGAACATTGAGCCTGCCCTGGCCGGGAGGCGTGCAATGACCAATCTGCGCGCCGCACTCGATAAGTACCTGAGCATGCGCAAGGGGTTTGGATACAAGTACGAGCACCAGACCCGTCGGCTCGCCGACTTCGTCGCCTTCATGGAGAAGCGCAAAGCCAGGATCATCACGACGAAGCTGGCATTGGAATGGGCAACGCTGCCGCCCGATCGTCATGCATCCTGGGCGCTGCGATTGAGCGACGTCCGCGGGTTCGCGCGCCATGTCGCCAACTTCGATCCGAGAACGGAGGTACCGCCCGTCGGCATGCTGCCCGGATGGAAGCGCGCCAAGCCTTATGTCTACAGCGACGCGGAGATCGATGCGTTGCTGACGGCAGCGCTGGCTCTGCCGCCAGCGGGCGGGCTGCGCCGATGGACCTACCATACCCTGTTCGGGCTGATCGCGGTGACGGGCATGCGTATATCCGAGGCGATGGGCCTGGAGCGTGATGACGTCGACCTCGACGCCGGCGTGCTGACGGTCCGGCTGACCAAGTTCGGCAAGTCGCGGCTCGTGCCATTGCATCCGACGACGACAACTGCGTTGCGCGACTACGCCCACCGGCGCGACGCGATGCTCGGATCACGCTGCGGCTCGACCTTCTTCGTTGCCGAACAGGGAGGCCGCTTGCTGCACCAGTACGTTCATCGCGTCTTCTGGCGATTGTCCCGAGAGATCGGGCTGCGGCGCCCAGGTGATCGTACCGGGCCACGCGTGCACGACTTCCGTCATCGCTTCGCCATCCGGACGCTGCTCGACTGGTATCGCGAAGGCAAGGACGTCGAGCAGCAACTCCCAGTGCTCTCCACTTACCTCGGCCACGCCTGCGTGCGTGATACCTATTGGTATCTCTCGGCCTGCCCCGAGTTGATGGAAGAAGCGGCGCGGCGTCTCGATCGGCGGTGGGAGGTGACACCATGAAGCCCGCCTGCAATGTCGCCACGTTGATCGAGCGCTTCTTCACCGAGCGCCTCATGCGCCAGCGCAATGTTAGCGCCAACACGATCGCCTCCTACAGGGACACGTTCCGGCTGCTGTTCATGTTCGCACAGGTGCGGCTGCGGAAGCTCCCATCGGCCCTGACGCTCACCGATTTGGACGCAACGTTCATCGGCGCGTTCCTAACCGATCTCGAGGTAAAGCGCCGCGCCGGCGCGAAGACGCGTAACCTGCGTCTGACTGCTATCCGATCCTTCTTCAGGTTCGTGTCCTTCGAGGAGCCGGCACACAGTGCGCTGATCCAGCGCGTGCTCGCTATACCGAGCAAGCGCCACGATAAGCGACAGGTGCACTTCCTGACGCGTCCCGAGATCGAGGCGGTTCTCGCAGCGCCCGATCGAACGACGTGGCTTGGCCGCCGTGATCACACCTTGCTGCTGGTCGCGGCCCAGACGGGCTTACGCCTCTCCGAGCTGACTGGCCTTGACCGGGATGCCGTCCACCTCGGGTCTGGCGCACACGTACGATGCGTCGGTAAAGGGCGGAAGGAGCGGACCACTCCGCTGACCACACTCGCTCGGTGTGCGCTCCAGGCATGGCTCAAGGAACCGTTACGGAAAGGAGCAACAGCGTTGTTCCCCAACGTGCACGGGGGCCGGCTCAGTGCCGACAGCGTCCAGTCGCTGCTGGGAAAGCATGTTCGTGTCGCTCACAAGAGTTGCCCGTCTTTGAAGGCCAAGAGCGTGTCACCGCATGTGCTGAGGCACAGCGCTGCGATGGAACTGCTGCAAGCCGGCGTCGACTGCTCCGTGATCGCGCTGTGGCTCGGTCATGAATCGGTCGAGACGACGCAGACGTACCTGCACGCCCACCTCGCCCTCAAGGAAGCTGCCCTGGCGAGGCTTAAGCCGTACGAGCGCGGCAAGCGAACCCGCTTCCAGCCGAACGACCGCCTGCTCGCCTTCCTAGAGGCGCTCTGAACGACCAGACTATGCCGAATGGAATGGGGCAACCGTGCACGCGATCGACGGTGCCAGCGTGACAACGACGTGCCATACCGGACCCGTTCGGCATAGTTCGGCGGGCGGCATAAACCTGCCTATGCCGAGTGCGGCATAGGCAGGTTTCGATCAACGTATAGATGGCGGCGGCGCGATGGCCGCCAGCGTCTGAACCGGCGAATGTCCAATTTCGTCTTCCGACGGCCACACCGCGTAACGCTCGTTCGGCAGCGTTGTTCGAGAGGCAGATGCGACCGTCGTCCAGGAAGCGAGTGAACGCCGCCCAGCGGTTGAGCAGGTAGTTGATCGCCTTTGCGGTATCATTGCCTGAGGAGAGCAAGGTCCGCTGCTGGCGCATCCAGATCTCGAGATCAGCAACGATCGACGCGGACTTCTCTCGACGTACCGCAAGCCGCTGTTCTGGCGTTTTGCCGTTGATGGTGCGCTCGATCTCGAACAGGATATCGATGCGTCGCACGGCCTCGCTGGCAATCGGCGCCTCTCCAGATTTCGCCAGATCAAAGAACTTTCTGCGGCCGTGGCTCCAGCAGGCCGCTTCAAGGATTGGAGCCGGCTTTCTTTGGGCCTTGTAGAGCTGGTTATATCCATCAAAGGCGTCGGCCTGCATGAGGCCCACATAGCCGGCAAGATGGTTTTGCGGATGCTCTCCAGCTCGGTTGCGTGAGTCGTAGAACAGGGCCGCCGGCGGATCTGTGCCGCCAAACGGCCGATCATCGCGAACATAGGTCCAGATCCGGCCGGTAACCGTCTTAAGCTTGGCCAGTACCGGTACCGTCGTATCGTCGGCGTGGATGCGTTCCGCGCTCATGACGTGGATCCGGATGGCCTCAATAATGGGATCGAGTGCTACCACGCAGGCGCCGACCCGATCCGCCAGGGTCGAGACGTCGATCTCGATCCCCTCACGAGCATAAGTCTTGCTCTGCCGGTTCAACGGCTGATGCAGCAGGAACTTGTTGACCAGCACCATCGCCAGCAGGTTCGGCCCGGCAAAGCCTCGCGGGATCGGATGGGAGGGCGCCGGCGCCTCTGTGATCGCCTCGCAATCTCGGCAGGAGAACTTTTCGCGGACATGCTCGATAACCTTCCAGCGCCGCGGCTCGCATTCCAGGGTCTTCGACACCACCTCGCCGAGCTTGTGCAACCGTTCACTGCCGCACTTGCCACACGCGCAAGGCATGGGTTCGACGATACGTTCGACCGGCAGGTTATCCGGTAGGGGGCGTCGCGCCGGCCGTGGATTTTGCGCGTGCTTCTGTTTGGCGGCTTCCGGCGCTGCGAACTCGGCTTTGGTTTCCTGCTCCGCCTGAGTCTCTTCAAGATCCTCGATGGCGAGTTCGAGCTGCTCGACCAGCAGCTTGCCGCGCTCAGAAGATTGCCCGAACTGTTCACGCCGTGCCTTGGCCAGCATCAGCTTCAGCCGCTCGATCTCCAGCCGGCCGACGGTCACCTCGCTCTTCGCCAGCGTCAACTGCTCGCGCTGCGCAAGGATCATCGCGTGTGCTGCGGCAAGGTCGGTGGGAAGCTGATCGGAGGGCGTCGTCACGAGGACGAATCAACCATATTCCCCGCAAAAAATCCCGCCGGATTCCTGCCGTGAGTCAAAGAGCCACAGCTTAACCGGAAGCCTGTGGACGCCAGGTTGCCTGCGGCATCCGCCAGTCGATGCCGGACAGCAGATAGGAGAGCTGCGCAACGCTGATCGTCACAACGCCGTCTGCCAGTGATGGCCACAAAAAGCGGCCGCGTTCCAGCCGCTTCGTGAACAGACACGCGCCCTGGCCATCATGCCAAATAATTTTGATCAGGTCGCCGCGGCGGCCCCTAAAAACGTAGAGATCACCAGCATGCGGATCACGCTTCAAGCTCTCCTGGACCAGACGCGCAAGGCTCGGGAAGCCGCGGCGCATATCGGTGTGGCCGGTCGCAAGCCACACCCGCACATTACCCGGTATGGCAATCATCGGCGCTCAAGCACCTCGAGGACCCGCGCCAGCGCTTCTGGATCGACGTGCGCGTCCACTCGGATGCGTCGCCGGTTGCCAAGGTCGATCTCGATCAATCCAATACGCGCGGCCACCACAGACCGCCCTCGGCTATCACCCGCAGGTAAAAGCTTCGGAGTTTCCTCCGCTTCCGTGGCGGCGATCTGCACCGGCGCAAAAGATGGTACGACCTGCTCGGATGTCCGCGCTTGTCGACGCCAGGTAAACACCAGGCTGGCCGCTACTCCGTTGCGACGCGCAACCGCAGTCACCTTTGCGCCCGGCGCCAACGTCTCCTCGACAATCCGCGCCTTGTCATCCTGCGACCAGCGCCGCCGCCGCTCCAGCCCGCCCAAAACCTCGACCCGCATCGCCTGATGACCTTAAAGCTAGACTTAAGGTCACACGCTTGACCAATTACAGCGCCTCAGACAAGACGGCGCCCGTCGGATGCGTACGACCCATGTGATCACCTCCGCCCTCGAAATCGTCATAGCGCTTCTCCTAGGATTACCCCTAGGACCTGCAGCGATCGCGTTCATCAAACAAGGCGGCCCTCAATGGAGGGATACGATACAGCGGCAGCCGCTTCATGCCTAAACGGTCCAACGAGCGCCGTTACAGATGTAACCACGCACAAACACACGAAAGCGACAAAGCCATATATCCTGCCGCCGCCGCCGTGTCCTGAACCAGACGTTAAGATCGCCTAGTGATTTGCCCGAAGGACCTCATGCCGTGGCGATTCCGCACAATTTGCACATCTCACGCAATTTCTGATGTTACGGCTACAGCGAAGTATCTTTTATTTATAGGGCTCTCTTGTTTGAACCAACGTTCAGAGCAAGTGTGGCTTGCCTATCGCCTTGCTTTTCGTTTCACCCCGATTACCATTATGGATCTTCCATATCGGCGCCCAACCCTTTGGACTCCGATCCGCAACCTCAGTCCCTGCTATCGATCTACTTTGGAAGGGCGCATCGATGAACGTGTGGACCACTATAACAACGTTAACATCGGCTTCCGCAGGCACGTATTGACCGCCCAACGTATGTGGGTTCGGGCCGTCGGGCAGGCTGTTGGGTTTGACCCTGACTACTTCGATGAAACTCCCGATAGCTTTTTTACAGACCGCGACCTTAATCGTGACCTTTTGGAGGAATTCTTTGACTATCCTTGCATGAATGACCCATCAGACGGCGTCTTAGAGCGCCTCGCGTCGAGGTTCCGGTACATCTATATGCCGGAAGACAGCGCAAGAGCATGTTGCGAACAGCAAAGCCTCAATCCCATTCCAGGTTGGATGCGCTTTACCGCTGATGGTCGCTCCAGAACATTGCTGGTCGACATCGAACCCTATTCCGCAACCCATACTATCGCAGACATTGTGGCAAAGTATCACGCGGTTGGATGCGATCAAGTCGTGGGGACTGATCTTCAATGTTGCCTTGTTGTGCCCGATACAGATTGGATCCATTATGATGTCGATGATGATTTGTATATGCGCTCCTGGTTTGGCTCCTTTGATGTGGTGGCCATCTCCCCTGTGCTGCTCGATCCATAACCATCAGGAGGAAAAAGAACAGTGGCCACCGTAGGACTTGGCTTGTCAGGGGATGTTATTCCCCGCCCTGTGTTGTGCTTTCTACGTTATTACGTTTTTCATTTCATGTCCTGTTGTCGTAGGCGTCTTTGTGCCACCCAGCATGTGTACTGTTGACTGTTTATATGGCAATAAAGCCAAGCGATTTCTTGTCTTGTGTGTGCTTTGCCCCCACCTTGTCATGTCTTCTCGTTGGTTTGCTTAATGCGTGTCCCGGGCGGGATGGTGATACTTGTTGGGGTAATAAGCCGATGCGTTTCCAGCCTACTGTTGCAGTTCTTGTTTTCGTTAGTTGTGTTTGTTTTGGTGCCCTTGGCGTCAAGTCGTTGAACGAGTGCCTTTATTTCCGGCCCGGCGTTTTTTATTTCATAGCAATGGGATCATTGGGTGACCGTTGGCGAATTACGACGAACCGGGTGAAGCCGTTAGCAACGTACCCCCGGAGCCGGAGACGTCCTCGATGTCACCTGGTGGCGGCCCACCCTCTGTATTCGACATGGACTTGATGGTTTTTCGCAGAAAGCCAAAGGTTTTGATATTGCCCCGCAGTGAAGACGAAATGACAAAGCGACTTTTACATTAGCAAAATAACCAGTTTTCAGGCCTCAGATCAAACCAAGAGCCCTTGACAACACGGAAGGGCGTCTAACTGTTCACCTAATCTCACAATCCGTGATGTAAACGTCGCCTCCCCCGCCGAGGGGATCGCGGAGGCTGCGACGCGGCCGACGATGCGCTTGTGGGTATCCGTCCGAGGGCCCAGCACAGCATCCTCAAAGGCCAATATAATAGCTGAGTATCATGCCATGGGATGCCGAGCGGTTGACGAGGATGACATCGAGCACGTCCTCACAATTCCCGCGACGGACTTTATGCATGAATCCGGAGTCCGTTTCTCTCGAAGCCGTTCGTGGACGTTTGACATCGTCGCGAATACTCCGGTAATCCCTGACTAAGGGATGCTTTCGGGAATGTTGCTGGCAGCGCTGTTGAACCCGCCGGAAACAGAGAGTGGTTTGTTGTGCTCGGGCAGTGCGCCGATGCGCCATCGGCCTACTGTTGCATAGTTTTCTCTTGTTGTTGTTCTTGTTTTCGTTAGTTATGTTTTTGTGCCATGGCGTCTTGTTGTTGTACTGTTCACTGAGTGAAATTAAAATTAGCGCGTTTGTTTGTGCATCTATCTTCTCAGATTGTGTTGCATCTTGTGGATGAACGGATGCACCCATACTTGAAATAAACGAGTGCCGTTATTGCCGGGCCAGCGTTTTATTTATTTCATAGCAAAACATTACATAAACACTCGCCGCATATACCGAGTGGCGATACAATCGTCGCTTACAGCGCGTACAAATACATGCAAACCAATAAGACACAACACTACAAACAAACGCCAGGCCAATATACGGCTACTTGATCACTCCGCCCTTATCGCCCGCCCCCATGACACGACGTCGATGCAATCGATGGTTGACCCTTGGCGAATTGCAACGAACCAGATGAACCCCTTAGCAAGACACCACGCCGGAGCCTGAGCCGGAGACGTCGGCAATGTCACCCTCTCGGCGGGCTTAAGGCTGCGAGTCTGGACACACAGACGTGCATCCGCCTGACTCATGTAGACGTAAGAGAGATTGACATTACTTAACCCAAAATGGGTTTCGTATTGAACCTTGCGTTTTTCGATGCTGCTGGTCAGCGCGACAGGCTCGGCAACAACGACTGGATCGCCAGCGAGCCACGACATCAGAGAAGCGAGACTGGAAATGAGATCAAAAGTGATGGGTTTGTGAGTGATTGAACCAAATGGGCTGAGGTTGATAAAGGCAAAGAGTGACCTTTTCAGGCAACTAGGGAGGCGTTCTTTCTTACTGGGCCACCCTCTGTATTCGACATGGACTTGATGGTTTTCGCAGAAAGCCAACGGTTTTTGATATTGCCCCGCAGTGAAGACGAAATGACGAAGCGACTTTTACATTAGCAAAATAACCAGTTCGCAGGCCTCAGATCAAGCCAAGAGCCCTTGACAATACGGAAGGGCGTCTAACTGTTCACCTAAATCTCACAATATATCCTGCCGCCGCCGCAGATCGGCACCCAATTGACCCGGCCACGCCAGTTTGACCCTCGACGATATTTTCTACGACCCGCCCGGGAAAGACCTCTGGACATAAACCGGACTAGAGGACTCGGCTATTGCTACCGTACCGTTTACGCCACTCATTCAAATATCGAGTTGTGCGAAATGTCGGTCCCCTTGGAGGACGACGTAGTGACCTCAACACAACACACCACTCTCGTTTAATTAAGAAGACTTGGCATACTACATTGACCCCATAGTCACGAACAGAATGAAACTTGAAATAGACAACTCATTTTACAATCTGGCCTGACTTATTTAAAAACTATTACATAGAGCCCGCCGCTATGGCGGGTAATAGGTATCAGGAGCTACAAAGCAAACAAGTGCAAAAACAATAAGAAGCGCACAACCCCACGAACAATGCCAGGCCAACTGTCGGACGAACTTGATCACCGCTTTATCGCCTGCCCCCATGACACAACATCGAAGTTGGAAGCGGTGACGGCTGTACCGGCGAGAACACCGATGAACCAGTCATACCCGTTATCAACGCAATTGCTCGGAGCCTCGGCCGGAGACGTGCTCGATTCCACCGACGTAACGCTGCCAAAGCTGCGACTCGCGACACATGTACGTGCAGCGTCTTCACTCATATAGAAGTAAGAGAGAGTTACACTACTTCGTCCGAGATAGTTTGCGTACATGATCTTTCGGGCATTGATGATGCCCGTCAGCGAACCAGAAGTATCAACGGTGACTGCGTTGCCAGTGATCCACGGCATCTCGAGAGAGAGGGCTGGAAATTAGATCAAAGCAAAGGTAATTGTGTTTGTGAGTGATGGAGCCAAAAGCGCTGGAGCTTTATGGAGGCAAAGAGTGACCTTTGCAGTCGACTAGGGTCATTCTTATTGGACTTCAATTTTTGACGGTGACATTTGATGGCTTTCGCAGAAGGCCAGAGGCTTTCAATGTCGGCCAGGAATGCCCCGCCAAAATGGCGAGCCGACCTATGCATTAGGCAGTCATCTTCTGTCCCTGTCCAAAAGCGCAATCTTTTCGCCTCACCAAGGGTCGGCGCCGATCGTGAGCGCGGAGCCTTTCCGTGCGACTCGAAAAGGTACCCTTTGAAGATCGTATCGAGTTATTCGGTGGGGACAGCGATGTGTGATGTTTCTTCTCCGTCATCATCCACTCCATAGATTGGCTTCTGGGAGTGCAAAAGTGGGCACACCTTGGCGAGCGGTCATCCGAGGATAATGATGGGCTCTACGATTCCGCAAAGGGCTAGAAACCTCCGCAGTCGCAATCAAATTCTCGCAAAGAGCACAATGCGTGAAGTCACTCACTCACGCGAGGAACTCCCGGCCACCGGGTTCCATATAAGCCTCGTTGCGTCCTGGCATTCACCCAAGACAATCTCTATTCTTGCTTTGCCTAGCACCGATCGTTTTCAAAGCACGAATTAGGCTCTCTCTTGCCTAACAGCTCAAAAACGCGGCATGAAGCTTGCGTTCGCGGTGGCAGTTTGCGCGCTCGTGGCGCTGCTTGGTGGCCTTAATGCCATAGCCGCTTTCCTGGTCTTGATCGCGATCTATTTTGCTAGCCTGAAGGAGTAGATGCTTCTCGAAGCAAGAGGAAGAGTCCCTCCACCTCTCTCTCAAAGCTGCCCCCGATGGCCTGGCGCGTATTTGAGGTCTCCGCATTTTGGTCGGACCGTTTTACTTGTGTTATTTTGATTTTTGGCTTGTAAGCGTTTGTCTCGTTATTTCTGCTTTTGCGCCCCCCCCGGCGTCATGTTGTTGTACTGTTCACCTAATTCAATTAAAGGCCAGGCAGCTTTGTACATCTTGAGTCATTTTGGGATGAATAGAGAACTATTCACTTACGCGCTACGCATGGCTACGCAGATCGCTGCTCCGTTCAATTTACGGTTAAAAGAAGATCTATGCCCTGAATCAACAACGGATATTGGCAACTTAACCGGATTCGTCTTTTAAATAGCTAAGCTTGATCCACTATTATGTTCGGAAAGTTACGTCTAAATAATGTCTAGCGGCGGACTACGACAGAAAATGACATCCCTGATGTAAACCTCGCCTCGGTGTTTTGAACCGCAGCTTCCGGACTTGGGCGAAGCCCAAGACTCGCGCGCAGCGCGAGCCGAAGCTGCGGTTCAAAACACCGAGGCGAGGTTTACATCAGGATATATCCTGCCGCCGCCGCCGCCCCCGCCGAGGGGATCGCGGAGGCTGCGACGCGGCCGACGATGCGCTTGTGGGTATCCGTCCGAGGGCCCAGCACAGCATCCTCAAAGGCCAATATAATAGCTGAGTATCATGCCATGGGATGCCGAGCGGTTGACGAGTGCTCTCGAAGCAAGCGGCGGCGCGCATTATTGGGCGCGAGAAATCGCCAAACTTGGACATGACGTACGATTGATATTCGGCCGCTACTCTCTCGCTCCTCGATTACACGTGTAACACGATATCGGTTCGATCGATTACATCCTGCATGGTAGCCTTGGAGCAGTCGGAACACGGTGGAGTCTGATCAATGGATCACGATAGCGATCAGGAACGTAAACCAGAAAGTACAGCTCATGATGGCGGCGGTGCTACACAGGTAACTGACTTGCCGAAAGCGCTGTTGGCCGACGTATTGAAGCATTTAACCACAGACAACCCGTTTGAGACAGCAAAAAACCTTACGAATTTTAAACTCGTGAGCCGCTCAGCACGAGAGGCGGTTGAGACAGCCCCCGTTAAGACGTTTCACGGTCGGCTCAAGCGTCTCGTCGAGTCAGCTGGGGTTTTGCTTGACATCGCGGTGCGCGGCTTTTGGGACCAAGAAGAGATTTACATCCCCGCCTCCGCGCCCGCTAGCGCCGTCGCGCCTACGCTTAAATTTCTGCCTGTTCGGGCAAAATCTAATTTTGTGCTTCATATTCTTAACTTGCCTCACGCGTCTGAGCAGGCTCTGGCGATCGCAAGCATAGCGCGACGCCTAGGTGACCTTGACCATGCAAACAAAGATCGCCTCGTCAATAGAGCGATCGAATTGTTTGGGCAGGACGGTCAAGAGTGGGTGGATCGACAAAGCCGCCGCCATGCTGCCCAGGCTCTTCTAACAGGTTATGACCATTTGAATGCAGACCAAAAAGTGAAAATTCTCGACACGATGCGAGCCCGTCCTGACTTGTTTTCAATCTGTGCCGCTCAGTCACACCATCTGGATCCCAGCTTGAGTTCGACATCTCGCTCCGTATCTGGGCATGCGGTAGCGTCGCAAAATGCGGATCTAGATCAGAAGATAAAGCGAATTTGGGATTCAGTTCTGGATTTGGGAGTAGCCCCATGCGAAGATAACATGAGCACACGCGAGCAAATGGATGCGGTTCGTCCCATCGGAAAATCCATCAGCGAAGCATACAATAACGCGCGAGCAGAGTTAATGGCATCTGACAGGAGCAGAGAACGCTCCAACTTGGCACGATGAGTGTCGTTAGCGAGGCTTAGCATGCCTCATTTTCCGAGAGGGCTCGAAGCCCGAAGAACCATTCAGGTTTAGTGGATCACGGTCCGACCTGTTTGCCATCACTCTTCACGGGACTTACGCAACCTCAGAAGATCACAAGCCTTCGCTGCGGCGTGCCCCGACGCCGACCTGTTCCGCGGCTTGGCAGACGCTCTGGCCCCGCAAGCGCCCTGAGGCGCGGGGCATGAGCCCCTGGTCACCCCGCCGCCGTCCTCCAACGCGTTCACGAAGTCCGGTCGAAAAACGGCGTCAAAGCCGTAGCGTTCGCGCACGCCTTCAACCCTGACCGAAAATGTTCCAGAAGCCCGCCCGGCAATCATGACTAAGACGGGCTAGCCAATAATGGTCGAGTTCGTCGGCCTCAGGCCTCAGATCATCACGTCCGATTGGGAGGATGAGCGCTTCTGCAATGAGATAATCCGGTTGAGCAGCGCGCGCTGGCGGGCCATGGCCTCGCCTTCTGGCTTCAGCATAGGTTCTATCTGATCGGCTCTTGCGCCCTCGAACGTATGATTTTCGACCTCGCGCTCGCGCCATTGTTTTACTGCCTTCTTATCGGCCGGTTCAGTCTGCGCTTCTTCCACCAGAGTTGACGTTTCAGCTTCATGTCGTGCCCGACACTGATCCTGATCGGCAAGCGCGAGATATTTCTCGCCGTGATCGAGAGCAATGGGATCCGTTGGGAACGTATCTGCTTCATTAACGGCAGAATATCCGGGGTTGCTTGTGCTGGCGATCTCTTCTCCGTTCTGCTCGCACTGCACTGGCGTAGCGGATGCGGAGACTTGCTGCGTAATCGGAGTTGGCTCCGGCAGTCGGCCGGTCTGGCTCTCGAAGATTCGCCTTAGTATGCGGTCTGAGTAGTATTTCACTTTAGACATTTGCAACGGTGGCAGTCCCTTGATCAGGACGATCTCGCTGTTCTCATCGATCCGGCGGACCTGCTCAGGACGCATCAGGTTGGCTCCCTGATCCGAAAGATGGATGTTGGTGTCGAACATTCGGCTTAGCGCGAATGACTTCGATTTGGCGCGGAAAGTGTAGTCGCCGATCGCCTTGGAAATGTAGATAGGCGTCTCCTCGTCGGCCGTGGCCATGAAGACCTGAATCCCGGTGTTGCTGAGGAAAGTCTCCCTCCCCGACTGCTCGTACAGGCCGGTTAGAGCCGAGAGGCTCTGCACCACGAACATGAACCGACCCTGGTAGCCCGCGATTGTGGTGACGGCCGTCTCCACTGACTCTAGCTTGCCGAGATGCTTGAACTCGTCGAGTAGAAACAAGACCTCAAATATCTCATCGTTGGTCGGCATAGAGCGCTGCATGACCGCCACTACCTGCTGAAAGAAAAGGCGGACCAGTGGTGCGATGACCAAAAGGTCATTTGGGCTCACGCAAAGATAAATTGTGGTAGGGTCGCGGCGGAGATCGTAGATTGAGAAGTCGCATCGCGTCGTCGCCGCTTTGATTAGCGGGTCCGCCCAGAGGTTAAGTCCACCATCTCCAAGGACCGACGTGTAGGACGTGAGAATTTTGGTGTCATTTCCTGCCATGTTATCAAAGATGCGGCGCGCTTCTTGGTTCTGACACTCCTCCGCCAACTGGGCAAAGAGCTTGTACTTTTCTCCGGGCAATGTGAGGAGGTCATAGACGGCGCCAATCGTTGGTGTGCCACGCTCGATACAAGCGAGCACTCCGGCGGCGAACAGATCTCTCGCACCATCGATAAAGCCTTCCGACCCTTTGCCTTTCGGCGAAAGCAGGTTGTAAGCAAGGCGGCGCGCTTCGCTAAACTGGCGCTCCGACGGCATACAGACGATGTCAAGAACTGGATTGTAGCTATGAGTGCGGCCGCCCGGGTCCATCGGGGCGAATTTAAAGATCTGGTCGCCCCGGGCTTTTCGCGCGCGCGACGTCAGCTCGAACAGTTCGCCTTTAACGTCAAGCGCCAAAACCGAGCCGTTGAACGTCAGCAGCGTAGGAATAACAATCCCGACGCCTTTGCCGGCGCGGGTCGGCGCTACCACTAGGCTGTGCGGCTGCTCGCCATTGCTTAGATACTGGCCCGGCCAGCCCGGACCCACCGTCTTGCCAAAGATTGGTCCGGAAACCCTGTGATAGGGCAGGATATAGCGAGCTTTTCTCATCTCACCGAAGCGCGCCCACCGGGCCGTGCCATGGTGCTGGGGTTTAAGCACTATGGCGGCCAGCATGAGGGACGCGATGACAGCCGTGAAGCCGACAATCGTCAATCCGCGGCAGAAGGCCTGCGTCACGTAGCCCCGGTAAAAGGGCGTCTCGTACCAAATTGCGAAGACATCGAAGCTCTGGACCGCTTGGAGAGTAAAGCCATGCTGAAAATTAACATAGGCGCTCGCCAGAAATACGCCGAGCGGCAGCGATAAAGCTGCACCGAATAAAAGCCTTTCAAGTTTTTGGCTGGAACGCATGATCGTCTGACCTCCTTAGAGCCGATCCAAGAGGAAGGGATTCATTATCGAGGGGCTGGCCTGGTCAAGCGCTTGAGCATGATGAGGATCATGGCGAGACGGATGAAGGCAACGACCGTTTCGGCACGACGAATTTATGCAGTTCGTTGCGCTTGACGATCTCAATGGTCCAGCAACCGATGTCGGCGACCACCTCTGCCATCTTGGCTCCCCGGTAGCCAGCATCGGCAAAAATGCGCTTAATGAAAGGGAACGAGCGGCGTGCGCTGCGGAGCAAGTCACGACCACCGTCGCGCGCTTGCTGATGGCGGGATGGACTACGACACTCAGCAGCAGGCCGAGCGTATCGACAAGGATATGGCGTTTGCGACCGGTGACCTTCTTGCCGGCATCAAAGCCTTGCGGGTCGAGCGCAGAGCCCCTTTTCGCGCCGCCTTGTCACTCTGGCTGTCAATGATTGCCGCCGGTCGCTCTTGACTTCGCACTCATCACCGACGAGGAAATCGGGCGCGGCGTCTAGGGCAGTGTCCCGGCGCCCGTCCCCTCAGGAATGATGACTTGGTTGGTCATTGCAAAGGCCATCCGAGATTCTTTCAACTGCATCCAGTCCGACGAGACGCTCGCCGTCTATCCGCACTTCTGCAAATGCTCCAGTCTTGACGCATCGACATCAGCATCTACCTATGCTCGCCACAGTTCGCGTGTCGAGGCCAGCTCTCTTCGCTGCTCCGTCGCGACGCCTTGCGGCTTCCATCATAGCCATTCTCCTACCGTTCGGCGCCGCGCTGGCGGCGCTACTACTTCGGTAGTTAGGAGGTTGCGCCTTGCTAAAATCATCTTTGATCGCCTCAAGTCTGCTTGCAACATCGGAGGTTGGTAAGACCTCTGGCGTCGTGTCCTCACCTACTGGTTTGATCGTTTCATGACCATGACTCGCTGCTTTCCACGGTGGCATACCCCACGGGCAATCGTTCGCAACGCTGTTCAACGTGCTTTTGTGCTTAGGAAGTTGCGTCTTGCTAAAATCATCTTTGATCGCGTCGTTTCTGCTTGCAGCATCGAAGGCTGGTAAGATCTCTAGAACCGTGTCCACGCCCGCTGGTTTCGTTGCCCCATGACTCGCTGCTGCCAACAGTTGCATACCCGAGGGGGCATCGTGCTCCCTGAGCGCCCCACCGCTGTCCAACTTGCTCTGATACTTAGGACGTTGCGCCTTACCGAAGTCGACTTGAAGCGCTTCGGATTTGTTCGCAGAACCGGAAGCAAGTGGGGTTTCGCGCGCCGCCGCTGCCTGTGACTGCACCGCCAACATGATTTTGTCGATGTTTCTGGTAGAAACGCTGTTCGAATGGTGATCGTCTTCCACGCGATCCCCTTCATTCGAAGGAGCGTCGAAATGAGAGGTATTTTCCCAAGCCGCCTTATGCTGTATTGCTTCTGCAGCTCTCATTTTCTGAGCATTTTGCTCATGCTCTTGGAGACCCTTTAGGCGCGTCTTCAGTTTTATTCCCAACACTTTCGTGGTAACGACCTTGGCATCGCTGCCGACATATTTCGTTTCACGTTTGAACAACTTGCCAAGGGTATGTTTGGTATCGATTAACTGATAGGTACGTTCGTCGAACGTGGCCGACCTTTTGTTCCAAAGCCTTCGATGGGACGTAATGTTTCTGCCCAGCTCGTTTCCCTTCGGATCCAATAGAGATGTATATGACTTGATGCCAAAGAGCGTCCTGGTTTCGGTTACCTCAGTTCTCCTGTCTTGCGATTTTATCGAATATTTCGAGAAGCCGCGACTTTCGCGACCGATCAGTTCCAGATTGCCGTCTTCGTCTCGCTCAAAAACTTCTTTTCTGGAGCCTTTGGTACGGGTTAGGATGCGATATTTCTTGTTATCGGCCGCGCTTTCGTAAGGGGCGCTAATCTCCTCAGAAATCGACCTGAAGAACCGACCATCCCGAAGCCTGCCCGTGTAGTAGCTGGTGCGAATCAGGTGGCCTTTTTCGTCGCGTTCCCATTGTTCACGGAAACGGCCATTTCTGAGTTCGAGGCTGCAGGAGCGAAGCTCACCCTTCGGGCCAAACTCGTAGCTCGCCTTTTTGCGCCAACCCTCCCTTTTAAGATGGCTGACGTAAACAGTACCTGACTGCGGGTCACGTTCTAGGACCTCCGTGGTCTTCCTGACCACACCCCTTTTACGCGTGCGCTTACCATTCTTATCGATTACAAGCTTCTTGTTGCCGAGGAGCTTGTAGCCGATCTCACCGTGATAGCCCTCTTTCACTTTGTCGAAGAGTTCCATCTCGGCGACATATGCGGTTTGTTTGCTTGGTCTCCTAAGCCCGCGATCTATGCTGCGAGCTTCGTCGGCCATTTCCCGCGCTCGAAGATGCTGCTTTGCTTCGCGCCTAGCAGAACGGGCGTTCTTATAGACAGGATCTCTCAGCTTGATTGGTTTTTTTTTGATGTCGACCATGAATTGGTTCTTCTGCACTCTCTCGCAAGAGAGTCGTGGAATATGTAGAACTCATGCAAGCGTCCCGCGGAAGGGCGTTGCCGGCTGTCCTTTGCCTCCCGGCTTTCTCCACTGACACGCCACTGCGTGCGCGCAACTGTCAGGTTCAACAACTACGGGAAATGTCGCGTAATCTGTCGTTCCGATCCTCGTATCTGCTGCTTGGCGGCGGCTGAGGCTTGCTTGTATTGCTGCTGCTGCCCGCCTCGGTGCCCCGACCCGACAGAAGCCGTTCCGTTACGCTAGCTGGAACATCCAGCGTTGTACCCTTATTCTTCTCTTGGTCAGCCCTTTGCAGAGTCAGAGCAAGTGACGTGAAGGAAGGTTTCGTGTAAGTCACGCCTCTAGCGCTTCCATCATCGGCGTAGAATATCTGTTTTGCCGCGTACGTCTCCATTATGGATTCGCCTTTCGATAACTTAATTGAATGTCCTTCAACAAGGGCCGCATCGACCTCCACGAGTACGCGATCATGGGACGCATACTTATCAAGCATCTTATTCCAATCTGGCTTGAATGTGCCCCATTGCGGGTTGATTCCATGCTCTTTGCACACCTCCTGAAAGTATTCAGGAAAGCGCCCTGCGAGAAAATCCGGTGTGACGAACGTATTGCCCTCCGGCATTCTGATTATCATCCGATGGTCCATTGCTTCCATGGAGGGTGGTCCCTGAACGGCTTGTACCGCTTCGTCGCCGGGCATCAGCTGGACAACTTCTTTTATCGGGAAGTATATCGTATCGATCTTCACGTAGGCACTGTGGGTATCCTGGTTATACCCGCGGCTTTCGCCAACATAGTCGCGTAAGCGGTGCGTGGCTTGCTCGGGTCCAAGCGTGCGCTCGATGAAGTCGATGGTTTGATAGCCGTGAAGCGTTGACTTCAGCCATACAACGCCGTCAAGAGCCGCTTCCAAGTCCCAAGCCGTACACTCTTGATAAGCATCGTCTGGGAGGCGCGAAAACCCCTTCATGACTCCGTTCTTCATTCGAAGCATGATGTCCGGAGCCTGCTCGCCGCTAGTATGCGGATCTTGATGGGCGAACGCTCGTCGCCTCTTCCCGGCTGGAGTGTTGTAAAGCTGCGCCTCGCCATCGAGTTTGTAAGTCGGAATGATCTCGGGCTTCCCGTCCTTAAGCACTATCTTTCCGTCTTTATCCCTCTTTTCTGTTTTGCCACTTTCGAAAAGCCTGTTATCACGCTCCGCGGTCAGCCCAAGTGATGTCGTGAGTTTCCTGAACTCGGCATTTTTGTAGTCTATCTTGTGTTTCTCGTTATGAGGGACCTTAATGGCATTCCAAAGTGTATTCTTAGTATAGTAGTTGCCTTCGTACTTGATGTAGATAAGCTGCTCGTCCATCTGCTTGGCGGTTTTGTTGCCGAGCTTGGGGAGAGCCTGAAAGTCTGCACCAGTAAAAAACGTATGTACGTTCTTCTTCCTGGAACGGTTTTCGGAATCTTCCGAGTTCAGCGGCACTGTTTGGATGCCATTGGCTCGAAGTGTAGTGTCTGCAACCGCAATCAAAAGGTCGTCGTTCGAGGGAAGTCTGGCGGCGACGGTGCGTCGAGCTGCACTGAGTTTAAGCGCTGCAAATCGTTTAGCGTAATCATCGCCGACCTGGGGCATGACTTCGTCATCATCGGCCACGTAATCGATCCTTCAATAACCTGGGGTGTTCAGCTGCGAGTGTTTTTTGTTTGCTTTTCATCTCGGGCCTTTACAGCTCGTAGCAATGCCATAAGCCGACGTTCACGAGACTCCAAAAATAGATTCGGATCGTCCATCGGTGCATAGTCGTTTGCATCAATATCCAGAAGCGCACTCAGTTCGCGTGATAGCCGAACGCTGTTGCCACTCTGATTGAGCCCGGAGGAGTGAGGTGATGTAAGTGTTTCGGTCGGCAACTTGACCTCCGTTCAATATTGAACGCGCCGGTTGGCGCGTCTCCCATTAATAATGATCTGAAGTTCTACGGCGTCAACGTCGAATCGTGCTGCACTTGTAATGTGGTTAGACCCCTCGTTCACCATCGTCCGTCGCTCGCACGCCGCACCCGCGCCTCCAGATCAACGTAGCTGAACAGCTTGCCCGTTCGATGCGATGGTAGTCCAACATATTGAGGGCGAGCCGTCGGGGATCAACCGGATCTACCGGCTCTATCGGGAGGAAGGACTCGTCGTCCGCAAGCGACGTGCCCGCCGCAAGGCTGTGGGGACCCGAGCCCCGATCCTGGTGGAGGCCAAGCCCAACGCGCTTGGTCCGGAAGCCGACTTCGGCAGGAATGCCCACCTTGCGCCGCCGATCGCAATCCTCAGTCCATTCCTTCGGAAGATAAAGGCGATAGGCGACAGGCAGGCTGGCGTGGTGGTTGGCGATCGACAGTGACACCGCCACCTGGCAACTATCCTGCTTGCCGAGCTGCCCGCAATATTGCCGTGCAACTCCAACCGAATGTCGCCCCTGCTTGGGAAAGCCGGTGTCATCGATGATCTAAGCTTCGATCGGGCTCTGGCGTTCAATCGCCGGCAGGACCATCTCGCGTACCTCGCCCAGCACCTTCTCATCCGACCAGGTGCCGCTGCCGACGAAATGCAGCAGCGATTGATGCTGGGCGGCCGTCCGTTCCGGAGCCGTCACCGCCGCCATCGGCTCCACGCTCTTGCGATCGCCACAGGCCATGAGGCCGACGCAATAGTCGCGCAGCGGTGCCTTCCGATCAGCATGACCGATGACGCTGGCAAGCCCTCCAAATACGCCGCAAATCGCATCTCACTGGTCTTGGTGCCACGCCCGCTCATGTGGCCTCCTCGGCTGATGGTCCATGCTTCAACCATCGCTGATTCCGGCCGGACAAAGCCTGCGGTTGTGTGACTCAGTCAGACTATGAGCTCCCTGGGGAACGCGTTGATCGTGGTGCGTTTTGAACAGCCAAAGAAACCTTGACCCAAGCGCAACTAAAGCCGGGTAATAGCCTTGCGGACTGGGGACCGTCATCGCCCAGCGCTCGTTGGCCTATGACCAGCCGCGCAGCAGCGCGCGCATCTGCACATGCGTTCAGAGGGCGTCGAAGCGTGGTTGTCTTCCTCAAACTGAGGGCCGAGACAATGTAAGGAATGATCGGTCACCTCTACGTTCGAGGTTGGTTTTGCACGGGGGACATGGCTTCTTATCGCAAGGCGCGGCGGCCGGTAGTAGCCTTGGTAGCGCTGGCTCGCAAACGAGTCGATCGTTGAGCCCGCGGTTGCTGTCGTTGTGGATGCGCTCCGTCTCGGCTTTCCGTTCCCGGACAATATTGCCGTCGCCGCACACGCCCCTTCTTTCTCTGCTTTGGAACCGGCCGGTCTGTTGGAGGCCGGCCACGTCTTTCCCCCCATCGCCGCTTTCATGATCATCAGCGACGGCTACTTGCTTCTCGCCGGTAGAACCTGTTCTCGCCGACGCAGGCTCGCATGTCGACGCGCCGGAACCAGATGGCGCGACCGCAGCGTAGCGGCGGGTTGCCCGCCGTGAAGATGATCTGTTCGTCGGTCCGCATGCGCAGCACCTCATGCGGCAGCATCAGCGGCCGGCGCGCGAGCTGTTTGGACCGCGTCTGGGAGGAACCGGACATCTGCGAGGACCGGGTCAACTGATCAACCTCGACCGTCGTGTCGCCGCAGCGCTTCGAGATGTAGTCGGCGGTTTCGGGATCGTTGATTGCGGCGAAGGAGATCCAGGAGGCGCTCTCGAACCATTTGCTGGTGGCATCACGTCCGCCATAGGCCTCGCGCATTTGGCCGATCGACTGATAGAGCATCAAGAGGGTGATGCCGTACTTACGACCGGCATCGCGTGCCGTCTCGAGAATGCGTAAGTGCCCGAGGCGAGCGACCTCATCGAGCAGGAACAGGGTCCGGCCGGTCACTTCGCCATTGCGATTGTAGATGGCGTTAAGGAGTGCGCCGATGATGACGCGGGCAAGGCCGGCGTGGTTCTCCAGCGTCTTCAGGTCGAGATTGATGAAGACGTCCGTCCGGCCCTCCGCCAGCTCGGCCGTCGTGAAGCTCGACCCCGACACCAGCGCGGCATAGTTGGCATAGGAGAGCCAGTGCGTCTCCTTCACGGCGTTGGCGTAGACGCCGCTAAAAGTCTCCGGGGTCATGGCGATGAACGGCGCGACGTTCTCCTTCACGAACTCCGATTCCGAATTGTCGTAGATCGTCTGAAGCCGCTGGCGCAGCTTCGGCTCCGGCTCGGACAGGTTGGCGCGGACCTGGCGCAGGTGCTGATCTTTCCTGTCCATATGACCGGACAGACAGACGTCGGCGATCAGTGCCGTCAGCAGCTGCAAGGCCGAGGCGCGAAAGAAGTCGTCCCGTGCCGAACCCTGGCGCGGATTGTCGGTCATGATCCATGAGGCGACGGCGGCAATGTCCTCTTCCTTGGTCGCGCCGTGCTGGCCGATCCAGTCGAGCACATTGAAGCCGATCTCTGACGAGCGCGGGTCGAGCACGAAGACCTGCCGACCCGCCTCGTGCCGGTGTCCGCTGACCATAGGCGCGACCTCGTTGGAAGGATCGAGGAGGACCAGCCCGCCGCCCCATTTGAGCGCCGTTGGCACCGTGACGGATGTCGTTTTGAAGCCGCCGGACCCTGCAAACACGATGCCGTGCGATGAGCCGAAGGAGGCATCGAAGCAGAGCAGGGGAGACCTGCCGCCAGCACCCCATGTCTCGGCGTCCTCAGTGCGGAAGGACTGGCCCGCGCCCGCATCCCGATCGACGCGATAGCGCTCACCGATCACGATGCCACCCACCTCAGGGAATAACCGTGCAGCCTCCGCCATCGCCATCCAATCGGACTCGCCATGGATGGCGCGCCGTCCTCGGATGCGGCGCGGAATGGAGCTTGCGAAGGCAGTGTTGCCCCTGATCGCGACCCGGATCCCGAACACGGCCCCAAGCGCCACGATGGTCGCGCCAACGATGGTCGACGGATCGGCGTAGGCGAGAAGCCGGTCGCCAGTTGGCAGCGCGCCGGCGAAGGAATGCAGCCGCGCGATCTCCCGCAAAGCGGCGATCGCTACGACGATCATGCCGCCAGACACGACACCCCAGCCGGCAGCGCGGATCGCGGTCGCGCCTGCGGCCGCGACCAGGAAGACCACGCCGTTTGCGGCGGCCAACGCATAGGGCATGGCGATGCCGATCCGGCCGAGCAGAAGGCGTGCGTTCGGCGTTGTCCCGAACTTCGCAAACCACACCTCAATGCCCGTGATGGCAAGGCAAGAGCCCACCATCAGCACGGCCGGCGCGATGGCCAGCGCGATCTTACTTCCCTTCATGACCAAACGCCTTCGCGCCGATCGCCGTCAGGCGCTCGCGTTCCGCTTCGTTGCCGTGAAGCCGCTCCTTGGCCTCTATCAGCAGGCCCAGCAGCAGCGCCCGCTTTTCGTAGCGCAGCCCGGCCTTGGCGATCAGGCCGCCGAGCTCGATCTTCTCCCGCGTATTCTTCTTGCGGGCCTCTGTGGCGTCGGAGCGGTGCATGCGTTCAGCCCTGTTCAGCCAGATCCGAAGACGCGCCAGGCGCGATGGCCGCGGCCGTCTTTGCGGCGCGGCCGCCTCCTTTACGAAACCGGCCGGCGATCTCCGCGAACGCTGACAGCAGTGCCCCCTCGTCGCTTTCGAACTCCCCGATGCCGGCCTTCAGTGCGATCCGGCCGATCCGCTCGGCCTCCCGCGTTTCGGCCTGCTTCAGCTGGTCCTGGAGCCGAGCGATTTCGTCCCTGATCTGCCGCGAGGGCTTTTTCATTCCGAAAGACCTTTCCTTTCAACTTGCGCGAAGCGTCCGAAGGAAAGCCGGGCTGAGCGCAAAGCGCGACCCGGGTAATTAACGGGGTCGGCGAAGCCGACGCTTTGGAAGATCATCCCGCCGTTCCGAAGGAGCGGTCTAAGGGCGCAGTAATACGTCGCTGACGCGACGTCCTGCTTCTCGCCCCGAATTGGGGGGCCGATCCCGTCGAACGGCATGTTCACTTGTCCGAAGGATCGCTCCAGTCGTGGCTATCACGCATTTCACGCCCCAGCTCATCGGACGCGGCGATGGCCGCAGCGCCGTGCTGGCCGCCGCCTACCGGCATTGCGCAAAAATGGCGTTCGAGGCCGAGGGCCGTACCGTCGACTATTCGGGCAAGCGCGGGATGGTTCACGAGGAATTCCTGGTGCCAGCCGACGCGCCCGCCTGGCTCCGGACCATGATCGCCGATCGCTCTGTCGCCGGTGCCTCGGAGGCCTTCTGGAATAAGGTCGAGGCCTTCGAGAAGCGGGCGGATGCCCAGTTCGCCAAGGAGTTCATCGTCGCACTGCCGGTCGAGTTGACACCTGAGCAGAACATCGCGCTGATGCGCCAGTTCGTGGTCGAGCAAGTGCTGTCGCGCGGGCAAGTCGCGGACTGGGTCTATCACGACGAGCCCGGCAATCCGCATGTCCACCTGATGACGACGTTGCGGCCTCTCAGCGGACGGATTCGGGCCAAAGCGGGTCGCGGTCATCGGTGAAGATGGCCAGCCGCTGCGCATGCAATCCGGCAAGATCGCCTATCGGCTTTGGGCCGGGGACAAGCAGGAGTTCCTCGCGCAGCGCAACGGTTGGCTCGACCTGCAGAACCAGCATCTGGCTCTGAACGGTCATGAGATTCGGGTCGATGGGCGCTCCTACGCCGAGCGCGGCATCGACGTCGCGCCGATGCCCCATATCGGCGTTGCGGCCAAGGCCATCCAGCGCCGGGCACAGCGCGAGGGGCGCGATCCCGACCTCGAACGGCTGCGCGTGTTTGAGGAGAGCCGGGCCGAGACGCTAAGACGAATCCAGCGCCGTCCGGAGATCGTGCTCGACCTGATCTCGCGGGAAAAGAGCGTGTTCGATGAGCGGGATGTCGGCAAGCTCCTGCATCGCTATGTCGACGATGCCGGAACGTTTCAGCACTTGATGGCGCGGGTGCTGCAAAGCCCCGATGCGCTGCGGCTGGAAGGCGAACAGATCGATTTCGCCACGGGCGCGCGGGCGCCGGCAAAATATACGACACGCGAGCTGATCCGGCTCGAATCCGAGATGGCGCGGCGGGCGGTCCACCTCTCTGGCAGCACGGCTTTTGCCGTGAAGGCACAGGTGGTCGCGGCCGTGTCATCGCGAAACGCCAACCTCTCGGCCGAGCAGCGCACGGCCATCGCGCATCTTGGGTCCGGGCCGCGGATCGCGGCGGTTGTTGGTCGCGCGGGGGCGGGCAAGACCACGATGATGCGGGCTGCGCGGCAGATGTGGGAGGCCGCCGGTTATCGCGTCGTCGGCGGCGCCTTGGCGGGAAAGGCGGCCGAGGGATTGGAGAAGGAGGCGGGCATCCAATCCCGCACGCTGGCCTCCTGGGAGTTGCACTGGAAAAGCGGTCGGGACGGCCTCGATGATCGAACGGTTTTTGTCCTGGACGAGGCTGGCATGGTCGCCTCGCGCCAGATGGCGCTGTTCGTCGAAACAGCATCTAAGGCGGGAGCGAAGCTCGTCCTGGTCGGCGATCCCGAGCAGCTGCAGCCGATCGAAGCGGGGGCGGCGTTTCGCGCAATCGTCGAGCGCGTCGGCTATGCCGAGCTCGAAACGATCTATCGCCAGCGCCAGCAATGGATGCGCGAGGCATCGCTCGATCTTGCCCGTGGCCGCACGGCGCAGGCCCTGTCCGCCTATCGCCATCATGGACGTCTGTTCGGCTCGGAGTTGAAGGCGCAGGCGATCGACAGTCTCATCGCCGATTGGAACCGCGACTACGATCCGTCCAAGTCGACCTTGATCCTGGCGCATCTGCGCCGCGACGTCCGCGCGCTGAACGACATGGCGCGGGCCAAGCTCGTCGCGCGCGGTCTGGTCGAAGACGGATATGGCTTCCGAACCGAGGACGGCGAGCGCCGGTTTGCGCCTGGCGACCAGATCGTCTTCCTGAAGAACGAGGGCTCGCTCGGCGTCAAGAACGGCATGATCGGCAAGGTCGTGGAAGCCGGGCCAGCGCGCCTGGTCGCCGAGATCGGTGAGGGCGAGGGCCGCTGCCGCGTCGAGGTCGATCAGCGCTTCTATCGCAATATCGACCACGGCTACGCGACGACCGTGCATAAGGCGCAAGGAGCGACGGTCGACCGGGTCAAGGTGCTGGCAACGCTGTCCCTGGACAAGCACCTGACCTATGTCGCGCTGACTCGGCATCGTGAGGATGTGGCGCTCTATTACGGCCGGCGTTCGTTCCAGAAGGCCGGTGGCCTGATCCCGATCCTGTCGCAGCGCCGAGGGAAGGAGACCACCCTCGATTACGAACGCGGCGCTCTCTATCGCGATGCGCTGCGCTTCGCCGCGAACCGCGGACTGCATATCGTCAGGGTGGCGCGCACGCTGGTGAACGACCGCCTGCGCTGGACGGTTCGCCAGAAGCAGCGCCTCGCCGACGTGGCGCGTCGGCTGCGTGCGCTCGGCCAAAAACTCGGCATCGTCGATGTCCGTCAACCCATCATTAGCACCGCATACAGGGAGGCGAAGCCCATGGTCGCCGGCGTGACGACCTTCCCCAAATCCCTCATCGACACCGTCGAGGACAGGATCCTCGCCGATCCCGCCATCAAGAAGCAGTGGGAGGACGTCTCCACTCGCTTTCGCCTCGTCTTTGCCGATCCCGAGCGAGCGTTCCGCGCGACGAACTTCGACGCCATGCTGAAGGATGCCACTGCTGCAACCTCGACGATCGGCCGTCTCGCCACAAACCCGGAATCCCTTGGAGCGCTGCGCGGGAAGGTCGGCCTGCTGGCGCGCAAGGCCGATAAACGGGAGCGTCAGCGCGCCGAGGCCAATGTGCCCGCGCTCAAGCGCGAGATCGAGCGTTACTTACGCCTTCGCGCCCAGGCTGAGCACAAGCATGAGACTGAGGAACGCGCGATCCGGCACCGCGTCGCCATCGAGATCCCCGCTCTGTCGCGCGATGCCCGCCGCGTGCTTGAGCGCGTGCGCGACGCCATCGACCGGAACGACCTGCCGAGCGCGCTCGAATTCGCACTGGCGGACCGGATGGTGAAAGCCGAGATCGACGGGTTCAACAAAGCCATCGCAGAGCGCTTTGGCGATCGCACGTTCCTGCCGAACGCCGCTAAAGAGCCGAACGGGCAGGCCTTCGAGAAGGTGGCGGCCGGCATGGATTCGGTGCGGCGCGCGCAGCTGAAAGAAGCCTGGCCAACCATGCGCGCAGCACAGCAGCTCGCAAGCGGCGAGCGCACCGCGCAGGCCCTCAAGCAGGCTGAGACGGAGCGTCTAGCCCAACGCCAGGGACAGACCCTGAAATGACTGTTCGGCGTTTCCCGCTCGTGATCCTGTTGGCTGGCGCCGGCCTCGTCATCGCCGTGGCAGGCGCCGGCTGGTGCGCCGGACTGCGCGTCAACATGACGCCGAGTTATCCGCGCGGCCTGTGGCGGATTGAGATGCTGGATCGTGAGGCCGCTGCCGGCGATCTCGTCTTCGTCTGTCCACCGCATACGGCCGAGTTCGAACGCGCCTTCGACCGCGGCTACATCCGGCGCGGACTGTGCGCCGGGGGCTTAAGCCCGCTCATCAAGACCGTCGTCGCCATCGGCGGCCAACAGGTCAATGTGGCCAATCGGGTCTCGATCGACGGCCGTCCGCTCCCTGATTCCGAGGTCCGGCATGCCGATGCCGCCCGCCGTCCTCTCACACCGTTTGCCGGCGGCGTCGTTCCCGCCGGCGAGCTCTATCTCCACTCCGATTTCGCAGGCTCCTATGATTCCCACTACTTCGGCCCGATCCCGTCATCGGGCGTTCTCGGCCTTGCCCGGCCGGTCTTCACCTTTGGACCATAATTCCTGGCGGGGCGCGGCGATGGCCGCGGCCGCGGTCGGGGCTGTCGCCTGGTGCGGTCACGCGCTCACCCTGCCGCTTGCCTGCGCGTTTCCGACGTTGTGGGCGTTCGCGCCCTCACGGTCGATCTCAGCGGCAGTGAGCGCAGCCTATTTCCTGGCGGCATCGCGCGGGCTTCCGCAAGGAGCGGTCAATTTTTACGGCACCGATTTCGGCGTCGGCATCGCCTTGTGGATCGGCGCCGCGGCCGCCTTCGTCCTTGTCCACACCGTGCTGTGGCAGAGACGGCCGGGATGGGAGAGGGCGCTTCGGTTCGCCTTTGCTGCGATCCTGATGAGCGTGCCGCCCTTTGGCATCGTCGGATGGGCGCAGCCGATCACTGCGGCCGGAGTTTTGTTGCCGGGATGGGGATGGTGGGGAGTGGCGGCGACCGCAGCCGTCCTGCTCACCATGACGACCGGCAAGTGGCCCATCGCGGGAATCGTCGCGGCCGCCTTGTGGACCTGGTCGGCCGCGCACTGGACCGCGCCGTCGCAACCAGACGGATGGGCTGGTCTCGAGACCAAGCTTGGCAGCGCGCTCGGCCGAAGTCCCGATCTCGATCAATCCCGCCTCCTTCTCCAGCGCGTGCGCGAAGCGGGCGCGGCCGGTGCGCGCGTTGTCGTGCTTCCCGAGAGTGCGGCCGGGCTGTGGACCCCGACCACGAGCGGCGTCTGGATGGAGGGCCTTCGCGGCTCCGACATTACGGTGATCGTTGGCGCGGCGATCGTCGATCGCGCAGGCTACGACAACGCTATGATGGAGATCAGCGCCGGTCGCACGCGCCGGCTCTATGGCGAACGCATGCCGGTCCCGGTCTCGATGTGGCAGCCCTGGCTCGCATGGACGGGGCAGGGCGCAGGCGCCAGCGCCAGCTTCTTTGTCAATCCCGTCGTCGAGTCCGCCGGCCGCCGCATCGCGCCCTTGATCTGTTACGAGCAACTGCTCGTCTGGCCCGTCCTGCAGTCGACGCTCCACTCGCCCGACGTGCTTGTCGCGATCGGCAACGATTGGTGAGACCGCCGGAACCAACGTCCTCGTCATTCAACGCGCCAGCACACAAGCCTGGGCGCGCCTGTTCGCTCTGCCGCTCGTGCGTTCGTTCAACACCTGAAGGGGATTATCATGATCGATGCCGCCACTATTCATCAATGCGCCGATCCAACTCTGAAGCCTGCGATCGTCGAAAGATTCATCCGCGCGGTCGGGGCACCCGAACCGCTCGCGGTCACCGTCCGGACCAAAAACCGCGTCATCCTGGTGAGGCCGCCCAAGACCGCAGATGATGCCATGGAGCTGGTCCGCGTCGGCGTCACTCAATATCCCGCCGGGCTCGGTATCACCGATGTCTCGGCGCTCACCTCCGATCTGATCGACACCTGCGCCAATATCAGGATGGGCACCGCGCTGTTCGGCAAGGTCTATCGCATCGTCACGAAATGGTATGGCGCTGAGGTCGACGAGGCCTTCGGCGATGCGATCGCGGCCTGGAAGACTGGCTATTTCGATGGGAAGTATGTCTTCGATGAGCCCGATCCTGGCAGTCTGCCAGCCCAGCCCCCGGAAGCCGGCGACAAGTCCGCGGACGAGGTGAGGCCTGCGAGCGGACCGGACGAGGGGACCCAGCTGGACAGGGAGCAGATTGATCCGAACAAGGCGGGCATCAGGATCGATCTGACCGGCGTTGGCGTAGGCAAGCCGAAATAGGCCTTTGCGCATTGCAACGGCCTCGGGCTGGAAAGCCAAGTGGATAGGCGGCAGCGTTACGCCGTAGGCCGTCAACTCCTAATGCTGATCTGGAGCGATGCGATCTGGCTTGTGCGGGGCGCGGGGTCTCCGCTCTGAGGGGCTATCGCATTTCCTCGACATCGAGCAGCAGGAGTTGGACGTCACCAACCACCGGCGCGCTCCCTTTATGTTGCCAGGCTCTTGGCCGCTCAGACCATACCAACTTGGTCGAGAGCTATCGCCGAAAGTTGGTGACGGCGGGAATCGGGAAGGCGGCATATCGTGGGGGTGCTTGACGTCTCCACTTCTCCACCGAAGGAGCGATATGCCGTGTCCAAGGGCATGCCTATCCTTATCGCCATCCTTACGACTATCCTTTGACATGGTGAGAGCTGGCCCCGGTTGTTTGGACAGCGCCCCGCGAAAATTAAGTGGATTCCTGCCGGGTTATGCTGAAGGCGGGGCTTTACGATTTTGCTGTGAGAGCTGGCTCCGCAAATTCGGACAGTAGCTTGAGTGGATTTTCTGCCTGAGAGCGGCGAGGCTTCTTGCCGCGAATCAGGAGCGAAGATGACGAAGAGGAGTCGCCGGACGCATTCTCCGGCATTCAAGGCAAAGGTGGCTTTGGCGGCCGTGAAGGGGGAGAAGACGTTGGCCGAGCTGGCGCAATTGTTTGATGTCCATCCGAACCAGATCACGACCTGGAAGACCCAACTCCTGGAAGGCGCCGCCGGAGTGTTTGGGCAGGACAACGGACCGGCCGAGGCGCCGGTCGATTTGAAGGCGTTACATGCCAAGATCGGCGAGCTTGCGTTGGAGAACGATTTTTTGTCCGGCGCGCTCACCAAGGCGGGCCTGCTGAGCGCAAAGCGATGATCGACCGCGACCATGATCTGTCTGTCGTGCGCCAGGCGAAGGTCCTGAACCTTGCCCGCAGTACGGTTTACTATGAACCTCGGCCGGTTTCGGCCGAGGACCTTGTCTTGATGCGCCGGCTCGATGAGCTGCACCTCGATTATCCCTTCGCAGGGGCGCGCATGCTGCGATCGCTGTTGCAGCGTGAGGGCATGCAGATTGGCCGCCGCCACGTCGCGACGCTGATGAAGCGCATGGGGATCGAGGCGATCTATCGCCGTCCGAACACGAGCAAGCCCGCACCGGGCCACAAGATCTACCCGTACCTATTGCGCGGATTGAAGATCGAGCGGCCGAACCAGGTCTGGGCAATGGACATCAGCTACATTCCGATGCGACGTGGATTCGTCTACCTCGCGGCGGTCGTCGATGTGTTCAGCCGACGGGTGTTGGTCCATCGCGTATCGATCACGATGGAGACGATATTCTGCGTCGAAGCGCTCCAGGAGGCGTTGGCGAAGCACGGCAGGCCCGAGATCTTCAACACGGATCAGGGTAGCCAGTTCACCAGCCTCGACTTCACCGGCGTGCTGCTGGACGCGAACATCGCCATCAGCATGGACGGCAAGGGTGCCTGGCGCGACAACGTGTTCGTCGAGCGGCTGTGGCGCACTGTCAAATACGAGGAAGTCTATCTGCGTGCTTACGACAGCGTGCTCGAGGCGCGAGCATCGATTTCCAAATATCTGGCGTTCTACAACCGAGGACGTCCTCACTCGAGCCTTGACGAACGCACGCCCGACGAGGCTTACTTCGGCGCGCAAACGATGGTGACGGCCGCATGATCGTCGCCAACGATTTTGCTGCGGCTCTGGTCGGGCTTACGCCCTCCCGACGCCACAGCAAAATCGTAAAGCCCCGCCTTCAGCATAACCCGGCAGGAATCCACTTAATTTTCGCGGGGCGCTGTCCAAACAACCGGGGCCAGCTCTGTCAGCGAGGCAGGCACGTCAACAACGACTGGATCGCCAGCGAGCCACGACATCAGAGAAGCGAGACTGGAAGATCAAAGGTGATGGGTTTGTGAGTGATTTAACCGAACGCGCTGAGATTTATAAAGGCAAAGAGTGGCCTTTTCAAGCAACTAGGGAGCCGTTCTTTCTTACTGGGCCCCCCTCTGTATTCGACAGGGACTTGATGGTTTTTCCCAGAAAGCCAACGGTTTTTGATATCACCCCGCAGTGAAGACGAAATGACGAGAGCGACGTTTACATCACAATATATCCTGCCGCCGCCGCCGCCGCCGACGGGCGCCCCGCCTGCCCATCATCGTCTCTATCATTTCCGTTTGGCCTATTGCGGGTTCGAGAGAGCTGGCTCAGTCCACTTCATCAGCTTCACGCCAGGCACCAATCAAGAGGCCGCTTATGCAGCAGGGCGCGGGTGGGCGGCCAAGATGTTCGGCTCAGGATTTGGGGGCGGTCAGTATAACTATCTTACCGCTTTCTATACGGATCGCGGCCATCCTCACCTTCATGTGGTCGTCAATCGTCGTGAACTCCTGGGACGAGCGCGGCTGAAGATATCCCGTCGCCACCCGCACTTGAACTATAAGGCCCTGCGCACTGAGATGGCTGAGATCTCACGGCAGCATGGCATCATGCTAGACGCGAGCTCGCGAGCGGAGCGCGGCGCTCACCGAGCGGCCGATGACCTTTGCCGAATACCGCCGGTGTGAGCGAGGGGAGAATTTGCTGGTGCACTCAAATATGGTTGTCGAAGGTGGAAGTACCGTTTGTTGACATTCGGCGATCAAAGCGGTTCAAATGGACCGGTCGCACCGCAGGTCGAGCCTCCTCAGCATACGTCTGTGTTGGGTACAAAGCAAACCAAAGCCGTGGCGCCCCATCGGGGGCCTCCAGAAGACATGGTCATGCGGTGGGAGGCTATCGGCCGTCGCCGACAGGAGGAGCAGGATAACTCAAAGCGAGACGAGCAGCACGGAGAGCAGCAATCGACTCTTCCGTACGTCAATGACGGAGAAAGGAACGAAAGTAAACGCGCAAGAGACGGTCGCAGCCGATGAGATAGATAGCAAGGGACAAGTCACGACGAATAAGGGCTCATGGAGGACGCCAGCTCCACCGCCCCTGGGGCGAGCGGCGAACAACGCGGCCCCGCGCGCGAATCCAATACATCACCAGCAATGGACGTGCACAGGCTCCTTTGCGACGAACCATTCCCGGGTAACGATCAAACAGCAGGGGCGACCCATCACATGTAAGGCAGAACTCGTGCGGACGCGAAGCGCCGTGCGGGTAATGCATCAACTTGATGGAGCTGAAGCCTCTATATGTAGACGGTCGATTCCATGAAGCCGATTACATGATGTGATGCTGCCCAAAACGATAAGGGACAGATAAATGGTAAGAAACGCCCGGGGGGTGCCAGCGATGAATCGCGAAGGAGGATCGGGCACCCAGGAAGACGAATCTCTCGTCGGTTCCAGTGGCCGCCTGGGGGAGCCATCAAGCGGTCGACGCGAAAGGAGCAATACACTTGCCGCATCGTCGTCCGCGGATAGCCAAATAGGTGCCTTCCCGCCAGACGCGGCGATGCATGATGATTTCGATGATCTCACCGAAGACGATTGGTCGCGAATCGACGAAGCAATGTGGGGTCATGGAGACGCACCCGTTGTCGATAAAGGTAAGGCAAAAAGTGATGTTCATTTCGATGATCTCACCGAAGGCGATTGGTCGAAGTCCGACCAATTGTTGCCAGCGATGAATCGCGAAGGAGGATCGGACACCCACGAGGACGAATCGCTCGCCGGTTCCAGTGGCCGCGTGGGGGAGCCAACAAGCGGTCGAGGCGAAAGGAGCAATACACTTGCCGCATCGTCGTCCGCGAATAGCCAAATAGGTGGTGCCTTCCCGCCAGACGCGGCGATGCATGATGATTTCGATGATCTCACCGAAGACGATTGGTCGCGAATCGACGAAGTAATGTGGGGTCATGGAGACACACCCGTTGTCGATAAGGGTAAGGCAAAAAGTGACGTTCGTGACGTAGCCTTGCCTGCTACTGCGATTGGCCATCCGAGTGAAGCGATGCCGCGATCCGTGCCGCTGCGGACCTTTGAGCGCGTTGAAGTCGGCGACAAGTTACTCATTGGACATGAGTCCAATTCGGAGTGGCACCATTCGATGCTCTTCGAAACCCCTCAGCAGCATTTTAGGAGAGTGGGAAGATGGCTCGATAAAGAAGAGTACGATCAAATGTCCGTGCTGATTAAGTCAGACGATCCTGAAGGTGCGTACTCACCCAGAAATCGGCTGTTCTCGCAGCTTGGGAGACAGCGGTACATTGAGAAGATGGATGAGTTAGGCCTATCGCATAGAGTCTTCGGTTCAGTGAGAAGTCCGGGGCCCCATTCCTATGATACTCCCGCCGGGAGGAGAACCGCTCTCCACAACTACGAATTTCCACTCCAAACGGGAAACTACAATCCAGATATTCTGATCCGAAATGACGGCGTCGTCATCGGCCTTTGGCCGAAACTTGTCGACGCCAAAACGCTAGCAAGTCTGACACAAGAGTTCGGCGCAGACAACGTGTGGCTCAAGGCGGCCGACAACACCTATTTGACGGAGTGCGCTTATAATCATAAGGAGCGAGAGGGAGCTGAGGGAGCCTTCGCCAAGTTCATTGCTCGCGATGATGCCATTGAGCGCGATGACTTACTCATTGGACATGAGTCCAATTCGGAGTGGGACCATTCGATGTTCTTCGAAACCCCTCAGCAGCATTTTAGGAGAGTGGGAAGATGGCTCGATAAAGAAGAGTACGATCAAATGTCCGTGCTGATTAAGTCAGACGATCCTGAAGGTGCGTACTCACCCAGAAATCGGCTGTTCTCGCAGCTTGGGAGACAGCGGTACATTGAGAAGATGGATGAGTTAGGCCTATCGCATAGAGTCTTCGGTTCAGTGAGAAGTCCGGGGCCCCATTCCTATGATACTCCCGCCGGGAGGAGAACCGCTCTCCACAACTACGAATTTCCACTCCAAACGGGAAACTACAATCCAGATATTCTGATCCGAAATGACGGCGTCTTCATCGGCCTTTGGCCGAAACTTGTCGACGTGAAAACGTTAGCAAGTTTGACACAAAAGTACGGCGCAGACAACGTGTGGCTCAAGGCGGCCGACAACACCTACATGACGGAGCGCGCTTATAATCATAAGGAGCGGGAGGGAGCTGAGGGAGCCTTCGCCAAGTTTATTGCTCGCGATGATGTCATTCAGTGCTCTCACGAGCATGACCGCAAACGCCTTCGAGATACGGACATCGGGCGGTAATCTCCTCTGAACCTCTGTAAGTGCTCCTTTCTACGCACCTATGCAATTGAGTGCGGGGGATGGGATGAGGTGTCCACCATGAGCGAAGTGGACACCATCGATCATAACTCTAGAAGAACCTGTGAGACTTGAGACGTAAGCGCGGATTTCGATGCACGTCGTAGAGCGGGGTAATGCGGCGGCGGCAGTGGTGGCGGCTCAGGCTGGCAACTTTTTGAAGTTGAAGGGCAGAAGATCCTGGACATCGGCTTCATCGGGGCGTGTCGGCAACTGGGCGAGGACGTGCTTCAGCCATGCGAAGGGCTCGATGCGACAGGCCCGACAGGTCAGCATCAGACTATAGATGACGGCACTGGCCCTGGCTCCCTCCACGGTAGCGCTGAAGAGCCAGTTTTTCCTGCCGCAGGCAAAAATCCTGATATCGCGTTCCAGAAGGTTGTTGTCGATCGGCATGCTGCCGTCCTTGGCGTAGCGCGTCAGATATTCCCATTGGTTGAGCGTATAGGAGACCGCATCCTCAAGCTTGGTGTCGGGCACAACCTTGGGAGCGATTGCATCGAGCCACGCCTTGAGGGCGTCCAGGACCGGGAGGCTGTGTTTCTGGCGCAAGCGGCGTATGTAATCGACCTGCGTTTCGCCGTCGCCGGGCTTTTCGTCCCGCACCTGTCTTTCAATCCGGTAGAGCTGGTCGAAGAACTTGAGGGCTTGGGCCGGTGGCCCACCCGGTTTCTTCCTGGCCTTGAGGGCGTCGACAAACTTCCGTCTGGCGTGGGCCATGCATCCGACGTGCGTGGCGCCTTTCAATGTGCGCCAGGCCGCGTAGCCATCGCTCATCAGGATGCCACGATAGTCGCCAAGGAAGGCCTGCGGGTGTTCCTGTCCGCGACCAGGCTGATAATCGAACAGCACGATCGGCTGCTCGCTATCCTCGCCGCTGCGATAAGCCCACATATACGAGGTGCTGGTGGGGTCCTTGCCCGCTTCTTTCAGCACCTGAACGGTGGTCTCGTCGCCATGGATGACGGTCTGCGACCGCAACCGTAGCTTTAGCGCGTCGTAGATACGAACGAGGTGCTTCTCGCTCGAACCGATCACCCAGTGGCCCAGAGCGCCGCGGCTGACGGGAACACCAGCGCGCTCGAAGGCCTTCGCCAGACGATAGAGCGGCGTGCCATCGACATATTTATGGACGAGTGCGAAGGCCAGCGTCGAGGCCGTAGCAATGCTGCCCGGCAAGGGTTGTGCAGGCATCGGCGCGGTCACGACCGGCGTGTTGATGTCGGTACGGTCACAATGGCGGCAAGCATATTTGAACCGCACATTCTGCAAAACCTTCGCCTTCACCTCGATATGAAGTTGCTCGCTAACGGTCTCGCCCATGCGATGCATCTGGTGACGGCGGCAAGGACAAGCCTTCTGGTCGTCGGGAAGGTCAAACTCGACGCGTTCGCGCGGCAGGTTCTCTGTAAGCGCGGATTTCGATGCACGTCGTAGAGCGGCGTAATGCGGCGGCGGCAGTGGTGGTGGCGGCTCAGGCTGGCAACTTTTTGAAGTTGAAGGGCAGAAGATCCTGGACATCGGCTTCATCGGGGCGTGTCGGCAACTGGGCGAGGACGTGCTTCAGCCATGCGAAGGGCTCGATGCGACAGGCCCGACAGGTCAGCATCAGACTATAGATGACGGCACTGGCCCTGGCTCCCTCCACGGTAGCGCTGAAGAGCCAGTTTTTCCTGCCGCAGGCAAAAATCCTGATATCGCGTTCCAGAAGGTTGTTGTCGATCGGCATGCTGCCGTCCTTGGCGTAGCGCGTCAGATATTCCCATTGGTTGAGCGTATAGGAGACCGCATCCTCAAGCTTGGTGTCGGGCACAACCTTGGGAGCGATTGCATCGAGCCACGCCTTGAGGGCGTCCAGGACCGGGAGGCTGTGTTTCTGGCGCAAGCGGCGTATGTAATCGACCTGCGTTTCGCCGTCGCCGGGCTTTTCGTCCCGCACCTGTCTTTCAATCCGGTAGAGCTGGTCGAAGAACTTGAGGGCTTGGGCCGGTGGCCCACCCGGTTTCTTCCTGGCCTTGAGGGCGTCGACAAACTTCCGTCTGGCGTGGGCCATGCATCCGACGTGCGTGGCGCCTTTCAATGTGCGCCAGGCCGCGTAGCCATCGCTCATCAGGATGCCACGATAGTCGCCAAGGAAGGCCTGCGGGTGTTCCTGTCCGCGACCAGGCTGATAATCGAACAGCACGATCGGCTGCTCGCTATCCTCGCCGCTGCGATAAGCCCACATATACGAGGTGCTGGTGGGGTCCTTGCCCGCTTCTTTCAGCACCTGAACGGTGGTCTCGTCGCCATGGATGACGGTCTGCGACCGCAACCGTAGCTTTAGCGCGTCGTAGATACGAACGAGGTGCTTCTCGCTCGAACCGATCACCCAGTGGCCCAGAGCGCCGCGGCTGACGGGAACACCAGCGCGCTCGAAGGCCTTCGCCAGACGATAGAGCGGCGTGCCATCGACATATTTATGGACGAGTGCGAAGGCCAGCGTCGAGGCCGTAGCAATGCTGCCCGGCAAGGGTTGTGCAGGCATCGGCGCGGTCACGACCGGCGTGTTGATGTCGGTACGGTCACAATGGCGGCAAGCATATTTGAACCGCACATTCTGCAAAACCTTCGCCTTCACCTCGATATGAAGTTGCTCGCTAACGGTCTCGCCCATGCGATGCATCTGGTGACGGCAGCAAGGACAAGCCTTCTGGTCGTCGGGAAGGTCATACTCGACGCGTTCGCGCGGCAGGTTCTCTGGCAAGGCCTTGCGGCCGCGCTTCCTTCCCGTCGCCCCCTCGGTCGCCGGCAAGCCCGTGTCCGGCAGAGCAACGACATCGTCATCTTCGTTGTCGGCGGGGTCCTCATCCGCAGCCTGTTCGGCTTCATTGAAGAGGCGGTCAATGTGCTTTTCACTGCGCGGCGCAAAACGATGCAGTCGTGCAAGCGCCAGCTCTTCCTCGAGTCTGACGACGCGTTCGGTGAGTTGACGGTTCTCTGCCTGCAGCGCAGCAATGCGCGCCATCAACTCTTCAACAGCCGGTTCGCCGGGTCGATTCATCAGATTCTTGAATCGAAAGCATGCCGCCGCGTCAACCGCTCAATTCGAGGCCCTCAACCAGCAACCTGATATTGCCGCACCGGATGGCGGACCATCGCATCGATATCGATCCCGTCGAGGATCCAGTGCAATTGCTCGGTCGTAAGCGTGATCACCGCTGCCTCGCGGCCCGGCCACCGGAACTTGTCCTCGGTCAGCCGTTTCAGGATCAGCACAAAGCCGGACCGATCGAAGAACAGGAGCTTCATCCGGTCGCGACGGCGATTGCAGAACGCAAAAACCGCCGGAGCAAACGGATCGAGCGCCATCGTTTCCTGGACCAGAACCGCAAGGCTGTTGATGCCGGCCCGGAAGTCGATCGACTCACGGTGCAGATAGACTTTCAGGTCAGCGCCCAGTCTGAACATGTCCCAGTGCTCCGATGATCGCCGTCAATACATTCACATCACCGCATTCCAGCGTCAGCTTCACGCCGTTCGACAGTGACGCGCTCACCTTGGCTGGAGAGGAAAACGTCGCAGCCCTTTCCGGTGCCGATCCACGCACCCCATCACAAGTCGCCGGCAAATCCACCGCATCCATGCGGCTCTGTCCCGACAGTGCCCGATCAGCAGTCCCTTCAATCTGAACCGGGATGAACGCCGCTGGTGAGGACGGCCGGACAGACAGCGTCTCCGTGCGCTTCTTTACCCATTTCCGAAGAAGGTTCGCATTGACCCCATGTTCGAGCGCAAGTCTCGATACCGACACGCCAGGCGCAAGGCAGGCCGCGACAAGGCGGTCCTTCGATGCGGCGTCGTAACGGCGTCGACCGTTCCGACCAACAAGCCTTACCCGCAGTTTCTGATCATCGTCAGAGCTGGCTCCGCAAATTCGGACAGTAGCTTGAGTGGATTTTCTGCCTGAGAGCGGCGAGGCTTCTTGCCGCGAATCAGGAGCGAAGATGACGAAGAGGAGTCGCCGGACGCATTCTCCGGCATTCAAGGCAAAGGTGGCTTTGGCGGCCGTGAAGGGGGAGAAGACGTTGGCCGAGCTGGCGCAATTGTTTGATGTCCATCCGAACCAGATCACGACCTGGAAGACCCAACTCCTGGAAGGCGCCGCCGGAGTGTTTGGGCAGGACAACGGACCGGCCGAGGCGCCGGTCGATTTGAAGGCGTTACATGCCAAGATCGGCGAGCTTGCGTTGGAGAACGATTTTTTGTCCGGCGCGCTCACCAAGGCGGGCCTGCTGAGCGCAAAGCGATGATCGACCGCGACCATGATCTGTCTGTCGTGCGCCAGGCGAAGGTCCTGAACCTTGCCCGCAGTACGGTTTACTATGAACCTCGGCCGGTTTCGGCCGAGGACCTTGTCTTGATGCGCCGGCTCGATGAGCTGCACCTCGATTATCCCTTCGCAGGGGCGCGCATGCTGCGATCGCTGTTGCAGCGTGAGGGCATGCAGATTGGCCGCCGCCACGTCGCGACGCTGATGAAGCGCATGGGGATCGAGGCGATCTATCGCCGTCCGAACACGAGCAAGCCCGCACCGGGCCACAAGATCTACCCGTACCTATTGCGCGGATTGAAGATCGAGCGGCCGAACCAGGTCTGGGCAATGGACATCAGCTACATTCCGATGCGACGTGGATTCGTCTACCTCGCGGCGGTCGTCGATGTGTTCAGCCGACGGGTGTTGGTCCATCGCGTATCGATCACGATGGAGACGATATTCTGCGTCGAAGCGCTCCAGGAGGCGTTGGCGAAGCACGGCAGGCCCGAGATCTTCAACACGGATCAGGGTAGCCAGTTCACCAGCCTCGACTTCACCGGCGTGCTGCTGGACGCGAACATCGCCATCAGCATGGACGGCAAGGGTGCCTGGCGCGACAACGTGTTCGTCGAGCGGCTGTGGCGCACTGTCAAATACGAGGAAGTCTATCTGCGTGCTTACGACAGCGTGCTCGAGGCGCGAGCATCGATTTCCAAATATCTGGCGTTCTACAACCGAGGACGTCCTCACTCGAGCCTTGACGAACGCACGCCCGACGAGGCTTACTTCGGCGCGCAAACGATGGTGACGGCCGCATGATCGTCGCCAACGATTTTGCTGCGGCTCTGGTCGGGCTTACGCCCTCCCGACGCCACAGCAAAATCGTAAAGCCCCGCCTTCAGCATAACCCGGCAGGAATCCACTTAATTTTCGCGGGGCGCTGTCCAAACAACCGGGGCCAGCTCTGTCTGACATCACAAGGTGTCCACCTATTTTGGTGGACACCTCATGCATCAGAGTACTCAACAGCAAAAGGTGCGGGGAAATTCGCGCTTACGGTTCTCTGGCAAGGCCTTGCGGCCGCGCTTCCTTCCCGTCGCCCCCTCGGTCGCCGGCAAGCCCGTGTCCGGCAGAGCAACGACATCGTCATCTTCGTTGTCGGCGGGGTCCTCATCCGCGGCCTGTTCGGCTTCATTGAAGAGGCGGTCAATGTGCTTTCACTGCGCGGCGCAAAACGATGCAGTCGTGCAAGCGCCAGCTCTTCCTCGAGTCTGACGACGCGTTCGGTGAGTTGACGGTTCTCTGCCTGCAGCGCAGCAATGCGCGCCATCAACTCTTCAACAGCCGGTTCGCCGGGTCGATTCATCAGATTCTTGAATCGAAAGCATGCCGCCGCGTCAACCGCTCAATTCGAGGCCCTCAACCAGCAACCTGATATTGCCGCACCGGATGGCGGACCATCGCATCGATATCGATCCCGTCGAGGATCCAGTGCAATTGCTCGGTCGTAAGCGTGATCACCGCTGCCTCGCGGCCCGGCCACCGGAACTTGTCCTCGGTCAGCCGTTTCAGGATCAGCACAAAGCCGGACCGATCGAAGAACAGGAGCTTCATCCGGTCGCGACGGCGATTGCAGAACGCAAAAACCGCCGGAGCAAACGGATCGAGCGCCATCGTTTCCTGGACCAGAACCGCAAGGCTGTTGATGCCGGCCCGGAAGTCGATCGACTCACGGTGCAGATAGACTTTCAGGTCAGCGCCCAGTCTGAACATGTCCCAGTGCTCCGATGATCGCCGTCAATACATTCACATCACCGCATTCCAGCGTCAGCTTCACGCCGTTCGACAGTGACGCGCTCACCTTGGCTGGAGAGGAAAACGTCGCAGCCCTTTCCGGTGCCGATCCACGCACCCCATCACAAGTCGCCGGCAAATCCACCGCATCCATGCGGCTCTGTCCCGACAGTGCCCGATCAGCAGTCCCTTCAATCTGAACCGGGATGAACGCCGCTGGTGAGGACGGCCGGACAGACAGCGTCTCCGTGCGCTTCTTTACCCATTTCCGAAGAAGGTTCGCATTGACCCCATGTTCGAGCGCAAGTCTCGATACCGACACGCCAGGCGCAAGGCAGGCCGCGACAAGGCGGTCCTTCGATGCGGCGTCGTAACGGCGTCGACCGTTCCGACCAACAAGCCTTACCCGCAGTTTCTGATCATCGTCTGACATCACAAGGTGTCCACCTATTTTGGTGGACACCTCATGCATCAGAGTACTCAACAGCAAAAGGTGCGGGGAAATTCGCGCTTACCTTGAGACGGTCGGCGTGTTGCGCAATGGCCGGCGTCGCTATGATCCGGCCAGCAAACAGCGGCTGGTCGAGGCCTGTCTGCAGCCTGGCGCGTCGCTGGCGGGGCTGGCGTTGCAACACGGCGTGAACGTGAACCTGCTGCGCAAGTGGGTGGCCAAGCGACAACTTCAGAACGGGGATGGCCAGCCGGAGGCGCGGGCGCCGATTGCGCCAGCCTTTATTCGTGAGCGTCATCCAAGGACCACGCGCTGAGGGCTGATCTGGTCGGGTAGGAAGATCTCGTGGAATGGTTCGTCACGAGGTCACAGAGCTGGCCCCGGTTGTTTGGACAGCGCCCCGCGAAAATTAAGTGGATTCCTGCCGGGTTATGCTGAAGGCGGGGCTTTACGATTTTGCTGTGGCGTCGGGAGGGCGTAAGCCCGACCAGAGCCGCAGCAAAATCGTTGGCGACGATCATGCGGCCGTCACCATCGTTTGCGCGCCGAAGTAAGCCTCGTCGGGCGTGCGTTCGTCAAGGCTCGAGTGAGGACGTCCTCGGTTGTAGAACGCCAGATATTTGGAAATCGATGCTCGCGCCTCGAGCACGCTGTCGTAAGCACGCAGATAGACTTCCTCGTATTTGACAGTGCGCCACAGCCGCTCGACGAACACGTTGTCGCGCCAGGCACCCTTGCCGTCCATGCTGATGGCGATGTTCGCGTCCAGCAGCACGCCGGTGAAGTCGAGGCTGGTGAACTGGCTACCCTGATCCGTGTTGAAGATCTCGGGCCTGCCGTGCTTCGCCAACGCCTCCTGGAGCGCTTCGACGCAGAATATCGTCTCCATCGTGATCGATACGCGATGGACCAACACCCGTCGGCTGAACACATCGACGACCGCCGCGAGGTAGACGAATCCACGTCGCATCGGAATGTAGCTGATGTCCATTGCCCAGACCTGGTTCGGCCGCTCGATCTTCAATCCGCGCAATAGGTACGGGTAGATCTTGTGGCCCGGTGCGGGCTTGCTCGTGTTCGGACGGCGATAGATCGCCTCGATCCCCATGCGCTTCATCAGCGTCGCGACGTGGCGGCGGCCAATCTGCATGCCCTCACGCTGCAACAGCGATCGCAGCATGCGCGCCCCTGCGAAGGGATAATCGAGGTGCAGCTCATCGAGCCGGCGCATCAAGACAAGGTCCTCGGCCGAAACCGGCCGAGGTTCATAGTAAACCGTACTGCGGGCAAGGTTCAGGACCTTCGCCTGGCGCACGACAGACAGATCATGGTCGCGGTCGATCATCGCTTTGCGCTCAGCAGGCCCGCCTTGGTGAGCGCGCCGGACAAAAAATCGTTCTCCAACGCAAGCTCGCCGATCTTGGCATGTAACGCCTTCAAATCGACCGGCGCCTCGGCCGGTCCGTTGTCCTGCCCAAACACTCCGGCGGCGCCTTCCAGGAGTTGGGTCTTCCAGGTCGTGATCTGGTTCGGATGGACATCAAACAATTGCGCCAGCTCGGCCAACGTCTTCTCCCCCTTCACGGCCGCCAAAGCCACCTTTGCCTTGAATGCCGGAGAATGCGTCCGACCGACAGCGTGTGCACCGACTTACGGAAATCGACCGGCTGTGTCGCCAACATCACCTTGAGGTCGGACCGTAACGCAATCACCGGCAACCCCGGAGCGCCGCCAGCACCGTCGACAGCGTCGCCAACTCCACGCCTGGCTCGACGCGGATGCGCGCTCCGTTCACGTCGATCTCGATCACCCCGCAGACTTTGGCCGAAGGCGCGGCGATCTCCAAAGCCTTCGTCTGTGCCGGCGAAGCACGGTCGGACTCGCCAGCTGTCTCGCCACCGCTTCCGGCGCCAATTTGAATCGGCACGAAGCTCGGCGCCTTACCGGCCACTGCCGCCGCAACTCGGCGGCGCCACGCCGTGAGCAGCCCGCGGGAAACGCCATTGCGCCGCGCCACCTCGGAGATGTTCGCACCCGCCTCAAAGCTCTCCGCCACGATCCGGGCCTTCTCCGCGCCAGTCCACCGTCGCCGTCGGCGCTCCCCAGTGATCACCTCGACGCGACGATAGGAGTCACCTTCCTGCCTGGCATCAAGCATGGCATTTGCCATCACTCCACCTCCACCGATCAGCTCATGCCAAGCTGTATTGCAGCCGAGCCGAAGGATGGCGAGGTGGGTGCCTCATGCCGGTTACGCTTGAACGAAGGGCATCTTACGAAGCTGTGGAGCTGGTTCTCTGTCGCGGCGGTGCTGTTCCTGGCGGCGACGGTCGTAACGCTGCAGGGAGGCACCGAATTCGTCGGCCGTCTTTTCGGAGAGAAGGCCGGAGCGCCGGTCGAGAATCCCGTCGGCGTCGCTTATTTCGGGGGATCATCGGTGGAGGTTTGCTGTTGCTGGCTTCGCTTCCGTTTCTGCTCCATGTCCGGCGGCACGGCAACGTCTGGCATTCCAGGATCCCGTTGGTGTGGCTTGAGGGTCTCGAGACCGCTGCATGGGAAGGGAAGCTGTACCAGTTCTGCGTGCTCCTCGTGCTCGCGCCGGTCGCAGGCGTCGTCAGTTGCATGACGATCGCGGAAGCGCGGCGACATCTGCGAACAGGACAAGAAGCACTTCTATGGCGGCGCCGACACGACGCTGCTGTGGGCGCCGGCCGCGGTTGAGGGTCAGCAGATGCGGCTCCGGAAGGCCGGATCTGGACAGGAGGACTGCACGAAGGGCGTCGAGATATTCCCCCGCTCGTGGACCCCCCTCTTCTTCTACGTGGTCCCTCTGCTGGGCCTCGCCTTGACGGCGTGGGCCGTCGTTCTCCTTTGCGTACCGCGCGGCCCGGGGTGGTATGTTCGGAAAGCGACCGTGGCGGCGACCTCCTGAAGCTCGTACTCCGGGTTTCCCGGCGCTCACTCGGGACTGCGAACGTACGGAAATATGAGGAACGTTCGGCCCGGCGTACCGCAGCGCGACGGCCGACGGCATGAACGCGCGAAACCGCTCCTGCGGAAGCGCTCAGGAAAAGCCCGGCGGACGCGTGGGCTCCGGATCTTCCTCCGGCTCGTCGTCGACGTCACTCTTCAGATTCCGCAGCATGTCGCGGCAATAGCCGGCGACGCAGTCGGAGATACGCTGATAGACCGGGGACTCCTTGAGCGCGTTCAACTCCTCGACGACGGACGGTAGCGCATCCATCACCGCCTGGGAGAGCTCGCCGACGCGGCGCCTGACCTGAGCGCCGGAGAGTTGATTCTCCTCCGCCATCCGGTCCCAGTGGCGCGCATGGATGTAGTGTCCGCGGTTCTTGCCGGCGATCTTCATGGCGAGATTACGCGTCACATCCGGATAGATGTCGCCGTTCATCACGTCGTAGAGCGGCGCCATGGACACGCCGCCGCCGGGCAGCAGTAGCAGCGAGTAGTTCTTGGAGTGCGCGTCGACGTTTCCGCAGAGGACGTTGAAGACGAAGAAGTCCAGGAAGCGCGCTGCGTTGGCCGCACCGTTCTCCGTCTTCCGGATGACGTCGAAGCAGTCCTTCAGGGTCGGACCGCGCAGCCTCGTCGCCGGATTGGCTTCGTACTTCGTGGAAGGAATGTGCCCGGTGGCCTGGCAGAAGTCCTCCTGATGCAGCCTGCGCAGGCTGCGTCCCTCGGGAACGCGGTCGTAGCGCTTCACCAGCAGGTAGTCGAGATCCTCGGCCTTGCCGATCGTGCACTCGGCGACGTCCAGCTTCACCTTCGCCGCCAGGCGAAGACAGAAGGCTTCGTTCTCGACCGCGTTGTTGAAGTGCTTGTTGGTCGGCTTGAGGATGTGCGTCGTCGGCGCGCCGTCGAGCGCGAGGCCGATCCCTCCGTCCGGATACCGGACCACGGGAAGCTTGTCCTGCGCGCCGGCGAGCGACATGTGGATGCCCTCCTCGCCGATCAGGAGCGGTTTCTCGGGAAGGCGGCGGATGGCCGCGGCGAGCTCGGCTTCGGAGAGACGCTTGTAGCGCGGCGTCCGCTTCGGCCTCTGGTCGGCGGGCCGATAGACTTCGAGCGCGCCGGGAAGGTCCTCTCCCAACTCTTCAAGAAGCGCGAAGACGTTGGCCTCCGGAATCTTGAGGATCGTGCCGACCGTCTTCAGCGTGCGGCCTTCGGGCAGCAGGTTCAGGAACCATCGGTACACGACGTCCGGTTCGTGGACGCGCTTGGCGAGCGGCATGCGGGTCGACACGGCGAACGCCTCCGGATCCTTCGTCCACGCTTCGCCGTAGACGAACTCGATGTCCTGGATCTCCTCCGAGCGCCGGCGCAGCAGGCCGACGAGCAGAGTGCCGTACCGGACTTCGAGGGTCTCGCCGGCCTCGCCGGGCTTCGGGTTGCTAGTCATGGCGTGGGAGAGAAGTTGTCGGGGTCGAACGGTTCGGCTTCCTCGTCCGTCGGCCGCGCCGTCGGCACCGGGCTCATCTCCGGATTCAGCCGGATGCCGAGCGCCTGCAGCAGGCGCAGAACCAGACCGACCTGGCTGGTCTCCTTACCGTTCTCGATGTCGACGATGAAGCGGACACCGACGTTGGCCGTCAGGGCGACGTCCTGCTGCCGGAGCCCCAAGGAGGTACGCCGGGCCCGGATCAGTTCGCCGAGTTCTGTCGTGGTTGCGATCGTCATGACAATTTCCCGAGCGGGAATATATGCCCTGAAATGCCGGAACGACAAGCCAGATTTTCCCGAGCGGTAAATTTTAGCTGCTCGAATGAGTTCCGACGCCAAGAATTTCCCGAGCGGGAATTTTGTGGCGTCCTGGAAGGCCGTTCTACAGCCGAATTTACCGATCGGTAAATCCGATTAACTTTGTGGCCCTAGGATGTTGCGGCGCCAACCGGCCATCGTAGCAGTCGCTCAGAATCTCGTCAGTCGGAGCAGGCGTCCGGATAAGACCCGGTCGACCGCCGTCGGCGCCCGCGTCGTCAGGAGTGCCCACCAGTATTCCGGCGGCAGGACCCATTGTCCGGAGCTAGTCCATGCACTGGCGGCACGTTCCTGCCGACGGCAGCAGCTACGGGTCCATCTGCTTCCTGGTCGACGAATGCACCACCTGATGGGTCAGTCGGTCATGCTACATAGAACATACTTGTCCAGTTCGATCTCGTCGCCTCGCTCGTTTCGACGCTGCGCGTCCGATCAGTTTGGGAGGCAACCATAGGCCCGGCGGTGCAGCGCTGATATCTTTCGCGAAGCGATCGGAAGCGGGCTTCAACGGGTTTGGAAGGCGACGAATGGAAATATCTGACGACGATAGGGCCGAGATCGAGAAGTCCCGGCGGGAAGCGGCTCCCACGCGACGACCCACCGTCCCTGCCCTCGAGGAGTTGCTTTTTGAGCCCATGCCCGCGCTCGATCACGGGTTCGTACGGGTCGTCGACTACATGGGCGACGATTCATCGATCGTCCAGGCCGCCCGCGTTTCGTATGGACGAGGAACGCGCAAGGTTTCCGAGGACAGTGCGCTGATCCGATACCTGCTGCGCCACCGGCATACGACTCCGTTCGAGATGGCGGAGATCAAGCTGCACGTGAAGCTCCCGATCTTCGTTGCGCGCTAGTGGTTCATCACAGGGGAGTAGCCCCGCGGAATTTCACCCCGGGGCTCTCGCAGAACCGGACATGACAGTCTCCCGTCATCCGGCTCCCATCAGGCAAACGTCCCAGTCATACCGAGTCGCCAGTGCACAAAGAGTTCCGCACTTTCCTTGACGAGTCTTAGGAAGAACTGACTCGCACCAGCTTTAGTGCGGCGGAAGCGCTTGAACTTCCGCACCGCCCACGCCACGAGCGTCTGATTGACGTATCGAAGGAAGGGATACAGTGCCGACCGAGTATAGCGCCCATAGTATGCAATCCATCCCCTGAGGAGAGGATTGATCTCTGAGGCTAGGTCCTGCAAGGACAGGTGTGTCTGCCGGCGCAAGTTCAAGGCCCGAATCGTTTCCCGCATGGTCTTCATTGCCGATGGACTGACTGCTGGAGTAAATCCTCCAAACAGCGAGTTGGTTCGGGAATTCATTACCTGACGGGAGCGAAAGCAAAATCCGAGGAAGTCAAAGCTGACATTCGGGTAGTTGCCTTTGCGATTCCCATCTCTGCAGTAGACGATCTTGGTTTTCGTTGGATGCATCTCCAGATGGCACTCTGCCAACCGGGCTTGAAGCTCAACCTTGAGGGTTTCTGCTTCTAGCTCGGTACGGCAGTGCACCAGTCCATCATCTGCATAACGGCACCACGGGAGGTCGGGGTGCGTCCTCGTCATCCAGAGATCAAACGCGTAATGGAGAAAAAGATTCGCCAGAGTCGGGCTGACCACTCCCCCTTGCGGGGTACCGCGGCTTCGCTCGATGATGGCTCCGTCTTCCTTCATCATGGGCGCCTTGAGCCATCTTTCGATGTACAACACAGCCCAGTTGCACGTTATGTGTTTCCGGACAGCCCGGAGCATCAAATCGTGGTCGATGTTGTCGAACAGACCCTTGATGTCAAACTCTAACACCCAGTCATACTTCCAGGACCGCTGTCGCGTGACCCCTACAGCATCCAGCGCCGATTTGTTCGGCCTGTACCCGTAGGAGTCTGGAAGAAAGATTGGTTCTAGAATCGGCTCAATGACCTGCTTGACCACCATCTGCGCGATTCTGTCGCTCACAGTGGGCACACCTAAAATCCGTTCGCCTCCAGTCTTCTTCGGAATGGAGACGGCGAGCACCGGTGGGGGAAAGTAGCTTCCCGAACTCATTCGATTCCAGATCTTATACAGATTTCCTGACAGAGCCTTCTCAAATTCGTCGATCGTCTGCTTGTCCACTCCGGCCGCGCCCTTGTTGGATTTGACCGCTTTGTACGCCTCGTACACGAGACGTTTCTCGATGTTGAACGGTTTGTTTGTCGCATTCGTCGAGTTCATCCTGTTTCCAGTTGTTTCGGTGAATGCCACCGCCTGACCCGACCCCTTTGCTCCAGTCCCATTACAGACTTTCAACGCTCGTACGGGTCGGTCCGCCCCAGTTATCCGCATCGGTACTCTCGCCTCGCGGTTTTGGCCGCTTGTGCTTCTCCCTTGGCATCGGAGAACTGGTTCCTGCAGTTCCGTGCAATCGCCTGTATCCGGTTCACGCCCCCTTTACGCCGACCGCCACCTGTCCAGTCATCAGGCCTCCGACAGGTTTATCGCAGGAGAATCACCACCCCTGGTTTTGACGGTACTTGAAAGTATAACGACGCGTGATCGAAGGGTTCATTTTCATTCGTCTCCCGGACACATACCTGCGCGGGGTCTTCCCCGCGCTTTGTCTTCAACGCTCACCACCACGGATTTTGGCCGCAGCAGCTTGAAGTGGTTTGAGACCCGCTCCTGAAAGCCGATCCCGAGGGGCCTACCCTCATCAATCGCACAGCTCGTCTTCAATTAGGCTAAGTCATTTCAACTTCTCCTCGTTCGTCAACTTCTGCAGCACACGTGATTTTGACGTTTTGATGCCGAGCCATTGGAGGATGGGCAAGTTTTCGGGTGGCAAGAGGATCTCGATGCTTCGTGCGACGCCAGGCTTGCGACGAATGAACCCGTTGCGTTCGAGGGTGACGATCATCTGGTGAACTGACGGTGGGCTGACGCGGAAGTGGCGCTGGATGTCGGCCTCGGCTGGCGGCTGTCCGAACATGTACGAATAGGTATGAATGAAAGCGAGATAGTGTCCCTGCTTCTCGGTGAAGTGCACGCCTGATTTTTGACTCATAGCTTGATTCGTCCCGGCCTCCGACAAGGAGGCGAAGCATGAATCTACGTTGGCGCAGGGACATGCGGTGCATTCCCCAGGTCGACGGCGAATACGTCGCCCGCATGGAGGACGTGCTCGATCTCTACGCCGAGACGCCGGATCCGGACCGGCCGTTGGTTTGCTTCGACGAGACCCCCGTCCAGCTGATCGGCGAGGCGCGCCAGCCGATCCCTGCCCAACCGGGACAGCGCGAGCGATACGATTACGAATATCGCCGCAACGGCACCGTCAATCTCTTCGTCACCTTCGATCCGCATCGTGGCTGGCGCAACGTCCAGGTCACCGAGCGCCGCGCCGCCGTAGATTACGCCCACTGCATGCATGAGCTCGTCGACGTCCATTATCCCGATGCCGCCTGCATCCGGGTCGTGCAGGACAATCTGTCGATCCATACCGCCGGCGCGCTATATCAGGCATTTGCGCCTGCCGAGGCCCGTCGCATCCTGCGCCGCCTCGAGTTCCACTATACCCCGAAACACGCCAGCTGGCTCAATATGGTCGAGTGCGAGATCAGCGTGCTGCAGCGCCAGTGTCTCGGCCGTCGCATCGACGATCCCAAAAGGCTTCGAAAAGAGATCGCAGCATGGCAACGGCAGCGAAACAAAGTCCGAGACCGCATCAAATGGATGTTCACAACCGACAAAGCCCGCGCGCAAACTCGGTCGCGCCTATCCGGTTGCCACCAAAGAGTCAAGACCACAGTGATGAACCACTAGTCGATCTCGCCGACGGCACGCCAAGCTTGATAGATCGCCGCTTGGGTAAGGGGTTCCCAGCCGGAATCGGAATTGGCAATCGCAACATTGCCGAAGGGGCGTCGCGCCACCGTCATCGTGTGCGCCATCTCATTCGGGTCGTCGAATAGGCTGTTCGGAGAATAGGCATAGCCATGGGGCCAGCGATTGACGGTAATGCCCTGGTTCACATCGATCAAGAACTCACGCCAACTCTGGGCGCTCTCGCGGGCGCCCACCTGGAAGCCGACCAATTCCTTGCGGCCCTCCGGCGTCGCGCCGACCAGCACCAGGATACATTCGCTGTGATCCTCCATCCGGGCCTGCAAATAAATGCCATCGGCCCAAAGATAGACGTAGCGCCGCGCCGACAGGTCACGTCGCTGCCAACGCTCGTACTCGGCCTGCCAGTCGGCCGTCAGGCGTGCAATCACCGACGGCGACAGGTTCGGCGCATCCTTGCCGAGCAGCGCCGACAGCGCGTCCTGGAAATCGCCAGTCGAGATGCCGCGCAGGTAGAGCACTGGCAGCAGGGCATCCAGGCTCTTGGTGCGCCGCGCCCACAGCGGCAGGATCGCCGAGCTAAAGCGGATCCGATTGGCCCCGCAGGCGCCGCGGTCCCGAACCTTCGGCCGGGCGACCTCCACGGGGCCGATGCCGGTCTGAATTTGCCGCGCCGGTCCATAGCCGTGCCGGACCAGCCGGGCCCGGCCGTCGGGCAGGGTCAGCTCAGACGTGCTGGCCAGAAACGTGTCGACCTCGATCTCGATCGCCCTGGCAAGCAGCTCGCGCGCCCCAGCGCGCAGGATATCGGTCAGTGGATCGTCAACCGTGGAGGGCTGACGAAAAGCAAGAACGTTGGTAGTCTCGGTCATGGCGTATCGCTCTCCTTGAGAGGTTTCTGGCAGGCTGGACACCCGCCTCACGATACGCCGCCTCTCTCAACCCGTCATCACCCAGTTTCCGCCATAGCTCCGTCGATGGCGTGGCGACGCTACCTGGCAGCGGCTGCGCCGGCATCGGCGCGGTCACAATCGGGGTGTTCAGCGCGGTGCGCTCACAGTGACGGCAGGCATATTTGAACCGCACATGTTGCAGCACCGACGCTTTCACCGCGACGTGCAACTGCTCGGCGACGGTCTCGCCCATCCGATGCATCCGATTATGGCAGCACGGACAGTCCTTTTGATCCTCACCCAGATCATGTTCGACGCGTTGGCGCGGCAGATCGTCAGGCAGCGGCTTGCGGCCGCGTGTCTTCGGCGCCGGCTTTGGAGCCTCCGGCAATCCCGTGTCCGGCACGGCGACCGCCTCGACATCGTCGTCCTCCCGGCTTTCAGCGGCGGCCTGCTCGGCTTCGTTGAAGATGCGCTCCTTGAGCTTTTCGCTCTTCGGCGCTCTGCCAGAGGCTCTTTCGTAGCCGAACCGAAGCACTTCATCCTCTGTAAGCCCCCGGAAACACCATGTCTTGGTCGACGAGGACGTTGAACACATAGCCCGGTCGAATCTCGAGTGTCGGCTGGACGTTCATATTCTTGCTGATCGTCTGTTCGGCGACGCGGCCGAACGACTCAGCAAAACTGTTGCGCGCGGCATCCGAGGGTGTCTGTCGATATCCGTACGGCGAACTTGCCGGCACGGACATGTCGATGCCAGCGCCAATTGCGGCAATCAGGATCGCCGAGCCGAACACCTGGAAATAATGATTGTCGACCTCGTCATTGAAGCCGCCATAGCCTTCGGCATCGGTGCCGGCCATGCCGCCGATCTGGAGGGTCGAGCCGTTCGGGAAGATGATGTCGGTCCAGACCACAAGGACGCGGCTTTGGCCGAACGAGATCTTGGAGTCGTAACGGCCGAGGAGCCTGGCGCCCTGCGGGATCAACGGGTGATGGCCGGTCGCGCTGTCGTAGACGTTCTGACTGACCTGGGCCGTGATGCGTCCGGGAAGGTCGGAATTGATGCCAGTGATCAGCGTTGCGGGAATGACCGAGCCGCGCTTCAATTCGTAAGCGGACGTCGGCGTGACCACCTTATTGGGCAAGTAGCCGAGCTTCTTGAGATCCGCGTTGAAGAAATCCTCTTTCGCCGTCTGTCCGTTTGGATCGATGTTCTGTATGCCGAGGCCGGCACGCAGCGCCGCCGCATAGAGATCAGACGCCCCGCCGCCAACGACAGGTGTTGTCGTCTTTACCGGCGCCGTGTTGCTCGTCGCCGTCGCAGAGGCTGTCTGGAGCTTGCTCAGATTGATGGCGAGGGGTGAGTCATGGGCGGCATCACCCGCCTGCACGCGCGCCATTCGCTCGCGCTGTCGCTCCCGCAGATATTGCTCATGCGCTTCTCGATCGAGGCGCGCCCGCCACAATTCTTCGGACTCGAGCTGTGATGCCGCCCTTGCCTCGGTCTGTTGTCGGCCGGAAAAGGGATTGTTGGCCGGCTTTGGCGTGTCGGGCTGCGGTGGGGCGGGCTGGAACGTTTGCGCTTCGGTCTGATCTCCGATGATGCCGTTGGAGACGCCTTTCTTCAGTTGATCGGCGTAGGTCGAGGCCGGATTGGACGAGGCCGTCTCGATGCCGGCGTTGCGTCGGAAGTACAGTCCGCGCGACGTCAGGCCGTAGAAAATCACGGCAAAGAACACGACCACCAGCACGATCGCGACGATGATCGGCAAGCGGTTGAGACGGCGGATTCCTCTTGCCTCCTCTGCATCCGGGCTGCCGCCGAGCTTCAGGGATTGCGCCATCGCCGCCTCCTACCCGCGCTGCATGACGGAGACCGGACTTGCCGGCGACGCACCCGCCGCCGTCGCTGAATAGGCGCGGCCGAGCTCGACGCTGCCGGTCGACAACCGCGCCAGGACCTGACCGTCATAGGACTCGAGCACGTAAGCAAGCGGGATCGTCTTCTCAGCCCCGGTCTTCTGGTCGGTCGCCACCGCATAGCCCCAGCTCTTGAGGGACGTCACCAGCGCCTGGCCGAAGGGCGAGCCATCGGGTTTCAGGATGATCGTGCCGGTGCCTGGACCGACCTGTTCGGCGAATTTCGTCACCATGTCGCCGGCGATCGCGGAGGCGGCAGGGCCGGAGAGCTCAGGTGGCGCTGAACTCGCGACCAGGCGGCCACTTCCCAACGACGCGCATCCGGCGAGCGACAGGCTGAGCAAAGAGAGAACGGCAATCCGGCGTCTCAAGGAGATGGAGCGCATGATCAGCCTCCCCTCCGGATCGTTACCTTGTCCTGATTCCAAAAGCCGACGCCGGACACCAGAATGGCGGTGTCGATCTGATAGTCCACCACCATCATGTCGTCCTTCAGCCGATAGTTGACGATGCGGTTTTGGCCGCCCGACACGACGAACAGGACTGGGGCATCCCCTCCGGAGAGCGACGAGGGAAACTGGATGTAAGTCTTGACGCCGTCGCTGTAGACGCGCGTCGGCCGCCACGAGGCGCTGCCGCTCACGCTGTAGCCGAAGTTCAACTGCTCGGCCGGAACGCCGGCGCCCGGAATGGTGTCGGAACCGAGCCGGGCGTTGACGTCGGCGAGCCTGCTGCCGACATCCTCGGGATATTCGAAACCGACACGCGCCATATATTGGGTCGCGTTCGACTTGAGCTGAATATGATACGTTCGTCGCGAGGTCGTCACCACCATCGAGGTGACGAGCCCCGGCTCGGCGGGTTTGACGATCAGGTGGATGGCTTGGCCGCCGACGGCGCCCGACGTCGCCGGCTCCACTTTCCAGCGCACGGTGTCGCCGACCAACACATCGCGCACGACTTCGCCCGCCTGCAGCTCGATGTCGCACACCTCGAGCGGCGAGCAGACGACGGAGGGCTGCACCTCGCCGAACAGGAAGATCACCTTGCCGTCCGCTCCGCGCGTCACGAGTCCGGTCGATCCCCGCCACTGGCTCGAGATGTTCGTGCCTTTTCGCTCCTTGACGTTCATTGCCTGCGCGTGTGCGCTGGCATCGGCCAGCAGCACGCCAAAGGCGGAAGTCGCAAAAAGAGTGCCAATCTTGAACCCGATTGTCATTGTGTTTGGATACATCGGTGTCCCGCCCCTTTCATAGTTGCGCCGTCCAGTCGAAATCACGCAGGTAAAGCCCGATCGGATTGAGCCGGATAGTCTGCTCGTCCTGGGGCGGAGTCAGCGTGACCGTGGCGATGCCGCGAAAGCGGTGCGCGCCGATTTCCTTCCCCTTCCTGTCGCGCTCGAATTCGGTCCAGTCGATCTGGTAGGACTGGTTGGACAGGGCGACGATGTTGTTGACCTCGACAGCGACCGTCGTCGTCTTGGCCTTCTCGAACGGCGAGTTGCTGCGGAACCAGTCGTTGATCTTCTGCGTGGCGGGATCGGAAGTCCGCAACAGCGCATAGGTGCGATCGATGTATTGCTTCTGCACCACAGCATCGGGCGTCACCGAGCGGAAGTTCGAGACCAGGCTTCCGAGCGCCGCGCGCACCACGCGGGGATCGGCATATTCGATCTGCTGCGGATAGCCGGCGCTCATGGCCGTGCCGAGTTTGTCGACCTCGACGATGTAAGGCACGAGCTTGACCTGCGTGCTCTGGAACAGTGCGTAGGCGAAGCCGATCACGGCGATCACCATGGCGATGATGCCGACCATGCGCCATGCGGCGGCAGCCTTCACATAGGAGCCGTAGCGCTCGTTCCATTCCTGGCGCGCAGCGAGATAGGGATTGTCGGGGGGATTTAGCGCGGCCATTCGGATCGTTGTCTCCACTCATGATGTTGCTGGATGGAAGGGCTCAGCTCTTTGCGCCCGATCCGTTTCGTGGCTGGCGCTGATCGAGCTTGGCGTTGGCAAGGCCTAAGGTCGACGTGCCGAACGAGCCCGGCGCGCCGATGGCCTGATCGCGGGCGGCGGAGGCGAGCGCGCCGCCTGCCGCTCCGACGCCTCCCGTCATGGCCTTTAGCGCAGCCGCGCCGAATGAGGCGCCATCGGCCCGCGCCGCGCTGAAGCCCGCAGCCCCTGCCCGCGCCCCTCCCATGGCGAGCGCGGCGCCGCCGGCAGCGAAGCTTGCCGCCTGTCCGGCATGCTTCGCGACCTCCATGCCACTGCCGACGGAGACGCCCTGCACGACGCCTTGCACGATGCTCGGCACATACATCGAGATGATGAAGACGACGACCGAGATGCCGCCGATCGCCAGTGTCCCGACGAAGGCGTCGTTGCCGGTACCGGTCTGGTTGGCGAGGTTCAACAAGGCGTCGGAGCCGATCTTGGCGATCATCACCAGCGCCATCAGCTTCATGCCGACCGAGAAGGCATAGACGAGATAGCGGATGGCAAAATCCTTGGTGAAGGACGAGCCGCCGAGACCGAGCATGATCATGCCGGCGAGCAGGCCGACATACATCTCGACCATCACGGCGACGAAGATCGCCGCGACCAGCGAGAAGGCGATCACCACGATCACCATGGCGAACACGGACGCGATGGCGAGCGCATTGTCCTGGAACAGGCCGAACTGCGCATTCTGCGACATGGCGGAGGCGACCTTGAGCCCGGCGTTGAACACATCCGCCGGCGAGGCCGAGCCACCGCCCGCGCCAATCTGATAGAGGCTGTCGACGACAGCCTTCGCGAACGTAAAGCCCTGGTCGAGCACGAAGGCGAAGAAGCCGATGAACATGATCCGCCGCACCATCTCGGCGAACCAGGCGTCAAGTGTCGCAGTCTGAATGGCGAGCCAGACCGCGGCGATGCCGACCTCGATCCCCGCGAGGATCCAGAACAGCGACTTCGCCGCCTGCATGACGGTTGTCTGCCAGCCCTTGGCGGCCGTCGTCACCGAATTTTCCAACGTCGTGAGAACGCTGCCGTCCTGTTGCGCCAAGGCAGGATGCGCAACGACGATGAGTCCGATCGCGCCAATCAGAACGAGCCCCGGTTTGAGTTTCTGCACCCTGCCCCTCCCCTACCAGCGTGGTTTCATCGGCTGACCGCCGGACGTCTTGTAGTCCTGCGGCGGCTTGAAAAACTCGCTCCCACGCTGCGTTGCACCTTGGGACGAGCTGTGCGGTGCGACGAACAACCACGCGCCTGCGGCGCAGGCGCTGATCGCGATAACGACGATGATGATCGCAGATCGTTTCACCAGCGCGGCTCCATGGTCTGCCCGCCGGAGGTCGCCGGCGTGGTCGCGTTGAAGAATTGCTCGCGACGCGCCTGCGAGAGGTCCTTGTTGGCTTCTGAGGATTGGAACCAGGTCGCCATCATCGTGGTCTGCTGCGCGACGAGACCCCGCAGCTTCTGCATCTGGGCGACCTCCTGGGCTGCGATCTCATGGCCGACCTGCAGGGCCATCATCTGTCCGTCGGCGCTCTCGGACGCCGTCTGGAGTTGCGCCATCGTCGAATTCTCGGTCGCAAATTGCTGCGAGGTGAGACCCGCCGCCTGCAACGTGCTCGAGATCGTGTCGCGGTTGGTCGCCGACCAGGTCTGATAGGTGGAGCCGAAGCTCGCGCCATTGGGCAGATTGGTCTTGAACTGCGCATAGCTCTGGAAGCGCTGCTTGAGAACGTCGTCGATGTTGCCCATCGAGAACGCCATGCCCTGGCCCTGACCCACGATGTTCTGCAGCTGCTTGAGGTCATTCTCGGCCTGCCCCCAGACATGCGCCGGCAACTGCGCCGTGTTCTGCAGCATGTTTTGGTAGATCTTGAGCTGGTTCTGGATCTGCTGGGCGAGCTGCGAAATCTGCGTGATCTGATTGTTGATCTGTTGCGCCGATTGGCCGGCGAGCTGGACCAGCTGTCCATTATTGAGAATCTGCGTGAACTCGGTCGCGCCGCCGGCCGCGGCCCCCGCGAACGCTGGACCGGCCGCGAGTCCTCCGATACCCGTAGCGACGATGAGCGCCTTACAAATCCGCGAGAAGCGTCTCGGCATGGCCGATCCCCCGTTCCTTGAGCCAGTGAATGGGCCAATCAGCCCCCGCCTTCCTCAGCGCCAGGATGCGCTTGAGGTCGTCCTTGCCGGACGCGCCGACGAAGGAGAGTGCGATGGGGCCGAGCGCCATGTTGAAGAGACGGCGGCCTTCGGGTGAGACGACGTAATATTCGCGCTTGGGGCTTGCGGTCGCGACGATCTCGATCTGCCGTTCGTTGAAGCCGATGCGCTCATAGAACTCGCGCGTGCCGGGCTCGCGCGCAGCGCCGTTCGGCAAGCAGATCTTGGTCGGACAGCTCTCCTTCAGCACATCGATGATGCCGGAGCGCTCGGCGTCCGAGATCGACTGCGTGGCGAGCAACACGGCGCAATTGGCCTTGCGCAGCACTTTCAGCCACTCGCGAATCTTGTCGCGGAAGACGGGATGGCCGAGCATCAGCCAAGCCTCGTCGAGAATGATCAGGCTCGGTGCGCCGGTCAGACGCTTCTCGATCCGTCGGAAGAGATAAGTGAGGACCGGGACGAGATTGCGCTCGCCCATGTTCATGAGCTGCTCGATCTCGAAGGTCTGGAACGATCCGAGCAGCAAGCCATCCTTCTCGGCATCGAGCAGCTGGCCCATTGGACCGTCGACCGTGTAGTGATGCAGCGCATCCTTGATCTCGCGCATCTGCACGCCCGACACGAAATCCGACAGCGATCGCCCGCGCGCCTCGGCCATCAGGCCGATCTGCCGCGAGATGGCGTTGCGGTGATCTGGCGTGATCGTCACGCCTTGGACCGCGACGAGCGTCTCGATCCATTCCGAGGCCCAGGCGCGGTCGGCGTCTGTTGACACGTCCGATAGCGGGCAAAACGCCAGCGTTGCCGCGCCGTCCGCGTCGTCGCCGCCGATCTCGTAATGGTCCCCGCCGGCCGCCAGCGTCAGCGGTAGCATCGAACGGCCCTTGTCGAAGGCGAAAATCTGCGCGCCGGCATAGCGCCGAAACTGCGCCGCGATCAGCGCCAGCAGCGTCGACTTGCCGGAGCCTGTCGGGCCGAACACCAACGTGTGCCCGACGTCGTCGACGTGCAGGTTCAGCCGGAAAGGTGTGGAGCCGGACGCGACCTGCATCAGCGGCGGCGACGCGTGCGGATAGAACGGGCACGGTGCGGTCGGATTGCCGGACCACACCGAGTTGAGCGGGATCAGGTCGGCGAGGTTGCGCGTGTTGATGAGGGGCTCGCGGATGTTGGCGTACCAATTGCCCGGTAGCGAGCCGAGGAAGGCTTCGGTCGCGTTCAGCGTTTCGATGCGCGCGCCAAAACCTTCGGCCTGGATCAGGCGGCGGACCGCCTCGGCCTTCTGCTGCAGACGCGTGCTGCTGTCGTCGAACAGGACGATGACGGGCGTGTAATAGCCGTAGGCGACGAGCTGGGAAGACGCTTCTGCGATCGCATCCTCGGTCTCCGCTACCATAGCGGCGGCATCCTGGTCGATCGAGCGGCTTTGTGTCTGGAAGAGCTGGTCGATGAAGGGGCGGACCTTCTGCTGCCACTTCTTGCGGGTGCGCTCGAGCTTTTGCCGCGCGTCCTGGTCATCGAGAAACATGAAGCGTGAGGACCAGCGGTAGGTCAGCGGCATCAGGTCGAGCGAATTGAGGATTCCCGGCCAGCTCTCGGCCGGAAAGCCGTCGATCGCCACCACACCGAGAAAGCGGTTCTCCACCATGGGCGAGAGGCCATGCTGCAGCTCCGCGGTCGCCAGCCAATCGAGATACATCGGAATGTCCGGCAACCGGATCGGATGGTTCTCGCCGGTGATGCAGAAGCGGATGAACTGGAACAGTTCGTCATAGCGCGCCATGCGCATGCCCTCGCGCTCCTCGACCTCGCGGGTTTCCATGGGGCGGATGGACAGCACGCTGGCGAGATATTGCTCGACCTCGCGGACCGAGGTGCGGAAGCTCTCGATCGCGGTGTCGGCATAGGAGGCCGAGCGGCTTTCGACATCGGAGTAGACGTAGCGTGCGAGACCGGCGCGCCGGCGCTCGGGCGGCCGCCAGGTCAGGATGATCGCATGCCGGCTCTCGAAATGCCCACTCTCCTGCTCGAAGCGGCTCCGGCGTTCGTCGTCGATCGCGCGCGTGACGGGATCGGGAAAATAGCAATCCCGCCGCGCCGGATAATCCGTGGTCGGCACCCGCACCGCCTCGACCTGGATCATCCAGCCCGAGCCGAGGCGCGCTAGGATCGTGTTGATCTGACGCGAGACCTCGTTGCGCTCGGCGTCCGTGGAGCTCTCCGAGTCCGGCCCGGCAAAATACCAGCCCGCCATCAGCGAGCCGTCCTTCAGCAGCACGATTCCGTTGGCGACGAGTCCGGCGTAGGGCACGAGATCGGCGAAAGACGGGCCGGAATGACGGAAGGAGCGCAGCGCGACCATTGAAGTGGACCTTTAGTAGCGGCGCCAGGGCGTCGAGGTCGCCCGGTAGTACGGGGAATAGGAGATGTGGCGGGCATAGACCCGCCGCATCATCGGGTCCGCTTTCGCCATCATCCGCAGCGCCGCCACGACAACGATCCAGATCACCGCGCCGAGGATTGCCGCGTACCAGGTGAGCACGACGAAGATCAGGATGACCGCGGCAAGGCCCGTCAGCAGCACGAGCTCGCGATCGGCGCCGAACAAAAGGTTCGGCCGCGACAGCGCGCGATGAATGCGGTTGCGTCTGAGATTGGCGCCGATCTCAGCCATGGCCGAGGTCCCCTGCCCTATCCGCGATCGGCAGCGTGCGCGCGACATCGCCGATTGAGGCCCCGCTCGAACCAAACAAGGCGACGATCTGGGTGGCGCCGAGGAGGATGCCGGCGACGAGCACGATGTACATCAGGCGTCGCGCGAAATCGTTGAGCTCGCCCCCGAAAATCAGCATGCCGCCGGCAACCGCCACGGCCGCAAGTGCAATGAAGCCGGCCACCGGACCGGTGATCGATTGCTGGATCTGCTGAAGCGGGCTTTCCCAGGGAAGGTTGCCGCCGCCGCCGGTCGACGCAAAAACTGGATCCGACATCACGAGTGCGAGCAGCAGGCCGCCGGCGCCTGCAAAGATCATGCGGTTACGCGACATGGCGCTCCTCCTTCGGGGCATAGGATTGGGTTTGGTATTGGCCGGCCGAGAAGCTCTCGACATGGAGCACGTCGCGTATCTGTCGGCCGCGATCCGTCCGCTCGATCGAGACAACCAGGTCGACCGCTTCCCCGATGACCTCGCGCATGGGCTGTTGACTGGCCTCGGCCGTGAGTTGCTCGAGACGGCGCAACGCGGAAAGTGCGCTGTTGGCGTGGATGGTGGTGATGCCCCCCGGATGGCCGGTGTTCCACGCCTTGAGCAGCGTGAGGGCCGCGCCGTCGCGGACCTCGCCGACGATGATGCGATCGGGGCGCAGCCGCATGGTGCTCTTCAGCAGGCGCGCCATATCGACCGTGTCGCTCGTGTGAAGTGAGACGGCGTTCTCGGCCGCGCATTGGATCTCGGCCGTGTCTTCGAGAATGACGAGGCGGTGCTCAGGTGCGTGCGCGACGATCGCCGCGATGACAGCATTGGCGAGTGTGGTCTTACCCGAGCCCGTGCCGCCCGACACGACGATGTTCAGGCGCGAGACGATGGCGTTGCGGATGACCGCGAGCTGGTCGGCGGTCATCACGCCCTGCGTCACGTAATCCTCGAGATCGAAGAGACGCGAGGCCCGCTTTCTGATCGTGAACGTGGGGGCGCCGACGACAGGCGGCAACAACCCTTCGAAGCGATGACCGCCGATCGGCAGTTCCCCCGAGATGATCGGACGCTCGTCGTCGGCCTCCGATTGCAGCGCATGCGCGACGCTGCCGATGATGATCTCGGCGGTCGCGGCCGGCATGTCCCCGGCCGCGGTCATTCCGTGGCCGAGCCGTTCGATGAACAGCCGCCCATCCGGATTGAGCATCACTTCGACAACGGCCGGATCATCGAGCGCGGCGCAGATATGGTCGCCAAGCGCGTCCTGGAGTTTGCGGACAAGCCGCGGATGCGAACGAAGTTCGGTCATGGCGATCGCGCCTCGCTCATGCAGCGACGCGCTGAAGGCGGCGCAGGTCGGATCGATAGCCAGGCGGACGGACCCGGTCGAAGCTCGCCTGGTCGGCTGGCAGGATGCCGGCGCCGCTCATGGTGTCGCCGATCCGAGTTTTGTCATCAGGATGCGTTCGACCCGCAAATCCGTCGCTGTGGCGAACTCGTCGAAGCCGTTCATCGACCATTCGATGATCCCCGCGAACATGGTCAGAGTCGCTTCGTGCAGGAACCGGCCTCCCCTGCCCTCGCCTTGGGTGTCGAGGCAAAAGCGCGAACTCTCGACCATGGTGGGCTTGCCCCGTAGCCGGCCGCCCGGGACCAGTTGTGGGAAGGTCTACGACAACATGGTTGGGCCCCGCGGTCGGAAGCAGGCGGGCGTAGCCGGCAACGTCGCCGCGGTCCGTCAGCGCCAGGATGTAGGTCGGGTCGAGCGCGTGATATTCGTCGCGCTCGCGGCCATACTCGATCCTCACCGGCCAGCCGAGCCGGCCGGCAAACACCCGGGCGCAACTGATGCATCTCATCGAGCAGAGACCCTAATCCGCCAGGTTCGTTTGCCTCGATCGCAATTGCCCGCATTCGCCGAATCCTCCGTCGCGTTCGTGTGAACGGAGGCAAGTCAGCATGGTGCGGCGGCTCGTACGCTCTGTTGAATTAACGGGGGGCCGGCGAGCTCTGAGTCGAGCGAGTCGCGTCGTAGGCGTCGATTCTGGTCTCTCAGCCTTCGAAATCCGGGCGGCAAAGCGCACGCTCGGACTGTAGGATTAGCGGGAGAACGAAACGTGATCATCCTGTTTTGGGCGCGCAAGCTAAGCCCTCGATAAGATTGAGCGAATTCCGACGAATCAGCGGTTCGAGCACTGCGATGCGAAGGTGCCGTTAAGTGTCTGTTAACCTTAAAGGACTGGACGAAAGCCGAGAATCGTGACCTAGGTTTAGCGGGCAAGGGGCGACAAACCGCCTGTTGGCCGACAACCAAGGAATGAATCGGCAATGGCTACGCAGGCTCAGACCAAAATTCAAATCGAAGATCCCGCCGATAAGATTATCCGGCACGCGGGGATGCTTTCTGAACATTTGCAGGCCAGGCGTCAGCAGATGTATCCCCCGGACGCTCGGAAAAGCCTGCGGTATTTCATGACCCATGAGGTCTCGAAACTGACCTCGGTTCCGGAATCGACGCTCAAGTTGATGTCGAACGAAGGGAAAGGCCCCGTCCCTGCCCGGCTGGAAAACAATCACCGCGCCTACACGCTCGCCCAGATCAATGAGCTTCGCGAGCTGTTTGCGTCTCAGCGTCCCGCGGACGCCTTGAGGTTCTTGCCCCATCGTCGGGCCGGCGAACATTTGCAGGTTCTGGCGGTAGCGAATTTCAAGGGTGGCAGTGCCAAAACGACGACGAGCGCGCACCTTGCCCACTACCTAGCTCTCTATGGCTATCGCGTTTTGGCGATTGATCTCGATCCGCAAGCGTCGCTGTCGGCGATGTTCGGCGCGCAGCCGGAAATCGACGTCCAGCACAACGAGACCATCTACGCAGCTCTCCGGTACGACGATGAACGCCGATCAATCGCAGACATCATCCGGCCAACCTATTTCACAGGCATAGACCTCATTCCTGGAAACATCGAGGTCATGGAGTATGAGCACGAGACACCGCGGTACTTGTCGAGGCGGCAGCCGGGCTCCGAGAGCATCTTTTTCGAGCGGTTGCGCCTCGTGTTGGCGGACGTCGAAGACGCATACGACGTCGTCATCCTGGACACCCCACCTTCGCTCGGCTTCTTGACGCTGGGTGCTATCTATGCGGCGACCGGGCTTCTCGTGACCGTCCATCCTGCGATGCTCGACGTGATGTCGATGAGCCAGTTCTTGCTGATGATGGGCGACCTCATATCAGTCATCCGCGACGCCGGCGCGTCGATGAAACATGACTTCCTGCGCTATGTCGTGACCCGGCACGATCCATTCGACCAATCGCAGGTCGGGGTCGTGACCATGCTCCGGCACCTATTCTCTGAAGATGTGCTGACTGCGACAGCGATCGCGAGCTCGGCCATCGAGACCGCCGGTCTGGCGAAGCGCACGCTCTACGAACTGGAGCCGGGCAATATTTCGGCGGCAACTGCCAAGCGCGCGCGGGAATCTATCGATGCGGTTAACGATCAGATCCTCGCGCTGATCACTCAAGCCTGGGGGCGCGCATGACCAACAAACGTCCGTCAGGTCGATCGATTCTCCGCAACTTCGGCTCGTTCTCCGAGCCAGAGGTGGCGACCAGTGACCCCTCCCCTCCAGCGGCCACACGGGCGGAGGCACCGATGCAATCGACGGCCCGCGTCGGAGCCGGCGTTATCGGAGCGACACAGCGCTCGTTGGCAGAATTGCGTGAAGAGCGTGACAGGCTCCAAGCGCTCGTCGACGCCGGCGGCGGCTCAGAGCTTGATCCATCGTCTATCGACCCATCGCCTTTCCCGGACCGGCTGCCCGACGATAGCCAGGTCAGTTTCGAAGCGCTCAAGAAGCTTATCGCCGAGGAAGGCCAGAAGGTGCCGATCCAGGTCCGGCGGCATCCGAACGTCAGCGGCCGATACCAGGTCGTCTACGGCCATCGCCGCTGGCGGGCGGCTTTAGATCTTGGCATCAAGGTCAAAGCCACAGTTGTCGCGCTGTCGGACAGCGAGCTGGTCGTGGCACAGGGCATCGAGAACGCCGCACGTGAGGATCTGAGCTGGATAGAGCGCGCGCTTTTCGCATGGCGAATGGATCAGGCCGGTATCAAGCCGCGCGATATCCGGGCGGCTCTTTCGGTCGATGATCCAGAGCTTGCCCGCCTCAGAGCAGTCTGCCGAGTGATTCCGATCGAGGTGATTGAGGCGATTGGCCGAGCGCCGAAGGCTGGTCGACCCCGTTGGGTTGCGCTTTCGACTGCCGTCGGAGAAGAGCCGGCGGCGCTGGACCGGGTGCGAAAAACCTTGTCAGCTGACAAGGTTTCGACGCTGCCCTCCGATGATCGATTCAAGCTCGTCTTTGCGGCTGTAAGGCAGTCGCCGACGCGATCTCATAGCGAGATCGAGCTGCGTAGCCCGGCGGGCAAGGTTCTGGGCAAGGCGACATTCTCAAAGGGCGACATCAAACTGACGGTCTCCGACAAGCACGCATCGGAGTTCGGCTCCTTCCTGGAAGAAGAGCTGCCGGGTCTGGTGGAACGGTTTTTCGCTCGCGAGGGCACTGAGTGATTTTTGCCGCGTGGCCAAACCTTGTCAGCTGACAAGGTTTGGCTGGGCGGCGGGAAGGGCAGAGGCCTCGGCCGAAGCCGGACGATAGCGCAACAAACACAGAGGTAGCATGCGGTAAAAAGAAAGGCCCCCGAAACAGTGTCCCGGAAGCCCTTTCTCGTATGTTTGGCGACAACGAGAATCTCACTTCCGCGAATCACAGTCAAGAGCCTCTTCGAGGCGTTGGACACCGTTTTGGTGAGCGCTTTCGCTTTGCCCAAAAGCTGAAAGGCAACCATGACGCATCCTTTATCAACGACGCCCTTTGGGCGGCGGCCGATGACGCTTGGCATGATTTCAAGCCAGCTGGCCGCGAAGGCAAAGCCAGAGACGGCCATTGTTCACAAATGGCACGTCTTCCAGCACATCAAGGAAGCCCGGCAGGCTCTCGGCGCGACCGACCGAGCGCTGACGATTCTGCACGCGCTGTTGTCATTCCATCCCGAGATCGCCCTCGAGGCCAACAGCGAGCTGATCGTCTGGCCGTCCAACGAACAGTTGATGGCGCGCGCCAACGGAATGCCGCCAACAACGCTGCGCCGGCATCTCGCCGTCCTGGTCGACTGCGGCCTGATCATCCGCAGGGACAGCCCGAACGGCAAGCGCTTTGCGCGCAAAGGGCAGGGCGGAGAGATCGAGCAGGCCTACGGCTTCGACTTGGCCCCGATCGTGGCCTGCGCTGAGAAGTACAAATCGCTCGCGGCTGCCGTGCAGGCCGAGAAGAAGGCGTTCCGTGTTGCCAAGGAGCGTCTCACGATCCTGCGCCGGGACATCGTGAAGATGATCGAGGCCGGGCTTGAGGAGGGCGTGCCGGGAAACTGGAAGCGGTTTCAGCAGGCGTATCAGGAGATCGCTGGCCGGATCCCCCGGACAGCGCCAAGACAGCTCGTGGAGAGCCTGGGCAGCGAGATGGAAACGCTCTGGCGCGAGATCCGTGAGCTGTTGGAAACTTTTGCGAAAACACGGAATCCGGACGCCAATGAGTCCCATTCTGGTCGTCACATACAGAATTCAAACCCAGACCTTCCATCTGAATCTGAAAGTGGCTTAGCGAAGAACCCTGAAGCGGGCGGCACCGCCACAGCTCCCCCCAACCTGCGGAGCCTGCCGAAGCGTGAGCTGCCCTTGGGAATCGTGCTGGATGCCTGCCCCAACATGCACTGGCTGATCAAAGGCGGCGAAATCCGGCACTGGAAGGATTTACTGGCTGCCGCGGAGGTTGCCCGGCCGATGCTCGGAATCAGCCCCAGTGCGTGGCGCGAGGCGCGGGACGTGCTGGGTGAGCAGCAGGCCGCGATCACGCTCGCCGCGATTCATCAGAAATCCGACCAAATCAGCTCCGCCGGCGGCTATCTGCGAAGCCTGACTGACCGCGCCAAGCACGGCAAATTCTCCGTCTGGCCGATGATCATGGCTTTGCTGCGCGCCAAGCTCGATGGATCGAAGCCAACCCCGCCGCCCGCAGGCGGGACCGCCAGATTCGAGCCGGGGAAGCCGACACAAACCGGCGCCTTCGCCTTCCAGGCCAGCGCCGAATTGCGCGCCTCATTGGCCAAGCGGCTGAAAAATGATTTGAAACGAAGCACGAAATGACTCCGTCGTTGCGGATGACTCGGCTACCAAATTTTAGGGTTAACGAAAGATGAGAGGGGGCGATTTGACCGGAGATTCCACATCTGGTGGCCGCGCTCGCACGGGCCGAGGAGTTGCGCAGCCTCACCGACCGTCCGGCTCGGGTGCGGATCATGACGATCTGCGGCGATGACAGCTCAGGTCTCACGATTAACGCTCGCATCGCGGCACGAACGCCGGCGGAGCATCGTGCCCAGGAAGGCCTGGGGACACGGCGTATCCCGTGGGACGAGCTCGACGCGCGCGCCGGCGAGATCGTGGGCCTGGTGGACGAGGTGGTCGGCGAGGTGACGCTGGCCGTCCGAAACGCCCCGCCAGTGCCGCGGCCGAGCCGCTCGGAAGATGAGCTGGAGCTTGCCGCGTTCGACGATCTGATCGACGGGCTCGGGCGAACGATCACCCAATCGGCTCTTGCCGTGCTGGAAACCCATCCGGCCAGACGCGTCTCGCGGGAGTTGGGCAGCGAAGCGGCCATGTTGGCCGCGCTGAAATTTGCGGCACTTGCGGCCTATACTGGCCATGTCGGATTGAACGACGCCCAGGAGGAGCTCCGAACGGCTATGGCCGAGGTGATGAGCAACATGCGCGCGTCGCCTGAGTTGGCCCGTCGACCGAGCCTGAATTCGTAGCCGATACGAAGGTCGCCGGATTGCCGTACGGCGAGACCTGCAGCTGGCTAGCCACCAGGTGCCATCTTGATGGCAAGGGCGCTTCGGCCTATATAGGCCTCAAGAGAGGAGTTGTTATGGCCGAACCACAGCTCTCAGTCCGCAGTGCGAAGGCACGAGATCTTGCCCATCGTCTGGCGCGTCGGGAGAAGCGCTCGATCGCCGACGTCGTCGAGCGTGCGCTCGAAGCTTACGAGGAACGCGCGGCCGGGCGCGAGCCTGCCGTGGAGTTCTACGCCCGTCTTAGGGCAAGTGGGGACGCGGATATTGACCTCGAGGCGATCATTCGGGAGGGGCGCCGACCGCACATAGGGCCTGAGCTTTGATCTTTCTCGACACCAATGTGCTCTCGGAGACCTTGAGGAAGGCACCTGACGATGCGGTCATGGCCTGGTTGGTTAGCCACGACGCAGAGCTCGCGCTTCCCACGGTCACGATCGCGGAGATCGCCTTTGGCATTCAAAAGATCAGGCCCGACCAGCGCGCCGAGCGCCTGGAACGCGGATTATCGGAGTGGCGCCGACGCTTCGCCGATCGGATTTTTGGCCTGACGGAAGAGGCTGCGCTCGCCTATGGCGATATCATGGGAGACGCGACGCGGCGTGGCCAACCGATGTCGGCACCCGACGGCATGATCGCGGCCATCGCCCGCGTCAATGGCGGCCGCTTGGCCACGCGAAATCTCAGTGATTTTGCCTCGACAGGGCTCGAATTGATCTCGCCCTGGAACTTCTAGAGGGCGGGCGGCAGGGCGTCAGAGGCCGGCGGCCTTGGTGAGATTGACCCGAAAACGGTCGCGCCGCCGCTGGTAGCGGCGGGTCATCTCGGCGCTGGCATGACCGAGCTGCTTCTGGACGTAGCGCTCGTCGACCTCGGCCGAGGAGGCGAGGCCGGCGCGCAGCGAATGCCCGGCGAACTTCGTCTCCCGCTCGCCTTCGGGCAGGTCGGCGCGCACCCCGGCGGCAAGGGCCGCGCGTTTGACCAGCCGGGCGACCTGCTGGTCGTTCAGGCGATCGGGCCCGACGTCCTTGCCTTGGCCGCGCACCCGCCGAAACAGCGGGCCGTGGCCGATCCGGGCCAGTTTCAGCCAGGTCCGCAGAGCGACGACTGGGCAGGTCGCATCGGACGAGCCAAGGCCGATCTCGATCTCGCGCCAGCCGGTTTTGCCGCGCAGGGTGACGATCAGGCCCTTGTCGAGGATCTCGACCCAGCCTTGGCCGTCCTCCGTCTGGTCGCGCTGGACGTCGAGGCCGACGATCTCGGAGCGGCGCAGGCCCCCGGCAAAGCCGATCAGCAGCATGGCGCGATCGCGCAAGCCCCGCAGCGTGCCGCGGTCGAGGGTCTCGAGCATGCCGATGACGTCCTCCGGCAGCACGGCTTCCTTCTGCCGGGGCGGGGCGGCGTGGGTGTTGCGGATGCCGGCGAGCACGGTCGCGATATGCCGATCCGTGCGGTCGAGCGGTGTGCCGCGCTGCGCATAATTCCAAGCGAGCGCCGAGAGCCGGCGCTCGATCGTCGCGACCGCATTCGGCTGGCGATCGGCGGTCGCCGCGCCCGAGGCGCAGGCGGTGATGTAGAGGCCGACGGTCTGCGGGGAGGGTGGCAGGACCTCGAGGCCCTGGCGCCGGCACCAGGCGGCAAAGTGCTTCCAGTCAGCCGCGTAAGCGCGGCGGGTATTGGCCGAGCTCGCCGCCGCGACATAGCCGCGGGCGCGCTCGGCGAGGCGCGCAAGATGCGTCGGCAGGGCAGGGGAGGGGGGCTCGCCGGTCGGTTCGGGCGTCGATGCCGCCGCAGCCAATGTGGTCGGCAAGGTTTCAGTGACGCCGTCAGTGCTGTCAGGCGGCGTCATGTGCCGACCTCCCAGGGATTGATGAGGGACGCCCCTATATCGTCGAAATCCCGCTCGTTGCGGGTGACGAGGATGAGGTCGTGCACGATCGCCGTGGCCGCGATCAGGCCGCCGATATCGCCGCGCGGCCGAATCGCGGCGATCCGGCCCCACTCGACCGATATCTGGTCGGTCACGGGAAGAATCCGATCGGCGTGGTCGTGGCGCAGTTTACGGAGCCACTCGGCCAAGTGTCCTGCCGCCTTCGGATCGGACCTTTGCCGGAAGGCGATGCCGCGCATGATCTCGCCCAGCGTCAGCGTGCTGAGATGAACGCTGCTAGGATCGACCGAGCGCAGCCACGAGGTCGCCTGCGGCGAGCCGCGGCGCGCTTCGGAAATCACATTGGTGTCGACGAGGTACATCAGAGTGCGAGGTCGCGGCTCGGCGTCGTCGCCCGGGCGCCAGCGGCCTCCGCGAAGTCGTCGTCCCAGGCCGGGCCGGCCAGCAGGTCGTCGACCAGGCTCGGCCGACCGGCGCGCAAGGCGTCGTAGTCGGCGGCCGACAGCACCACGGCGGCCCGCATCCCGCGCAGGGTGACGACCTGCGGCCCCTCGAGCCGGGCCTTCTGGACGAGCTTGGAGAATTGGTTCTTGGCGTCCTGTAGCTGCCATTCCATGAGCGCGCGTTCCTAGCTGGACTGTCTAGCTATATAGAGGCCTGGGGGTGGGTCCGTCAATCGGGTCACCCGAACTCGCCGCCGTCTCCGGGGCGCGATCGGCGAGGCCCGCAAGATAGGCCAGCAGGGGAGGAGGCCTCGACAATGTCCCGAGCGGCGGCGACGACTTCGGGAAGATCCTCGTTTTCGGCGCCGGTCAGAATCGTACTGCCCTCCGTACATATTGTGTGCGTACGAAATTGACTTGGTCTGCAATCTCGCGTACATATTGTGGCTGCACAAGGAGTAGATTTGAGCCATGGCGCGCGTTGCCGTCGATGACACCAACCGCATGAATCTGCGGATCAAGCCGGAGGTGAAAGCCCGGCTGATGCGTGCGGCTGCGCTACGCCATACCGATCTGACCAGTTTTGTGACGCAGTCGGCGCTGCGTGAAGCGGACGCCGTCATTGCCGAAGCCGATGCGATCAATGTGTCGGAGCGCGATTTTGCGCGCATTCTCGACCTCCTGGACAATCCGCCCAAGGCGAATGCCAAGCTGCACGCGGCCGCAGCCGGTCTGCCCAAAGACCTGTGACGCTTCCCGCCTGGCACGAGGAGCCGGTCGCCAAGGGCCATGACCGCAAAGCCTTCGACTGCGGCGATGGCGCGCTGAACACCTTCCTGCTGCGCTATGCCCGCCAGGGGCATGAGCAGAACGCGGTCAAGACCTATTGCGCGCTCGCCAACGCCACGCCGAACCGGGCCCTCGGCTTCTACAGCCTGGCGCTGGCGTCGATCGCGCACGACGCCGTGCCGGCCGCCATGACCAAAGGCCTGGCGCGCCACAAGGTGCCCGGATTCCTGCTGGCGCGGCTCGCGGTCGACAAGACGGTCGCGGGCAGGGGGCTGGGTGGCCAGCTGCTGCTGGCGGCGGCTTTGCGCTGCCTGCGGGTGACGGAAGAGGTCGGCGGCGTGCTGATGGTCATCGAGGCCAAGACCGCGCGGGCGGCACAGTGGTATCGCAGTCTTGGCGCCGAGCCGCTGGCCGATCAACCGCTTGCCTTGGTCACCCCGCTTGCGACCTTCGCCGACGCGTTGCGGGCGGCCGGACGTCTCTAGCCTGCCTCCAGCGCCCTTTGCCGACACCTGCACAACGTTACCGGCAATTTCGGAAGCCCAGCCAAGAGGCGGCCGGGAGCCCGATTGCGGGCGATTTTCGATCGTCTGGGCGCTGAAAACGGGTGTCGCTCGCGATTCATTGGCGGACGGTAAATCATTGATCTGGCGCGAATCATCTTCGGAGTTCAAGGGCGGATTCTAGCCGAATCACCGGAATATTCGTAACCATTGAGCGGACGAACTTTCAGCGAGGCGCTGTGGTTCATAGGCCCGACAGGGACACGGTCGATGATCCTGCCTGGAATGAGGCGGTTGCAAGGGAGATCGTGATCCGGCGGCTGGTGGCGCTCGACTGCCCTGGCCGGTCAGACTTCTTCCGGGCTTGCCGTGAACTCGGCCTTAGGCGAACCCGCCTTTATGAGCTGATCAGGGCGTACCGGGAGCATCCGGTCACGAGTTCGCTGTTGCCGCGTCCGGCGGGCACGCGACGAGGCAGCCGCCGATTGCCGGACGAGACCGAAGCGGTGATCGCCGAAGCGTTGCGGGAGTTTTACAAGACGCGCCAGAAGCCGAGCATCAATCGGCTGCACAAGGAGATCCGCAGGCTCTGCCGCTCGCGCGGCCTGCGAGCACCGTCCTGGTATGCCGTGAAGACGCGGATCGCTGCGATGGATCCCGCCGAGCTCTCTGTGGCACGGGAAGGCCCGAAGGCAGCACGCGACCGCTTTCGGTGCGTTCCCGGACAATATGCCGCCGAGCACGCCTTCGACGTTGTCCAGATCGACCACACGCTGGTCGATGTGATTGTCGTCGATCGCCAGTATCGACGACCACTCCAGAGGCCGTGGCTGACGCTCGCCATCGATGTCGCGAGCCGTATGGTCGCGGGCTTTTATCTGACGCTCGAGGCGCCGTCGGTGGTTTCGGTTGCACTCGTCATCCAACACCTCGTGCAGCCGAAAGGGGCATGGCTTGCCGGGCTGGGGATCGATGGGGAGTGGCCAACCTCCGGCTTCCCCAATTCGATCCATGTTGACAACGCCAAGGAGTTCCGGTCGCGCGCCTTGCAGCGTGGCGCTGAGGAATATGGCATTAAGCTCATCCACCGCCCGGTCGCCACGCCCCACTATGGCGGCCATATCGAACGGCTGATCGGCACCATGATGGGCGCGGTTCACCTTCTGCCGGGCACGACATTCAGCGATATCGACGAGCGCGGCGGCTATGATTCAGCCGCCAATGCGACGATGACACTCGACGAGCTGGAGCGGTGGCTGGCGCTCGAGATCGTGCGCTACCACGCCGATCGCCATGGCGCGCTGGGGATTCCGCCGCTGGCGGGCTGGCACGAGGCCGCGGCCCGCCGTGTCAGGCCTGTGCGCCAGCCCCATGACCTCGCCGGCTTCATGATCGATTTCCTGCCCAGCCTCGACCGACTGGTGCGGCGTGACGGCATTCATCTGTTCGGTTTGCGCTACTGGGATGACGTGCTCAGCATCTGGGCCGGCCGGCTCGACCGGCCGCTGCGCGTTTCCTACGATCCACGCGATCTTTCGAGGGTTTTCGTGCGCGCTCCAGACGGGACGCGCTGGCCCATCCGTTTTGCTGATCTACGTCGCCCGCCAATCACGCTCGGTGAGCACCGCCGCGCCCGGACCGCCCTGCGGGAGCGTGGTCTGACGCTGGTCGACGAGCAACTGATCTTCGAGACCATCGAGGCCCAGCGCGCACTGGTCGATGAGGCCACGAGGCGCACCAAGGCAGCGCGCCAGTTGGCGGAGAAGCGCGACCGGGCGCTCGGCGCTGCCGCGCCAAACAAGTCGTCGGCGCCGGCCGAGCCTCCGCAGATTGAGGACGACCGGCCGATCGATTGGAGCAAGGTGCCCGTTTTCTCCGTCGAGGAGTGGTCGTGAGAGGCGAGGGGACATACGAGCACCTCGACGAGCGCTACCGCCGCTATGCGGCGCTGCCCGACGACGAGCGCATTGCCTGGATCAAGGCCGACCGCTGGATCGGCTTCGACCAGGCAGAAGCAGCACTTGTCCGTCTGAATGCCTTGCTGGCCTATCCGCCGCGCGACCGCATGCCCTGCCTGCTGATCTATGGCGACACCGGCATGGGCAAGACCAAGATCGTGCGCAAGTTCGAGCGTGCGCACCCGGCCACATTCTGCCAATCGACCGGCGTGACCAACAGGCCCGTTGTCGTGGCGCAAGTGCCCTCGGAGCCGATCGAGCGCGACCTCTATCGCGAACTGCTGACCAGCCTGCAGGCTCCCGCCCTGGTCGGCGGCACGCTTGCCCGCGAGAAAGACATCTGCCGCTCGCTGCTGCGCACCGTCGGCGCCAGGATGATCGTGCTCGACGAGGTCAATGGCATGCTGGCCGGCACCTATCGGCAGCAGAGGATATTTCTGAATGCGCTGCGGTTTCTCGCAAATGACCTGAGAGTGCCGCTTGTCTGCGCCGGCACCGACCTGGCGCGCCAGGCCCTGCTCACCGACGCGCAGCTCGCCGAGCGCTTCGAGGCATTTCATCTCAAGCCCTGGAAGAACAATCACGCCTTTGCGCGGCTCTTGAAGAGCCTGGCTGGCATCCTGCCGCTGCGTGCCGCGTCCGATCTCGAAAGCGACGTCGTCCGTGGGCGGGTCCACATGCTCACCAGCGGCGTCACGGCCCGGACTTTCCGGCTGATCGAAACGGCCGCCGAGGAGGCGATCCGGTCGGGACGGGAACGGCTCGATCGGATGAGCTTCGGCGACGATCTCGTCCTGCCGCTTGTGTCGATGACCCGATCTGTGCGCGGACGGGCGGCTCCGGGGATGACCCAGATGGCGGGGGAATGATGCAAGGGCGTCTGCCTGTGGCGCCACGGCCCTATCGCGACGAATTGCTGTCGTCGTGGCTGGCACGGGTGGCATGCCGCTATGGCCTGACGGCGCGCGAACTGGCAGGCCATTTCGCCGCCGGCGGCAATGGCCTGTCCTCGTTCCAGCCGATCGACGACAGGGCGCCGCTGGCGGGGCAGACGAGGGTGTGGGCGCAGGCTTGCGGTGTCGACCCCGAGCGACTGGAGCGCCTGTCCTTGAGCAGGCGTTATCCGCGGCGTCCCCGGTCATGGTACGCGCGCCGGGGACCGGAATGGGCGCCATCGGCAATGACCGGGTCATGCCCGGTCTGTTTCGCCTGCTTCGCAGCCGATCGTGACGCAGGTCGCGATGCCTATCTACGAGCCGGCTGGATGCTTGCCGAGCGCTGCATCTGCCCGATCCACGACCGGCTGCTTTACGATCGCTGCGTGTCGTGCCACCGGCGTCTTTCCGTGGCTTTCCGCTTGCTTGACGGGGGCGCGCGCCCCGTCTGCAGCTCTTGCGGCCTGATTCTGATCGATAGGGGAGGGGAGGGCGGCCGCCCGCAGGACCGTGCCTTGTTGGGAAGGGCGCTTGCGGTCCAGCAGCGGATCTCAGTGACCGTCAAACAAGCTCCCGAAGAGCAGCAGCTTGAAAAGGCGCTTGCGACCCTCTGGGCGCCGCTTGACCATGCTGCAGCGGCGCGACCCGTGCTGGCGCTCTGGATCAATGAACCCGGCTGGCGCTGTCCCACGAAGCCAGGCATGCCGTCGGCGCCGAAGCGCCGCTCGGACAGCTGCCGGTGCGCTGGCGCTTTTTCACCCTGCTTGCCCTGGACGATGTTTTCGGCGCCGAACTGCGCCTGGACCGTGAGATGGGGGCCGCCGCGGCTCACCTGGTCCGGCGTGCCGCAGCACCCAAAATTCGCACCGGAGCCCGGCCGCCGCGACCGCCGGCCAGGCGATTCAGTAATGCTGAGACTACGTGCTTTGGCACGCAGTCTCACGAATTCCGATTCAGCCAGTCCACAATGGCGCTCCGGGAATCTCATAATGGTGCGCGAGATTTCCGCCCAAGCCCTTGAGATTCATCTGGCCGCACAAGGACGCGCGAGATGTCGTCCGCGCGCCCGATTGGCGTGAATTTCCGCATTCTGCGCGACGAGAGAGGCCATCCTGGAGGCCGCTGTCCGGGGATTAAGCGCAAAGGCGGTCCGCTCAATGACTGCGAATTTTCGTCGATTTGATGCCAAAACGGGGCTGTCCGGCGGTGAAACGCCAGCGACAACGGGCATCCTCTCTATAAAGGGCAAAACGACTGATAAGGCAACATTATCACGCGTTGTTATCCCCCGACAGGTGCGGCGGTTTTGGCGATTTTTGATGCCATAAGCGCCGCAATCGGCATAAGCTTCGCCATGCCCCCGCGCGCGCGAACTCTCCCGGAAGCCCCGCCGACCGTCCCGCCCGCACCGAGCTGGGCGCGCCAGGTCGCGTCCGCACAAGCCGCTGATGATGCGATGTTTTTGGCCGGTGGCGCGCTCGCCGCACTCCACCCCATCGCGCGCAGCGAACACCCGCTCGGCCAGCTCTGGCGATATCGATTAGCGCTCGCCAGCGCCGCTGTGCTCGCCCGGAACAGTGGGCGCCGCGAGGACGAGGCTTCCCTGCGCGACGCCTGGTATCTGCGCCGCACGACCGATGATCCCGGCCCGGGCGGGCGCATCCTCGCGGCCTGGCGCCAGCTCGGCGCGCGCGCCGCCATGGCGCCGGACGACTGGCTGATGACGCTGTCCGTTCGGTTCGAGCTGCGCGTCGACACTGCGCTCAAGGATGTCGTCACAGCCGCGACACAACTCGCGGCCGGACAGGGCAGCGCCGTCGCGGCCGCCGCCGAAATCGCGGCGCTGAGCCTGCGCTTCGTGCCGGCAAGCGAGCCGCTGGCCCTGTGGCTGGCCGACGTCGTGCTCGCTCACCGCCTGAACTGGCCGATCGCCGTGCCGCTGATCGCGAGCCAGGTCCGCCGCGCCGATCTGCGCGCTGCCGGCAAGGCGGGCGGCGTTGACGACGCCTGGCTTTCGGCCTGCGCCCTGGCCTATGCGCGCGCCGCCGCGGCCGCAGCGGAGCTCTACGCCGACCTCGTGCGACGGGCCAACCGGCTGCTGGCGGTGGCGCCAAAACTGCGCGGCAAGGACGCCGACAGGATGGTGGGGATCCTGCTGATGGAGGACGCGCAAGCCGCCGGCGCCGGCCCGTCCGCGAGCGACCGTTCGACGCGGCGGCTGTTCGAACGGCTGGTGTTGCTTGGTGCGGTGCGCGAGCTCACGGGACGGCCGACCTTCCGACTGTACGGGCTCTGAGATGGGGCGGCGCGCGCGAGCCAAAGCGGATCTCGACACGGAGCTCACCGAGCTGCCGCCGGAGCTGCGCTGGCGCGAATGGATGGGCCGGGTCGAGGCCGTGATCTTCGCCGCACCCGCGCCGGTGACCCGCGAGACCCTGGCGCGCGTCGTCGGCCGCGACTGCAGCCTCGATCTGATCATCGACGACATCCGCGCCGAGCTGCGCGGCCGGCCCTACGAGCTCGTCTCAGTGGCCGGCGGCTGGCAGCACCGCACCCGGAAAAACTTTGGCGATGCGATCCGCGCGGCGATCGGCGGCGCGAGCGATGGCAAGGCGCTGTCGCAGTCCGAGACGCTGATCCTCGCCTGCATCGCCTATTACCAGCCGATCACCCGCAGCGAGCTGTCCGCCTTCTTCGGCAAGGAGGTCAGCCGCGATACCATCGCCCGTCTGCGCGGATTAGACTTCATCGCGCGCGGCCCGCGGAGCCCGCAACCCGGCGCGCCCTACACCTATGTGACCACCAAGGGGTTTTTGGTGCAGTTCGGCCTGGAGACGCTGCGCGATCTTCCAAACATGGAGGCGCTGGAGGACGCCGGCCTGCTCAGCAAGGACAAGATGTTGGCGGGAGAATTGCCGGCGCTGGCATCGGACGAGGAGGCCGACGAGGTCGAGGCCGACCCCGAGGAAGACGACGATGCGGCTTGAATCGCTGCCGAGGCATATCTCAAGCCTTGCCTGGGTGTATCGGTTTTGATACACTTTAGCTATGAAGCTCATCTCATTCCTCGGGGACAGCCCGACGGCTATTCGAGGCTTTCCCGAGACTGCCCGCTACCGGGCCGGTGTTGAGCTTCGAAAATAGCCGGTGTTCGTGTTGACGAAGCCGATGCTAAGCCCGCGATTGTGGCCGTGGCCGTGGCCGTGAATGAGGCACACCAATGACGCGCCGGCCGCGGGTCCACTTCAGAACGGCTGACCGACAAACGAATGTTACTATCCAGCCGATACCGCCCAGTGCAAAGACGCCAATAGCCCCCCCCCAAAAAAGCCCGCCACTTTTTAACCCCAAAATTCTCAGCACCCCTACGCCTGCATGGCTGCTACTTCCGCTCAACTGGCGTCCCAGTCCTGGGCGAAGGGCCTTGCGGAAGAGCATTCACAGCGAATCGCAACTCTTGACGAAAAGCGCGTCGAGCTCGAGATCAAAGAAGCCAATCTCTGCACGCGCTGGGGGCTTAGGATCATTGAAGTATAGCGTATGTCCATTCACGCCGGTTAGTACCACTACATGCTTATCCACAAGCCTATCCCCCGATTCTAGCGTTACCGGAAGCGTTACCGCAGCCCAAATTGGCCCTCGCCTCAGCAGCGTCTCGGCGATGAAATATGGGGTAAATCCGCCATATGGCTTTACGAGCCAATCCAATCCTTCGGTCAAAGCCAAATATTCAAAACAGTTTTGGGGGAGGCCTGAGTCGTCCCGCCAAAGCGTGGGAAAACCCAGGCGGGGCCCCGGGCGAAAGTAATAGGACACCATACAAGCGGAAGCATACCAACAAGCGCGACTCCCAAATGGCCGCATATTTTCCTGGTAATCTCGTCGCATGATCGGTTGACCATCATAATCATGCTGTTGGCCGACAAGCGGAACATTCAAGCGCACCACAGCCACCTCCATAAGTTTAAGGCGAGCCAAGCAAATAGCGCGCCAAGCGCTGACAGCGAAGATGAACCACGTCGAGCCGCCAGCCGGTTTGTTTTACGACGGCGCCGGCTCCGTCCGCTATCGACGATGTCAAACAACGTTGCAGAGACCACAGATGCGCGCGCCAACCAACGGGGCAGCTACCGCCAATGCTTCGATCAGTCACAGACGTCGTAGTCGGCGTCTGAAGGCCAATCCGTTTCGTTCATGATCTTCTGTGCGGCTGCGCCCTCGGCGGCAACATCTCGCAGCGCGTTTCTGAAGCGCGGTATATCGCAAAACACTCCGGCACCATTCGACCCTCGACCGGCATCTTGTAGGCTCTGTAGAGCGCGCCAGAGCCCGCTATTGTCAATCCTCTTCGTAGCCTGCTGCGCGCCGCGGGCGACGCGTTCTCTAGCCCGCCTTATTCATGATTGCCGGGCGGGCTGCTGGAACATTTCCGGTCGTGGTTGAAGGCGCGCGCGAATGCTACGGCTTTTTCGCCGCTTTTCGACCGGACTTCGTGAACGCGTTGGAGGACGGCGGCGGGGATGACCGGGGCTCATGCCCCGCGCGTCAGGGCGCTTGCGGGGCCAGAGCGTCTGCCAAGCCGCGGAACAGGTCGGCGTCGGGGCACGCCGCAGCGAAGGCTAGGCGGACGCGGGTGGCGGTCTCGATGACACGGGCTGCGATTTTGAGAAGCCTGAGTCTGATCGTGTTGAATTCGGCGGTTGCCAGATCACGCGGCTTCGGGATGGCGTCGCGCACGGCGAGGATGAGCCAATAGGCGGCGGTGTGGAAGACGAGGCGGACCTGGTTGGCGAGCGCCGAGCGGCAGCTGGTGCGATCGGAGGCGAGCTGGGTCTTGTGCAGCTTGATCAGGTTCTCGGCCTGTCCGCGTGCGCAGTAGAGGCTATCATAGATCCACTCGGCCGAGCCGATATTCAGGCTGGTGAAGACGTAGCGGTTGTCGAGCCCTTGTTGGGTTGCCTCGATGCGGGCGATGACGCGGCGCTCACGATGCCGGGAACCTGCCGCGTGGCGGGTCTCGGTGTAGCCGCGAACCACGATCTTGTTCTCGACCGCACGTTCGGTTCAAACAGCATCGCAGACCTCATCGACCTTTCTGGCGAGCGGCTTGGTGCCGGCCAGCGCGAAGACGTAATCGATGGCGTTTTGCTCGCAAAAAGTCATCGCCTCGGGGCAGGCGTAATGGCCGTCGCCGCGGAAAGTGATACGCGTATTGGGCCAGCGCCGGCGGATGCGCCGAACCAGGCGGCACAGGTGTGCTCGCACCTCGATGCCGCTCAGCGTCTTGCCGGGGCGCAGCATGACCGCAACAGGCCGGCTATGCTCGGTGTCGTAGACGTGGATAGGCAGGAAGCAGTATTCGTCATAATGGGCGTTGAACAGCGAGAGTTGCTGACGGCCATGCACCACGTCGACCGTGTCGTCGATATCGAGCGTGATTGCGCTCGGCGCTCGCGCGTAGCTGTCCATCCATAGGTCAACCAGCGCATAGCTCAGCCAGCGCATAGCTCAGCCGGATCACCTCACGCAGGTGTGGTGCATTATCCAGGCGCGATAGCGTCGGCTGCGAACACAGATCCCGGCCAGTGTCCGGCAGTCGGCCGCAAGCCAGCTTGAACGCCGGATCCCCGCGTAACCGATCGAGATCATTGCCATCCTCGTAGCCGCACGCGATGGCGAAGATGCGGGCGCGGATCATATCCGCAAGGCTGTGCACGATGCGTCCCCGATCGCGCCGCTCGGGGAATACACAGGACAACTTCGCGGCCAGGCCGAGGCGCCGGTCCGCCATGGCCAGAAGCATGACGCCACCATCCGATGTCAGCCTGCCGCAATCAAACGCGGCTGTGATCTTCTTGCGGGAAACGGCTGGAAATGAGAACGACAGACTCGTATCGTCGGTCATGGCGAGTGTGGCGGCCCGGATGCGCGGAGGGTGGGTGTCAGCAACCGAATCCTACGCCACCTCAGCGGCTTACGCCACGCTCGCCAACCTCTCAACATGCGCTGATGAATAAGAACGGTTAGTTTCAGCTGCCCATTCGCTTGCACCAGAATCTTTTAGCAGGCGGACCAGGCAGGACAAATCCCTGCGACCGCGGAACCGTCGTTGCCACGAGTTGCTTCTTTGTTCAGGGGGACGCCCATAAGTGGGCCCCCTAGCAAGTCTGAGGACATGTGCTTCAATCCGCATGTCGGAGCGTGCCGGCGAGGCGTAATATCCCCCCGGCCATTTTCAGGAACTGCGCGCACAGGAGAAGGTTGCGCAGGAACTGCGCAAGGCTGCCCGGAGCGGCGACCTTGGCCGGTTCTTTGGTAAGGCGGCCGATCTCAGGACGAGATTGACCATCGCCGAGGCTCGCGCAGCGCGGCTGCGTCAACAGCTTGAGACGTTCGAGGTCGTGCCAGAATACAAAGCTCTGGAGCGCGAGGCGAACGAGATCACACGCGAGATCGACGGCATGAACGTCGAGAACGTGATCGATGGCGATCTTCTGCAACAGCTTCGCGCCTCGCTGTCCGACGAGGATGCGCCCGATCTGGGGGATGTCACGAAGCTCTATGCCGAGGCCGGGGTCGTTCTGCCCGACATGGTGCGGCGGCGTTTCGACGAGGTGGAACGCTTCCACCGGATCATCATCGAGAACCGGCGCGCGCATCTGACCGCTGAGATCGCCTCGGCCGAGGCTCGCGTTGCCGATCGCGATCAGCGTACCGCCGAGCGCGACCGTCGCCGACGGCAGATCATGGGCGTGCTTCGCTCCGGCGGCGCACTGGAACACTACACTTCGCTGCGCGAGGAAGTCGGCCGAGCCGAGGCGGAGGTCGAGGGACTTCGCCAGCGGCTCGACACCGCCGAGCGGATCGAGAGCACCAAGGCCGAACTCGACATCGAGCGGGCCAACCTAACCAAGGCGCTGCGTGACGACATCCACGAGAGGGCCGACCTCATCCGCGAGGCGATCCTCGCCTTCGAGTCGCTGTCGGAATCCCTTTACGAGAAGGCGGGCAGCCTGACGATTTCCGAAACCGGAAGCGGCCCCCAGTTCGAGGTCCATATCGACGGGCAGCGAAGCAAGGGCATTACCAACATGCAGATCTTCTGCTTTGATCTCATGTTGACCGAAATCAGCCTGAAGAACGGCCGTGGTCCCGGCTTCCTGATACATGACAGCCACCTGTTCGATGGCGTGGACGAGCGGCAGGTCGCCAAGGCGTTGCAGCTCGGGGCCGAGCGGGCCGAGGCAGCCGGCTTCCAGTATATCGTCACGATGAACTCCGACGCGCTGCCGCGCGAGGGCTTCAAGGCCGGCTTCGACATCCGTTCTCGCATTATAGAAATGAAGCTGACAGATGCGACGGACACCGGGGGGCTGTTCGGCCTGCGCTTCGAGTAGGCCGGCCCATGCGATCCGTTCCCTTTACCCGACCCACCCTGATTGCCGCCGTCGAACTGTTCGAACAACACAGTCAGGCGCGCTTCAATCAGGTGGTGCTTCGTCTCGGGCTTGAGAATGAGATTTCTTCGAATACCAGCATCAGCGTCGCGAAGAAATGCGACTTGCTTGGACGCATCGTTGTTCAGCGCTCTGAAACCGTCATCGACACGCTCGACGGCCGCATGACACTCGGCGAAGCCGTGGTGCGCCAAGCCGCGTTGCTGGCACAACAGGATGCCACTCACCCGTTGCAGACGGCGTTTGCCCGCGGCCTGGCCCACGACGCCTTTGTATTGGTGTGGGATGACGATGGCCGCAGTGCCTCTATTCGGGCCGCGCTGCCGGGGGAAATCCAGCTCCCCGAAACCGATGATGAGGTGCATCGGCTCCTGAATCCTTCGGTTTCGCAACACCGCTCGGTCATCTCGATCAGGCGATCGAAGCGCACACCCGCGGCGATTGGGCGGCCTGCAACGGACAGCTTCGCACGTTCCTCGAAAGCCTATTCAGCGACATTGCCAGAAATGTCCGCCCGGAAGACGCGGCGAAACGGCCCAACGCCTAGAACCGTCGGGCGTTGCTGGAGGAAATCGGCTTCCTGTCGGCGAGCCGCAACGGATGGACTGCGGATGGGAAAAGCTACATCAATGGCCTATTCAAGATGCTGCACACTGAGGGATCGCATCCCGGTCTTTCGGATGAAGACCACAGCACCTTTCGTCTTCATGTCGTACTCGTAACCGCGCGAACCTTCCTCAGGCGCTTGGCCAATGGGCGGTAGGAGGCGCGAATGAGTGGATGGACACTGGATGATCTGCATCGCTTGGACCGGAAATATGCGGAGGAAGGCGTTCACACCCATCAGCGACCGTTCCGGGCCGCAATAGAATTGCTCGGCTCGAACTTCGTCATCGGCGCGGGTGGTAATCTTGAAGTCAAGCTTATCATGGATGCTTACGCTGCCATGGTGCCGGAAGTTGAAACGAGTTGGCCCGGTGCCGGGATCGGATTGGTCGCGTCTGTCGATCAGGCACGAAAGGCCGTTTTCCCCATCGTCTTCGGCCAGAATGCCCCCCAGCCTTGGCAGATGACGGGTTTCGAGAATGCCGAGGAATGGTGGAATTGGTGCCGCCAGGATCGGATGATCGCCGCGGATGTCGCCTTTGCGGGCGCTGACATTCACGACTTCACGATGGGTCTCAACCAAGTTGAGCAAGGCAATGCTGATGCGGTGACGCTCTGGCGGATGGCGGGGTCGAATCTCGAAGACGCAGCAAACACCTTGCCGTCCGCGTTCAGCCACGATTCGGTTATCCAGCCGATTTGTATGGTGGCGGAGTTATCGATGAAGGCCGCATTGGTATGGGATGGTGTCGATCCTGAATCCTTCCGAAAAAGCAAGGATGGTCACAATCTGGCTCTGCTCGCCCAGCGTATGGGTATGGCGCGACCGCACCGCGACGATGCGCGAGTTCAAGCCGTGGTGGCGAATCTGCCGCCCTATGTTGCCAGCCGCTATAAACCAGCAGGGTTAAGGCGGCTTCAAGTGGTCAGGTCCACTACTCGATCATGTAGCCCAGCGCGCGATAGCCCGCGCGTCGCTTCGTGGCCATCCGGGCCAGAACGGGAACAGCTTTATCGACGTAGTCGACGACCAACACGTCTCTCTTTCCATCATGCTGTCGATGCAGACGACCGACATACTGCGTCAGGGTTCCCTTCCAGGCGATCGGCATCGTTAGGAACAACGTATCAAGCCGGGCGTCATCGAAGCCTTCACCGATGTAGCGGCCTGTCGCGAGTATCAGGCGCTCGTCATCGTCAGCAACATTCAATGTCGTATTGGCTAGCTTGCGATCCCTCGCGGACATGCCGCCGCGCAGAACCACAAGATTCTTCACGAACGACGAGAACCTCTGCTGAAGATAATCGAGATGGTCCTTTCGCTCCGTCAGGACGATGGGAGAACGCTTGGCTTCCAGCGATTTCAGCACATCATCAAAGATCAGGTCATTTCGGCTACTGTCCTGCGCCAGGGCCGCATAGATCGCGGGCATTGATGGGCGCTCGACGGAGGCCAGGGACGATGGCAATTCAAATTTCGTCGAACGGTCGCGGGCACGATGACGAATGCCACGCTCGGTCGCTTGGACCCTCGCATCCACCCGATGGCGAACGGGGCCGCATTGCATGAAGATAATGGGATGATGTCCGTCCTTTCGGGCGACAGTCGCAGATAAACCAACGACGTATCGCGCCTTTGATCGCCGAGCGACAAGCTCGAAGCTTGTTGCGGACAGGTGATGGCATTCGTCGACAATGAGATGGCCGTAATCGGCGACGATATCGGCAACCTCTCCATTGCGCACCAGGCTTTGGATCAGCGCCACATCGATGACGCCAGTCGGCTTCCTTTTTCCGCCCCCGATAATACCGATCTGTTTCGGGTCAATGTTCAAAAAGGAACCGAGTCGCTCCACCCATTGAGTGAGCAGTTCTCGGCGATGAACGAGAATCAGCGCATTGCGGGCGCGGTGCGCGATGAGGGCTGCTGCGACAACCGTCTTGCCAAAGGCCGTCGTGGCGGCGAGCACCCCGTTGTCGTGGGCGACGAGAACATCGAAAGCCGCCAACTGCGGCCGTCGCAATTCGCCCTGGAAGGATACGTTCGCGGGAAGTGCCGTACCGATTTCGCGCATATCTTCCAGATCGGCCGCGGCGCCATGGCTTTTGATGAGATCGATTGCTTCCTCGAGGCAGCCCCGCGGTAGAGCGACATGCTGCGCAAACAGCTCGGCGCATGAGACGACCCGAGGCTTGCCGAATGTCGGCAACCGCATGGCCTGGGCGCGATAGAACTCCGGGTTCTGGAATGCCGCCAGGCGAATAAATTGCGCAATCAGGGCTGGCGGCAGCTCTGTCCTGTCGATGTAAACCTGATCGGCGACCACGCCCCTGATGCTGTGCGGTATCGCGGCCTCAATACGCCGCGGCGCACGGCGGCGAGACGGCGACATCTTCCACGGTTCGTCGACATGTTCGTCGTCCACCGGCATGCGGACGCCCAAAACCCGACCCGATAGCTCCGCCTCTTCCGCGATCCTGAAGACCATGTCAGCTGACAATCTGGGCAGGGACGACAGATACGCCCATTGGTCGTCGTAAGGCCGCAGATCGTTGTCGACAAAAACGCTGTTGCCGATCTCACGAGCTTTCCTTTGCAACGGCAATGCAATCAGGTTGCCAAAGCCCCCAAGGGGCATCGTGTCCTGATTGGGAAAGAAGCGATCATAGGAGGTGAAGCCGATTTCGGGCCGTTTTTCCATCGTCTCCGTGATCAAGGCCGCCCCCATCTGCCTGGCGATCCTTGCTGGAACAGGCTCGGAGAAGAATACCCAGACATGGCCGCCATTTCCCGATCTCGACCGCTCCAGGGCCGCGGCAATTCCTTTCACATGACAGGTGCCGAGCAATGCTCTGGCGTCATCCGCCCAGCTTTCCTTGTCGAAGTCGGCGGCAAGGAACCAGCATGTCTCATCCTGCAGCAATGGATAAACCCCGGCGACAAAGTCACCGGTGCGAGCATCGCCGCCGCGCAGATGCTTTTCGATAATGTCCTCGGAAGGCGGAATAAACGCCTGATGCGGACATTCCCCGCATTTTACCTTCGGCTTGCCGCAGATCCCCTTTGCCCACTCATTCGAGCACGCCGGCGAATAACCGGAGCGTCCCGTCTTTTTGTTATCCCAGCGCACCGGAAAAACATCGGGACGCCCGCCGAACAAGCGTCGGAACAACTCGACTTTCTCGATTGATTGCGAGTTATTGGTAACGGGGGTGTCGAAAAAAGCAGGTGTTTCAGCCTCGCTGCCGGATGTCAGCTTTTGCTCAAGCGCTTCCAACTTGCGCTCAAGCTCCATCCGCTCGGCATCCAGATCAGCCAACCGCTGTCGGATGCGCGCAATCTCTTCCCAAGCATCATTCTTATCCACCGGCTTGCAGTCCGCGCCTACGTTCATCCCGCGAGCCAACATAGACCAAAGGCGATCTCAGCTTAAGGCGGACAATGCATCACTACGGCCCGAGACGTCTGGGATTATGCGGAGCGGAGCACGCCGAGATCGGCGAAAACCAGCCCATCACAGGGCGGCACTTCGCATAATCCCGCTCTCCGCATAATCTGCCTTGATCGGGATAGGGGGACGTCTCGCAACGCCACCACCGGGTCGCGGGAGGCGGTCGCCCGCCTCCCGCTCCCACAGAACGTAGCATGCGGATTTACCGCACTACGCTCTTCGGCAGTTGGTTCACAGCACTGCAAGAGCCTGCAACTCCGCATATGGAAGGCGCAGCTTTGGTTTCAGTAACGGCGTCCTTGCTTTGATCTGGTGGTACTTCTCCCAGGTCAAGCGTCGCCCGGCCCAGCTGCGGCTGCGCAACATCCGATGCCAGTAACGCTCCCCGGCACGATACACCTTCAAGAGACACCGGAGATTCCCGGCGACACCGTAATAGGCATAGTGGCCGCGTAGGAAGGCGTTGATTTCGCCGACCTGGTCACTGATCGCATGATGTCGTATTCGCCGCAGGAGCTCCTGCAGGGACGTAAGGCTGCGCCGCAAGCGAGATTTCTCGGTGCGCATCCCAACCTTGAAGTTACCTTTCAGGTTTTGCGTGCAATGCAGCGTCAGCCCCAGGAAGTAGATTGTTTCCGGGCGCTTTCTGCCGCGTTTACCCGCGTGTCGCTGCGCGAACCGACCGAACTCAACCAACTTGGTTTTGGTCGGCTCAAGAGTGAGACCGAACTTTTCCAACCGAAGGCGCAACGCGTCCTGAACGCGGATGGCGTCCGATCGATATTGGAAACAGATCACAAAGTCGTCGATGTAGCGCACCAGCCGGGCTTCGCCCCGCAACCGGCATCTCACCACGCATTCGAACCAGAGGTCGAGCACATGATGCAGATAAAGGTTGCTCAAAAGTACGCTGATCGATCCCCCTTGCGGTGTTCCTTGCTCGCTCGGATGGACCTTTCCATCTTCCAAAACGCCCGCTTTCAGCCAGCTCCGGATCAAACTGATCAGGCGTGGATCACCGACTCGATGCGCGACAAATCGGAGCACCCAATCATGATTGAGACTCCCGAAAGACTACTCGACAGACTACCCACCACCGCGCTCATCATCTCGACGACTATCCCGATCAGGTAACCATCGTTCGGTCGCGCCATCCCTTCGAGGGATCTGCGCTTAATGTGCTTGGCTGGTGTCATCGACGCGGCGAACTTCATCTGACGCTTGTACTGCCCGATGGTACCCGTGCCCTTGTACCGGCCGCGTGGACAGATCTGCCTATCGCACAACATTTACCGCGTGCAAGCCCGCAATGCGCTCGAGCGGCATTCCTGGCTTCCCACGCCGAGCTGCTGCACGCCCGGACGATCGTCGACGCTTTGCTGCGGCAATTGGATGCCGCGCATACTGTCCTGCCACCGGAATCGGAGGACAGCCATGCAGCAGCTAAGCTTTCTCGACCCACCACCTCAGCGCGGGGCCGTACCCGTATGGGAGGCCCTCGATAAAGAGCAGCGCGCACATCTCGTGCTGCGACTCGCCCGACTAATCGCCCGAGCAATCGCCACTGCCGGAGATCACAACGATGAACGAACTGAGCAAGATCACCGCTGAGCACCTACGCCGGTGCGCAATCGTCTACGTGCGTCAGTCCAGCACGACGCAGGTCGAGCATAATCGCGAGTCCACCGCCCGTCAGTACGAGTTAGCCGAACGCGCCGCGCGGCTTGGTTGGCGACGCGATCAGGTGAAGGTCATCGATGAGGACCTCGGTATTTCCGGCTCCGGCCTTTCCGAGCGCACCGGCTTCGCGCGTATGACCGCGGAGGTCGGCCTCGGCCAGGTGGGCATCGTGCTCGGCTTGGAAGTCTCGCGACTAGCGCGCAATAATGCTGATTGGTACCGTCTGCTCGATCTATGCGGCCTGACCCACACGCTCATCGGGGATGGAGATGGGATTTATCATCCGGGCTTGTTCAATGACCGCCTGGTGCTCGGGCTCAAAGGTACGATGTCAGAGGCAGAGCTGCATGTGCTGCGTGCGCGGCTGCTCGGTGGCATCCGCAACAAGGCCGCACGCGGAGAACTGCACCGCGGGCTGCCGGTGGGTCTGGTACGGGGCGACGCCGACGGGGAGGTGCTGTTGCATCCTGACGAGTCGGTGCAAGCCGCGATCCATGCTGTCTTCGACCGCTTTGCCGAATTCGGCTCGGCACGACGCGTGTGGCTGTGGTTCCGCTCGCAAGGCCTGCGCTTTCCGCTGCACTCCAACAGCCTTGTCGATCTCCGCTGGGTCGCCCCCACTTACACAAAGATCCACCAGGTCCTCACCAACCCGTTCTATGCCGGCGTTTATGTGTATGGCCGCACCCAGCAGACATGCTATCTCGATGCGGGCGGTCGAATCCGAAAGCGCATCAGACAACGCGACCGCGAGCAGTGGCCGGTGTTCATTCGTGACCATCATGCCGGATACATCGATTGGAATACCTTCGAGGCGAACCAGAAGCGCCTGGCGCAGAACATCCGTCCTCGACCGCACCAGAGCGGGGGTGCCGTGAGAGAAGGCGCAGCACTCCTACAAGGCCTCGCCGTATGCGGACACTGCGGTCGGCGCCTGGCCGTACACTACAGCGGCCGGTTCTCGGCGCCCGGATATCACTGCGCCGGCAAGAACATCGTCAACGGCCGGGGCGAGTACTGCCTCAACATCGGCGGTGTGCAGATTGATGCGGCTGTCGCCGAAGCGTTCCTTGCGGCTCTCGCGCCCGCAGGCCTGGAAGCCTCGCTCCAGGCGATCGAGCAATTCGACGCCGATCACGAGACGACTCTCGCGCAGTTCCGTCGCGACGTCGAGCGTGCGCGCTACAACGCGCAGCGCGCCGAGCGACGCTATCGCGCCGTGGATCCGGAGAATAGACTCGTCGCGCGTGGGCTCGAAGCAGAATGGGAAAGCGCTCTGCTGGAACTGAAGACTGCCGAATCCGAACTCTCGGACCGCGAACATGCCCGACCGCGCTCGCTTACGCACGAAGAACGCGACGCGATCCTTGCACTCGGTAAAGACCTCAAGCGTATCTGGTTCGCTCCCACGACGAGCGATCGCGATCGCAAGGAGTTGCTCCGCACGCTGCTCGACGATATCACCTTGAGAGTCGAGCGCGATAAATACAACGCTCACCTGACGCTACGTTGGCGCGGCGGTCTCTTCAGTGAAGTTAATGTCCCATTACCGCACTCGCATCCATCGCCGATCCGCACCGCCGACGATACGATCGATCTGCTGCGGCGACTGGCTGCACATTATCCCGACACCAAGATCGCCGGCATCCTCAATCGCCAAGGCCGTACAACGGCCACAGGACTGTCGTTTACGGCAAATCGTGTGTCGAGCCTGCGGACGCACTGGGAGATTCCGTGCTTCGAGCCGAAACAGCAAGTGCAGGACGGCGAGTGCATGACGATCGAGAAAGCAGCACGCGCTCTCGGGATCGCACCCTCTACTTTGCATCGCTACCTCAAAGATGGCTTCATTGCCGGAGAGCAGATCACACCTGGCGCGCCGTGGCGCGTCCGTATCAATGACGAGTTGCGGTCGCGCTTTGTGGAGAGCGCGCCCGAAGGTTATGTGAAGATGTTTAAGGCCATGAATCTACTCGGCGTCTCGCGGCAAACCATCTTGCAACGTGTAAAGCGCGGCGAGCTTAAGGCCGTTCACGTCTATCGCGGACGAGCAAAAGGCATACGAATTCAAGTACCTGCAGTTGCTCCGGACCTCTTCGACCCTCTCAAAAAAACTGAAGGTGTAGTATGACGCAACATCCAAGTAGCTCGCCAGATCACCTTCGATGATCCAGCGGCCCTTCGAGTCGGAGCCATCCTGCAACTGCATCCTCACTGTACGAACCGCATGATGAACACTGCGTTCGGGACGGAAGCCGTAGGAGCCCGAGTGGAAGTCGCTCTCCCAGATCGGCTCCATGGCCATCAGCATCGCCCGCTGGACGATGCGGTCTCAATGGTCTCAACTTGCCGTTGGTCTTCGGGATATGGATTCGCTTGACCGGCGTTGGGCGGTAAGTGCCGTCCAACAGGGCCACGCGCAACCGATCCAGATGACGCTCCAGAACGGCAGCAAGTCGTCGCTTGTCCATTCCGTCAAGACCCGGTGTATTGGCGCCCTTCGACGCCAGGACGATCCGGGCCGCCTCAGCAAGCCAATTCCTGTCGGTGATGAGCCGGAGCAATCGATCAAACCGGCGGGTCTGATCGGCCGCGGCCCACGTCGCGAGCTTGTGCTGCATTTCACTGATTATCAAAGGTCTTCACCTCATTAGGTCAGATCACGTGCACTCCAAGCAACTCAAACTGCTCCCCTTCGCCATGTGACCGGCTTTCCCGGCCTCGGACTACTACGGGAGCTCTGCCAGCATGACGGACATCGGGGTCAACTCCCTTACCATTCCGCTCATGCCTTCCCTCGTTCATATGTTGGACTACCAGCGCATCGGTGAGGTTGCCGGTCGCAGTCTTTTCCCTTGCTTGCTGCAAGTCGATGCCGTTGCCTCAGGTTTGGCTGCGTTCTCCCCTCGGCCCACGCAAGACGCCTTACGTCTACGCTCGCGTTCGGGTGTCTCCGGCTACATATCCTTCGACACCATTCAGCATTCCGCCTGTTAAACCGTGTAGGCGGAGGCGACATTTCAGCCCACAGACGCGGATGAACCGGTTCGTGTTCCTCAACCTTCCGATACTCAGCCTCGGGAACCATCTCGGCGTAACGGTTTCGCCTCAGTCCCCTTTACCTGCGGGCTACGTCACCCTGCCAGCTGACAGCAGGTCACCGCCGCTTGGGCTCATGCTTCCCCACAGCAGGAAGCAGGCTCGTCAAATTCCTCCTTTCTCAATGCATTCCAAACATACGCTCCCCCGATTCCTCGGGGCGAGGCGCACCATAGGTGAAGTCGGAGAGCCAAAGAACGTTCGGCCTTGGCGCCCTGAACTGGCGGTTGACGTGATCCAGCGGGCATGGCGCGGCCTTGTCGCTGATCGTGGTCTTGACGGGTTTGCCGCGGATGACTCCTTGCAAACCCATGTCCCGCATCAGTCGCGCCACCGTGCAGCGGGCAACATCGAAGCCTTCCCGCTCGAGCTGCCGCCAGACCTTGCGCACGCCATAGACCCGGAAGTTCTCATCGAACACCCGCCGAACCTCGATCTTCAGGGTAGCGTCCTGCCTGGCGCGCGCCGACAGCCTGGCAGGATCGCGCCGCCTGGCCACATGGGCGTGGTAGGTCGAAGGGGCGATCGGCAAGACCTTGCAGATCGGCTCGACCCCATGCGCCCCACGATGATCGTCGATGAAGGCGATCATGGCTTGGACCGGCGGTCGAGCTCCGCCATCGCAAAATACGCGCTCGCCTTGCGCAGGATCTCATTCGCCTGCCGAAGCTCACGGTTCTCCCGCTCCAGCGCCTTCAGCTTCTCGGCCATGTCGGTCGGAACGCCGGCCCGGTGTCCGCTATCGACTTCGTCCCTCTTGACCCAGTCGTGCAGCGTCTGCGGTGTGCAGCCGATCTTGGCCGCAATCGAGGTCACGGCCGCCCACCGCGACGGGTGCTCGCTCGCATGATCCAGAACCATCCGAACCGCACGAGCCCGGACCTCGGGTGAAAACTTGTTCGTCGTCTTGCTTGTCATGGCTCCATCCTCTCAGGAGTTGGAGCCTCCGGCAAACCCGGGGCGGTTCAACCCGCTGACGAGCTTTGGTCCCGCAGGGTCGCTAGTGCGACCGTCTGAGGAAAGAGAAGAGCTCGAAACGCGAAAACGAGATGCAGCCGACGAAACCTCCATTGGTGCCCTCTTCTGCGCATGTTCAGAGGCACCTGTCGTGCGTTCTAGCTTTGCAACTCTGGCGCCCAAATAGAGACCTGGAACAGACATCATGACAGCGGAGACGGACATAAAATCTGCGCCCTCAAAAATGCAGGCGACCGCCGTCTGGACACTTGTGCTCGGCTTTGCCGCGGACCCATTGGCTCGATGGAGCTGGCCTGACCCAGACCAATATCTTACGATCATGCCTCAGTTCGTTAAGGCCTGTGGTGGACGAGCATTCGAGCATGGCACAGCATACGTGACGGGAGGGATTCGAGCCGCGGCGCTCTGGCTGCCACCCGGCGTGGAGCAAGATGAGGATGCACTCGACGCAATTATGGCTCACTCCCTACGTCCGGAGATCAGCGAAGATATGGCACAGCTACGGCTGGGAATGGTCGAACATCATCCACCTGAGCCACATTGGTATCTGCCTCTCATTGCCGCCGATCCGAACTGGGTCGGACAGGGGCTTGGCACGTTGCTAATGGAACACGCTCTTAAACGATGTGATTCGGAGGGTGCCGCCGCATATCTCGAAAGCTCAAATCCGGAAAACATTCCCTTTTACGAGCGCCACGGCTTCAAGGTCATTGGTGAGATACAGCGTGGTGATTCGCCCACGCTAACGCCAATGTTGCGGACAGCCCATTGAGTGGTATCCGGCGAAGAGTAGCTTCGTACGCTTCAGTCCTATTGGTTAGCCTACGTTGCCAACCTTGATCTGGTTGCACTTCGTTTTCGACACGCTGAGCGCCAGAGCGGAGCGGGACAGCCGCCATGTGATCCGGCAGATCTGCTGAAGTTCTATCTCTACCGCTATATCAATCAGATCCGCTCCTAGCGTCGCCTCGAGCGAGAGGCCGGGCGCAATCTGGAACTGATCTGGCCATTGCGCGGGCTCGTTCCGGGCTATCGACCATAGCCAATTTCCGTAAGGAGAACGGGTGCAGTTGAACGGCACCAGATCTTCGATATCAACCCTCAAGGCGGCGGCTATGCGAGCATGCCGTCGCTATGCCTGAGTTGGGCTTCGCGGTGATCGCGGCCGGTTGAGCGCGTGACAACGAACCTGAGTTCTGGCCATCACCCCTGTCCTATCAGAAACCGTAAGGTCGCTCGGCCCAGCGCAGCAGGACGCGCGCATCCCGATCGGGTAGGACCACGCGCTGGTCACGCAGACCCTTGGCAATCGCTTGACCAACCTCTGGCTCAATCCGATTACCATGGGTCATCAAGAAGAACCAACCAAATGGGACGCCGACCTCACGGTCGATCGCTTCAGCGCGATCCATCAGGATATGAACCGAGGCGTCGCCAGCGATAAGCCTCTCTTCCGGCAGATGCAGCGGGCGCGGTACGAATCCGACCTCGCGCGTGCCTTTGTCGTCGTAGTCGTAAATGTCGAGCGCCCAGTGCGCGTAGATGCGCTCGACTGAAGCGCTTGATTCGTCCCAATCCTGGAAGAAGCGATTCTCTCGTGGCACGTACTCGAACCAGTCCGGCACCAATTCCAGGAACGGAGTCTCGGTCGTGCCCTCCCGCGTCACTTCCCGCACTACACGGCGTTCCATCTCCGGCCGCTGCGCTTCGCGCTTCTCGCGCTCAAGGCAGGCACGCCGAGTCAGAAAGCTGCGGACATGGACAACGCTGCTGCCCGCGCGCCCAAGTATCCGATAAAGCGGGCCGGCGAGTACCTTGTCGTCAGACATATCTCCGTGCGTGATCCATGACGGATCGAGCAACTCGTCCTTGCCCCAAGGGCGATAGCTCGGATTGACGATCGGCCCAGCGCGCCGTTCGACTTCCCGACCGAGACGGATTTGCACATAGTCCGCCGCGTCCGGTCCAGTCGGCGCGAAGGCATACACGCTGTTGCCGTGCCATTCCGAAATCTGAAGGTCGCTCTCGCGCAATCGAGTCCAGAGCGCGCCGATGTCGCCGTTGACCTTCGCGAGCTCCGCTTCCATCCATGGCCGATAGTCCGCGATCCGCGTCCCGTCGGCCGCGATCACTGAGAGCGCGTCGCGCCAATACGGGTCGTCGATGCTGACCGCCGAAAAGGAAAATCCCGGGAATGCGTCCGTCAGCGCAGATGCGAGAGTCCCTTCGTCGGCGCCGGATGGAAGACACGCGAGAGCCGCCTCGATCGTGGCGGAATCAGGCAGTCGCACTGGGATGTTCTCTGGAGCTTCACCCATGCCTTGATCCTATCATTGTAGCCCGCTGAGTCCTGTTCATTTTTCCCGGGACAGGCCCCGCTATAAGTTGGGCGGTCCAGCATTCAGGTGCTGTTCGAGTGCTTCGATGCTCGCCATGACGTCCGCGAAAGCGGGCGGTGTGCCGAAGATCATTGCCGACATCCGGTCATAGTCGGCGGCGAGCCTGGCCCGCATCTCCGCGGTCGGAACGAGGCGATAGCTGCCGGGCACAGCGCGATCGTACCGGTGATCCGGCGCACGAAACATCAACTCCTTGTGCTGCCGGCAGGCTTCAGCAAGATCGCGCATCGACGCCGTGGCGACGCCATAGTCCGGATGGGTCCAGATTTGATGGACGTCGTAATAGTGGCGCGAGTAGCGATTGAGATCGGGCACCGGACGGTCGGGTTTGCTTTCCGTGCTTCGCTTCTCTGTCATTTCAGTCATGGCATGCAGGATCAGCACCTTCTCCCAGAAGGTCCGCTCGGGCTTGACCGTCGTCACGTTGCGCACCGTGAGCTCCATTCCCTCCCGCATTTCCGAAGCGATGTAGGGAACGATCTCGCGGGGCTCGGCCGGCTCAGGATCAGGACGCGCACCACCTTCGATGCGGACCGCCGCCTGCACATAGGCGTCGCCGGCGTCGAAGACGCTCCTGTAGCCGACCACTAGAATGTCGAGCGCTTCCTTGTTGCGATACGTATCGAAGCCAAAGCGGAGTGAGAAATGCCCCGATTGTTCGGCGGCGCCTTCGACGGCTGCGATCTCCGTCGTCAGCTCCTTTTTGAGCTGACCCGAGATATACTGCCGCGCCGCCTCGTCCACTTTCTCGGCGAGCGCGCGCTGCTGCTGATTCACCGAGGGGAGGGTCGCGATCTCGGCTTCCAACGGGACGTGCAAATCGGCCTTATAGATGCCGATGTCTATATCCTCGGAGAAGCGACGGATCAGTCCATATGCCTTGCTGAGGCTTGTACCACCCTTGAAATAAAGTCCGATGGGATCATCACCCCGCCGGTTGAACAGGAAGTCGAGCACCCAGCAGACACAGAGGTCCTTCTCGATGTTCTGCGCCTCTGTCTCCAGATGGGCAGCAACCGTCTCAAAGAGAGTGCGGCGCTCGTCGACGCTCGAGCGCAGGATTTCAATGAAGGTTTTCTGCATGGCCGCCTTTTGCGCCCTCAGGATTCGACTTGCCGTCGCTGTGATCCTCCGCTCGGAGCTTGCGTGCGATCGTTTCGACCAGCGGGTACATCCACGCCGGGACCGCTTGGATGTTGTCGCGTAGATCTTGTGCGATGTTTTCCCGGTTCGGATCGTGCGACAAATGCCGGACGATACCGTTCACGGCCGGATCGAGGTTTGATCGCTCGTCGCGAAACCATGTCAGCGCCTGGACCACGCGCATGGCGGGGCGGCCGGCCCAGAATGCGGTCTTGGCCGAAATGCGCTTGAAGTCGAGCTTGTAGATGACGGGCTTGGTCACCTGCGGATCGCCGGCGCTCGCCTCGATCTCGATCGTCCGCGGATAGGTATCGGCATAGATCGTCGATCGCGCCGGAACGGCCGTGGTCAGGCCGAGGTCGTTCGCGGCCGTCATGCCATCGACCAGGACGCGCAGCTTGTCACGCCGGGCGATGGCATCGATGAACGAGGCGCGCGGCGGAAACACCATCTTGCCGGTCAGCTTGCTGAGGCCCGGCTTGTCGTAGAGGCCGCGGTGAGGCCGGCGGATGTCGCCCCTCAGGGTCAGCCGCTGTAGCGCCTTCTCGATGGCGTTCGGGGTTCCGATGTCGAGAAAATCGGCGCGCGACCACACACCGGCCGGCGCCGCCTGGGCGATCCGATCATGGATGCGATCGAGGGTATCGGACGTGGGGTCGGGCATCAGCCACCATTTTCTGACCGAATATTGTATATAAAAAACGGTCAGTAGCAAGTTGGGAATAACCAACTGACCAGAATTTATATTCAAGATTTGGTCAGTAAAGCGCAAAAAGTCGCTTTCGGGACTCCTCGCCCAACGGTCCCCCAAACATGGAACCTCGATATGCAGGTCGAGCTTTTCGAGCAGGCGCTGGACGAACTGAATGCCGATGCCGATCTGGTGAACCAGGTGCTAGAAATCACCTCGGAGGACGAGGCCCTCCACGTTCGACGTTATCGGCTTCCCGATATCGATTAGGCCCGCGGCGCGCGCGACAGTTATTTTGGATCCGGCGGAAACCGGTCGAGCCAGTCGAGCACACTCCGCACGACTAGCTCGGCCGTCTGCTTGGCGTCGCGTGCTTCTTCCGGTCGAAGACCGGGCACGCCCGCAGGGTGATCGGACAACATCCGCCCGGCGTGTATGCGTTGGCGCGTTTGAATTAGGCCGTCTGACCGGCTTCGCGTGGCCTGATCCCGGATGCTCGATCGCCCTCCGGACGCCGCGCTCGAGACAAGATCGTCGATCCGCCAGGTACGCGGATCACGTTCGAAGTTGTTGGATCCGAATGGGCCTACCTGCTTGGATCGCGCGTGCTTGACCACGAACGTTAGCGCGCCTTCCACGAGAGCCGCCGCCAGCACGCATACGGAGACGGATGCCGACTGGACATCCGAACGTTTCAACTCCGAAACGATCTGCACCCACCACGTATGAAACCCAGCGTAGCCGAGCGAGTTCAGCCTCGCGGCGAATGCATCCAATGGTTCCGCGTGTCGGGGCCTTCCATCGGTTCTTCTCGCGATGACATCCGTCACGATCGGCATCAGTTGGGAACGCGTGTCGCGGGGCATGGTGACGCGTTGCGCTTTCATCTGTTCGCTTGGGAGGGGGCCATTCCCATTGACCGGCATCGCGAAGTGCAGCGCGCCGTCGTTTTCCGCCATGTACTCGGCGAATAACAGGATCGTTATTGCGGCTTCGATGCCGGTCTCGGAACTGAAATACAACCAAACGGCATAGCTAATCACTTCCAGCGATAAAGAGGGGCCCGACCGATTGGCATGCATAGTCATCTACCTCTCGGCCGTTCCAATCGGTAAACTTGACGGTGCCGTTTTCCTTCTGAATCTTGACCTCCCCCCGCGCCAAAAGCTTGACGAATCTCGCCGAGGAGCACTATATGTAGTACGTCACGGTCTTCCAGTCCACATCTCGTCGGATGGAAGCTAAGAGGGAACCCGGTGCGCCGGCAACGGCTACTCCGAGGCTGCCCCCGCAACTGTAAGCGGCGAGCGGTTGTCATCATGGTCACTGGCGCGACAGCGCCGGAAGGCCGACAGCCGCAGCGACCCGCGAGCCAGGAGACCTGCCGCGACAGAACGAACGTCCTCGGGCGGGGTGTCCGGTGAGGCGCTTGCGGCCGGGGACATTTGCCCAGTCTCGCAAGTCGTCCCGCGCCCAGCCCCCAAACATCGCGGGGTTGCCGATGTCGCCGTCTTACGATTTCGATCAGCATGGTCATCTCGTTGAGCTGCCGAGTGTGCGGCCGCCCCCAGCGCAGGCAAAGCCTACCGCGCCTGAGCTGCGTCTTGTGCCGCCGCCATCGCCGGCTCCGCTGCCCTGGCCGCTCGCGCCATCGCCAAAGCCCTCCGACCTCACGCTCGATCGGTCGCGCAACGACCTGCTGACGTCGTTCGGCAAGCTGACGCTGACCGATCGTTATCTGCTCGCCGGCGAGAGCCTCCAGGATATGTTCGCGCGGGTGGCTTGTGCCTTCGCGGACGATGTTGCGCATGCCCAACGTCTCTATGATGCGATGTCTCGGCTGTGGTTCATGCCGGCCACACCAGTGCTCTCCAACGGCGGCACCACGCGCGGCCTACCGATCTCGTGCTTCCTTAACTCGGTGTCGGACTCGCTCGAGGGCATCGTCGGCACCTGGAACGAGAACGTCTGGCTTGCCTCCAACGGCGGCGGCATCGGCACCTACTGGGGCAATGTTCGCTCGATCGGCGAGAAGGTGAAGGGCGGCGTCACCTCGGGCATCATCCCGTTCATCCACGTCATGGATGGTCTGACGCTGGCGATCAGCCAGGGCTCGTTGCGGCGTGGCTCGGCGGCAGTCTATCTCGATATCCACCATCCCGAGATCGAGGAGTTCCTCGAGATCCGCAAGGCGTCCGGCGACTTCAACCGCAAGAGCCTCAACCTGCATCACGGCATCAACGTCACCGACGAGTTCATGCGTGCCGTGGGCGCCGGCACCACGTTCGCTCTGCGCAGCCCGAAGACCAACGAGGTCGTCCGCGAGATCGACGCTCGCCAGCTATGGCAACGCATTCTTGAGAACCGGCTGCAGACCGGCGAACCTTATCTCTTGTTCATCGACACTGTGAACCGCGCGCTCCCCAAGCACCAGCGCGAGCTCGGCCTCAAGGTCTCGTCCTCCAACCTGTGCAGTGAGATTACACTGCCGACCGGCATCGATCATCGCAACGAGGAGCGCACTGCGGTGTGCTGCCTGTCATCGCTCAACCTCGAGACCTGGGACCAGTGGAATGAGGCGCCCGGCTTCATCGAGGACGTCATGCGCTTCCTCGACAACGTGCTCACCCACTTCATCACGGTGGCGCCGGACGGCATGAAGCGTGCCCGCTACGCCGCCCTGCGCGAGCGCTCCGTCGGCCTCGGCGTGATGGGCTTCCACTCGTTTCTCCAGGCCAGGGGCATTCCGATGGAGAGCGTCCTGGCCAAGTCGTTCAATCTCAGCATGTTCCGAAAAATCCGTCGCGATGCCGACGCGGCATCCGTGGCGCTCGCTCGCGAGCGAGGCCCTTGCCCGGATGCGCTGGAATGCGGCGTGATGGCGCGCTTCAGCCACAAGATCGCGATCGCGCCGACCGCCTCGATCAGCATCATCTGCGGCGGCACCAGCGCCTGCACCGAGCCGATCCCGGCCAACATCTACACCCACAAGACGTTGTCCGGTGCCATCTCGGTGCGTAATCCGCATCTCGCCAAGGTGTTGTCCGCCAAAGGCGCCGACACTTTGGCGACCTGGCAGTCGATCATTGCGCACGAGGGGTCGGTCGCCCATCTCGACATCCTGTCGGAGCACGAAAAAGCGATCTTTCGCACCGCCTTCGAGATCGACCAGCGCTGGATCGTCGAGCTTGCCGCCGACCGCGCCGCGTTCATCTGCCAGAGCCAGTCGATCAACCTCTATCTGCCGGCCGACGTGGATAAGTGGGACCTCCACATGTTGCACTGGACGGCATGGAAGCGCGGGGTGAAGAGCCTCTACTACTGCCGATCAAAATCGATCTCGCGCGCGGCGTTCGCCGGCAAGATCGCCGACCGCGATAAGGCCGCGCCGCTGCAGCCGCCGCAGCGCACGGACTATGAGGAGTGCCTCGCATGTCAGTGATCGATCTCTCGTCCGTCGATCCTCGCACACTGATCGGCAAAGGGCGCGTCGGCCTCCTCGACTCGACCGGCAGCTATGACGTCGATCGCTACGCCTGGGCTTACGAGTTCTGGAAGCGCCAGCAGCAGACCCACTGGATGGGCGAGGAAGTGCCGCTCGGGGCCGACCTGAAGGATTGGGCGTCGGACCGCGTCACCGCCAACGAGCGCGCGCTGCTCACCCAGATCTTCCGTTTCTTCACCCAATCGGACATTGAGGTCGGTGACAACTATCTCAAGCGCTACATTCCGATCTTTCAGCCGCTCACCGTTCAGATGATGATGGCGGCCTTTACCAACATGGAGACGGTCCACATCGACGCATATGCTCTACTGCTCAAGACACTCGGCATGCCCAATACCGAGTTCGAGGCGTTCCGCGGCTATGCGGAGATGCGCGCCAAGGCGGACTACATGCACGAGTTCGGCGTTGACACCGT